>SKKD01000157.1 GCA_007121655.1 Desulfonatronovibrio sp. | reverse complement strand
GGAGAGGGAGAGACTGGGCGAGGGGGAGACTGGGCGAGGGGGCGAGGGAGAGTTTAAGCTCAGGGTGAGCGGAGAGTTTAAGTTCAGCCTGAACGGAGAGGACAGGCTCAGGGGATACGGTGTTGTTTCTCCCGCACTTACATGAGCAGATAAATCTTCTGCGCTGTAAAAATCTTCATCTCATGTAAGTGCCGGATTGCTCTTTATCCGGCACCCACTTGAGTTTATATTATCCTGGCATGAGTAACAGCTGACTTCACAAAGTGGGTGCCGGGCTTGCGCTTGTAATTAGAACCCCCTGCCGGGACTTTGTTCATCAAGTTGTTATGTTGATATTTCAAAATCCTGATTTGCTTTCTATAGAAATAATTCCGAATACTTTTCATATGACTCCCCAAACAAAGTTTATCTCGATTCAGGTAAAAGCTGACTATTTTTTTTGGTTTCAAATTTGCAAGTCTTCAGCAATCGTTAATTTTATTTCATGAAAAGTTTCTAACCGGTAGCGCCATGGTTCAAAACAGACGATCAGGAATCTTACAATCATGCAGAATCCCGGTGTCGTCGGTTCACCTGTAATGTGCCCCGAAGCTTAACCAGTGGGCCTTGACTGACCGTTGCCGCGAGAAAAAATGTTACCGGGGCTTATGCCGGGAGATCGGACTGGTTTGATTTGATGCGGAATCAACCGATATCTATGGTTATTTTCAGAAACTATCCTCAATCAAGGAGTAAGGGCAAATGTTTACAAAAGGTACTATTTTTAATTTTAAACTGCCTTTGATTATGGGGACAATCCTGTCTCTTCTGGTCATTCAGGCCTGCGCGAGTCCGGAGGAAAAATTCTCCAGGCACTTTGAGCAGGGAAAGCAGAGTTTGGAAGAAGGCAGACTTAAAGAGGCAAGAATCTCCTTGCGTAACGCTCTTCAGATTAATCCCGACCATGCCGAGGCATATTATTTACTTGGAGATGTTTACACAGGTCTGCAGGACATTACACAGGCGTTTCTGGCCTACAATCAGGCTATAGAATCCGATCCCGATCATATGGAAGCGATGGTTAAAGTCGCTACGATGTATGCCCTGGCTAATCAGCTCTCTGATGCACTGAACATGACCGGGAGGATTCTTGAAAAGGAATCCGGCAATGTTCACGCTCTTTTAATCAGGTCAAGAGTGCTTGCTCAGCAGAAAAGATTTGATGAAGCAATTGAAGATAGCCTCAGGGTGATCCGTATTGAACCGAAAAACCTGGAAGCCAGAATATTATTGAGCCGGTTGTATATGTTCAATGGTGACCCTGAAAAAGCCGAAAAGGTACTTATGGACTCAATGAAAATCGACATGGATACCTCCCCGGCCGGATATCAGCTCGCAACTCTTTATTCCCAGCAAAACAAGCTTAAACAGGCTGAAGATGCACTAAAGGAAATTATTGAAAGCTACCCGGACGAACCATTGCATAAAGTCTCCCTGGGCAAATTTTTCATGCAGACAGGGCAACTCGACCAGGCTGAGAATTATTTTTTAAAGGCCATACAACAGGATCCAAATTCACCCGACTTTTACCTGGCCCTGGCCCGGCTCTACCTGAAGCAGCAAAACAGTAATAAAGCCATCGCGACACTTGAAGAATCAAAAGAAAATAACCCTGAAGATATCCAACCACTTCTGAACCTGGCGGAGCTGCACCAGGTCATAAGTCAGCCGGATAAAGCTCATGACTACTATCTGAAAGCCGAGAAGGAATTTCCGGAAGACAACAGGCCCAGCAGGATCCTTGCACATTACTATTTCAGCAACAGCCATTTTAATGAAGCCGATGTCAGGATACAAAAGGTGCTCGAGGATGACCCAAACGATGCTGACATGCTTGTGCTTAAGGCCAGGCGCGATTTACAGGAACATGATGTAAAAGCCGCGGAAAACAGCCTGCAAAAGGCTCTGGAAAATAATCCCGAGCACGTTGAAGCCAATTTTTATACTGCTCTGGTTGATTTCAGACAGGCCAGGGAAACAAGTGGGCAGGAAAAGTTAAACAAGGCACTTGAGCTTAACCCGAACCACGCAAGAGCAAACCTGCTTCAGGCTGAACGAATGCTCGAGAGCGGGCAACTGGAAAAGGCGGAAGAGTACGCCGGAATTGTCCTTGGTATGCAACCCAATCTAAGCAGGGCCCACCTGATTATGGGTCAGGCGGGATTAGCCCGTCAGAACTGGTCACTGGCTGAAAAGTCATTCAAACGCATCCAGGAACTGGAACCGGCCAATCCGGAAGCTTATTATTACCTTGGAAGAATGCATATGGCCCGGAATAATCCGGCACAGGCCAGGTCCTACTATATGGCAGGCCTTGAAAAAAATCCGGCCGCGCCTGTTCTTTTGCAGAGCGTGGTTCAGACCTATATGGCTGAGAAAGAACCTGAACAGGCTCTGGATTATATTGAATCAGTACTTGGAGAACACCCCGACAACAAGACAGTCAGGTCTTACATGTTCAACATCCGGGGCGTTGTCTTAATGGACGGAGGAGATTTTGAGAAAGCTGAAGCAGCGCTGCAGAATGCTTTAAAGGAAAATCCGGAATGGTCGACTCCCTATCAGAACCTTGCAAGCCTTTACACTGCCATGGGAAATCTTGAGCAGGCCGTGGCCAGCAATGAAAATCTGCTGAAAAAACATCCCCGGTCAATATCGGTGCTTATGAACCAGGGAATGTTATACCACGAAAAGGGCGACACTGATAAGGCCGCAACCTACTTTAGAAGGGTTCTGGAACAGGACGGCGACTTCGCTCCCGCGGCAAACAACCTGGCCTGGATATTGATTGAATCCGGAGGCAGTCTTGACGAAGCTCTGGGCCTGGCTCAGAGGGCCAAGAGGCGATATCCGGATGATCCTGCCATCAGTGATACACTGGGCTGGATTTATGTAAAAAGAGGAGCATATATAAGCGCCATTGCACAATTTCAGGACGCCCTGCGCGGCGCACCGGATCATCCGGGAATCAGGTATCATATGGCAGTGGCCCAGCACGGTTACGGAAACAGAAGCGAAGCCCTGAACCACCTGAAAAAGGCTCTTGAATCAGATCGTCCGTTCCGTGAACGTGAAGAAGCTCTGGCCCTTTTGAATGAGCTCGGAGGATAGTCTTGGCAGGGCGACTTTTGTAGTCATCTCAAAGACTCGCTGCTTTGGGGCAAATACTGATATGCGCTTGAAAAATAGACTTATTTTTCCTGAATTCAACCTTCAAAACAGAAGTTTAAATTATGTATCTTGAACACTTTGGTCTGAAAAAAGAACCATTTCATATTACCCCTGATCCCTTTTTTTTCTATTTGAGCCCCACTCACAAAGAGTCTTACGCCTCTCTGATCTACGGGCTTAAGAACAGAAAAGGGTTTATATCCCTGACCGGAGAGGTGGGACTGGGCAAAACAACTGTTATCAGGACTTTTTTGAACAAGTGGAGCGATCGTTCAAAAATAAAAACCGTATTCGTCTTTAATTCCAATTTAAGTTTTAAAGGGCTTTTACTGACCATATACTCAGAACTGGGTCTGGACCTTCCGGATAAGCTCGGCATCCAAAACAGCAAGTCCGATGGTCCACATATCCTGCCCCTGGAAGATGAAATCTTTGAGCTGGTCAATGAGTTGCACAGAGTTTTAATCAAAGAATACCAGCAAGGCTACAATGTAATTTTGATCATTGATGACGCCCAGAATATGCCCGTTCAAACCCTCGAGAACCTGCGCATGCTTTCCAATCTGGAGACCACCAAGGATAAGTTGCTGCAGATATTTCTCATCGGTCAGACAGAACTTGACGCAATTCTGGACAAGAAAGAGTTGAGACAGCTCAGGCAGCGTATCGCCATACGTGCTACGCTCAAGCCTCTGTCTGAAAACCAGACCAGAGATTATATCCTGTACAGGCTTAGAAAGGCGGAAATAAAGTCCGGAAGGGAAAACATTTTCACCAGGGGGGCTCTCAATAAAATATATCAGTATTCAGAGGGGATTCCACGGAAAATCAATATCATTTGCGACAACGCCATGGTTACAGCATTCGGATATGGTCGAAAAACAATCAACCCGGCCATTATCAGGGAAGTACAAAGCGATCTTGAAGGACTACCGGCCAGCAGACGATTCAGGTACGCCCTGGCGGGAAGTTTCCTGATTCTTCTGGCCGCGGCAGGAATCTGGTTCAGTCCTTATAAAGAAAATGTTTTGATCGGAATGGAAAATATGATTCCCCGGGAAATAAACGGGAAATTTACAAGTTCAGTTCAACCTGATGCCGGAATCGGCCCGTCTTTATCAAAAGGGCCGGAGACTGAAGCTGAACACGCTGATCGGATCGGTCCTGAACACTTCCTTCCAGTGGACGAATACTTTGTTGCTGCCGAAGAAGGTTCCGGGGAGCAGCCGCTAAATGAACAAAACAATGATCATCCTCGCGGACAGATGGTTGCTCAGGCTGAAAATATTATTGAGGAAAGTCCAGGTGATGCGCTTAATGAAGCTGATCCCCGGGAACAGACGGATGAAAGCAGGCTTGATGAAATAAATGTTGAACCTGCTCCACGGCTTGAGTTGAGTCCGGTAAATCAGGCCATACATGAAGAACTGTACGAAATAGTGCCTTCATATTCCGGGCTGTCGGAAACAAGGCAGGAAATTCTGATCAGGATGGCCAGGCAGACATCCATAAACGGATTGCTCAGTTTTGAAAAAATGCTGGAAGCCCTTGAGCAGGATGATTTTCAGGAGGCGGCAAGACAAATGGTTCATTCAAAATGGGCCAGAACTGTTGGTGACTATGCCTATGACCTTGCCGAATCCATGAGAACCGATCAACCCGGATGGTAGGCCTTTGTTCAGATACATAGCTCCCTTCGCCCTGTTTGCCGTACTGACTTATGTGCCTGAAATCACCGGCCTGAGCCAGGCTCTTGTCTATCCTGTAAAAACTATTCTGGTGGGAATACTTCTTTATTGCATCTGGGACACCTTCAAGAAGGAAATCCGCCCTTTTCTCGATTGGCATGCCATCTTATCCGGCATCGCGGTTTTTCTGCTCTGGATAGGAATGGAAGGCTTATATCCTCTCCTGGGCACGCCACAAGGCTTTAATCCTTACGAACTGACCGGAACCAATGTCGGAGCCTTTGCCCTGATACTTTTCCGAATAGCCGGAGCTGTTCTGGTTGTCCCGGTCATGGAGGAAATATTCTGGAGATCCTTTGGTCTCCGCGTGCTCATTGATACTGATTTCAGAAAAATTACCCTGGGTAAATTCAACCTGTTTTCCTTTGTCGCGGTATCAGTGGCCTTTGGACTCATTCATCACCATTGGCTGCCTGGTATCATTGCAGGCATGATCTATGCAGGAGTACTTTACAGGACAGGCAATCTTTTTTCACCGATTTTATCCCACGCGGTTACCAACCTTCTCCTCGCGCTGTATGTCCTCTGGAGTCAGGAGTGGCTTTACTGGTAAAT
>SKKD01000192.1 GCA_007121655.1 Desulfonatronovibrio sp. | reverse complement strand
TCCGGTTTCAGAGTTACTTTCAGCCCAGATTTCTCCACCGTGTTTATTCACGTATTCCTTGCACAAAAGCAGACCCAGCCCTGTGCCTTTTTCTCCGGCCGTCCCTCTCCTGGATTGCGTCTGACCCAGAACGAACAGGGAAGACAGGACATTCTGATTCATGCCCACTCCCTGATCCTCCACGGAAACCAGGACCATTGAATCTCTGGGCGTGGCGGATACTGTCACTATCCCGTTGCTCCTCGAAAATTTTATGGCATTGGAAAACAGGTTGCGAAGGATCATGTTCAGCATCGGCATATCGGAATAGACAAGCAGGGTCTCCGGCACGGAGCACCTGAACTCGATATTTTTCTGCATGGCAAAGGTCCGCATCAGATCAATATTTTGTTCGACAACGGCGGCTAAACTGCAGGAAAAAGGCAGAAAGTCCGCCTCGTCCCGTTGCATGACCGACCATTCCAGGAGATTTTCCAGCAGATTGTACAAATTATCAGCCGCATGCTTCATGTCTCCCGCCAGTCTCCGGATATCCTCCATACTCAACTCTTCAATACTTTCAGTCAACATCCTGATGAATTCGAGAAATCCGATAAGGGGTGACTTTAGATCATGGGCGATGATGGAAAAAAACTTGTCTCGTTCGGCCAGGGCCTTCTGGAGCTGCCGGCTGCTCTTTTTTAATTCTTCCGCGTCCAGTTTCCTCTCGGTGATATCCACTGCCATCTCAAAATGGGCCATCTCGCCGTTAATCCAGCTTATGGCGCTGTCCTGACAATCATACCATCTGCCTGTTTTTGTGTTATGATATTCATGATGATATATCCCTGTGGGATTGCCCTCATCATCCACTAATTTTTGCTTGCAGGCTTCGCAAGAAACTGTCTGTTCCGGACGCAAGACTTTCCAGCATGGCTTGCCCTCCACATCTCCAAAAGTGCTTTTCATGTATTTATTTGCAAACAATATTTCATGTGTCTTCATGTCAGATACAAAAATGAAGGCCCTGATATTGTCAAAGACCCTCAGCAGTCTGAGGTGAGCGGCAGCGACTTTTTTTCTGGTCTGAATAATGGTCTGTTCGGTCAGCTTGCGGGAGGTTATATCACGTATAAGGGTGAGTTGGCGCCGGTCATCCATGGGTGTGATTCGAGCTTCGAAATATTTTAAAACATTGTCGATACTTAGACTGTATTCAATGATTACGGGCTGTTTTGACTCCTGTGTCCTTTTGAAGCCTTGAACTATCTTCTCTGCAACAGGAGACGGAAGAACATCAGTGACGCCTTTGCCCAGGAATTGCTCAGGCTTTAGCGCTAGCATGCTATAATCTGATGCGTGATAATCAAGGTAGATTCCTTCCAGATTATTGATGAACATCAGGTCGGGAATGGAGCCAAGAATACTGCGGTACTTGATTTCACTCTCCCGCAGGGCTTCCTCGGTCCTTTTTCGTTCAGTAATGTCTCGAAAAATGCCGACATGCAGCCACCGGTCGCCGTGCCGGAAGCGGCCTCCGCTGCATATTTCCACCGGAATGTGGCGACCTGAAGAGTCAAGAAGAATGAATTCCTGGATGCACGGCCAGGGCGACGACTGAACACCTCTGGCAAATGCGGACCGTGCCTGCTCCTTAATTTCAGGAGGGTGCAAAACCGTCTGGTGCATGCCCTTCAGGTCTTTGATAGAATAACCGGTAAGTTCCTGAGCCTGGGGATTGGCATCAACTATCAACCCATCTTCGTCGGCCAGAAGAACCGCGTCGCCGGCATTTTCGAAAAGTGCGCGAAATTTAGTTTCGCTCTCCCTCAATACCTCTTCAGCCTGCTTGCTCTCGGTTATGTCCATGATGTTGCCCAGGACCTTGACCACCTTTCCTCTTTTCAGCACCGGCCTGGCCATCGTCCTGATCCATATCCGGCGTCCATCAGCCGTGGTGAGGGGAAATTCCAGGCTGTACGGCTTTCCTTTCGTGGCGCAGCGTTCAAAAGCCGCCTGGATAACAGGGCGGTCCTCCGGGTCATAACAGGCCAGGCTGAGCTGAATATGCTCAGGGGAACCCGGATCAACCTCCCCGGGCTTTAATCCGTGTATTCGGTATGCTTCGTTGGTCCATATCATTTTCCTTCGCGCCACATCCCACTGCCAGCCCCCGATCCTGGCCATCCGCTGAGCTATGTCAAGCAATTCCCGGCTTTCCCTTAAAGCCTCTCCAGTTTCCTTGAGCTGGGTAATGTCTGTGACGAAACCCTGGTAATGACTGACGGCTTCGTTTGTGTCCCGCACGGCCAGAGCGTTTATTGATACCCAGAACTCCGTCCCGTCCAGGCGGCGAAAACGGCATTCATGATTATTGACTTCTCCCCTGCTGTCCAGAAGACTTAAAAATTTTCTTCTGTCAGCGGGATCCGCATATATTTGAGAGGATATTTCTGTTATGGAGCTGACCAGCTCTTCCGGGGTTAAGTAACCGAGCATCCTGGCGAAAGCCCGGTTAGCCGATAAAAGACGGCCTTCGGGAACGGAAGTGAATATGCCTATGGGAGAATTTTGCAGGATAAACCGATAGTCGGGGGGGGCTTCATTGCCGGGATTTTCCACTTTAAAGTCGGGAGGATTTAACATTTCAGCCTCCGATGGGTTGAAGCTTGTGTTCAACTGAAAATCAAGGATCTCTTTTTCTGGCAAAATTCAGGCTCTTCCGGTTTAAGCGTACGCAGCCGGTAAAAGCTTAAAAACCATGCTAACTGCCTGTTGGGGCAAGGCGTCTTCCGCCCCCCAGGCACCTATCTTTTACCAGGACTTTGCTTATTCGTTGTTTGTCAAAGCATAGAAAATTATGCAATGAGCATGCATCATCCCTGAGATATGTGCCGGGCAGGCAGGCGGGGAGCTTGTTATTTATATACACCGGCTCGGTGGATATGATATTAGATTTTCTTCCTCCACTCTTGCTCCCTTACTCTAGGCCTGCTTCCCACCGGGGCGTAGGCCCTATGGGCCGGAGGCAGGCCGGTTGTGAGATATTCTTAATTCTTTAAATGAAGGGATAGCTTATTTTGAAAAGTACGCTCCAGCCGGTTGAACCAAAATTCAGTGACACCTGATAGTCACGGTTCAGGTCACGCTTCACCTGTCATTGCGAGGGAGCGTAGCGACCGAAGCAATCTGCATGGCAAACCTTTAAATTGCTGAATTTATTGCTTATAAGGTTCAAGTAACTTGTAGGGGACGACACAGCAATCAGGAGTTTTTTTCACCCTGAAAACCACTATTGTTTTTTGCTTGTAATCTCCGCATACCGGAGAGAAATTCTTTTTGCAACAATAGAATGATTTTGTTCGGGATTTTTTTACCGTCCCTTATTGACACCGGTCCTTGCGAACCACCTCCGTCCTGCAGGATGATTATATACTCAAGCCAGAAAAGGCAGATATCAAAACCTGTACAGACGAGATCAACTCGTCGGAAAGAAAGCTTTTCGTGCTTATGAGAGATAAGAAAGCCTGGAATGTTGACTATTTGCCATACTTCATCCCTTGTGCCATTGCTTGCCTTTGTACAATAAATTTTAAGCCATGAACCATACCAGGCTTAGGTTTTTAACACTGATTTGACTTTAACATGGCAGATGCCGGCAAGTACGTAATCACCCAAATGGGTGAAAATTGGTGAAATGGGAAAAAAACCGATTTGAATGTAAATTGAGGTGAGAGCCAGGGGTATGGGATTTAATCCTTATCCTCACTATTTTGCTTTTTTTGCCAGGCCATGATGAATATATACAAGCCTGCCAGCAGGGGAAATATAACCATGCCTTCCATAAATCTTCCCCGGGAAAAGGAATATGTGCTGTACACCAGCCCCGCAACCAGGAAGACAAGCAGAAAAATCGACAGATAACGATTCATGTCATCATCCTTTGTTTTAAAAACAGTCTCAGATTATTACGTAAATGAAAACTGACAAATTAACCTTTTATTCAAAACAACTGCCTGTGAGCACCTCAATTAAGCGATTTTTCCTGTAACTCCTGATAAACCTGTTTATTGCGAGCCCGGCACCTACATGAGCAGTATTTTTTTAGACAGCTGATAAAATCAGCATCTCATGTCGGTGCCGGGCGTGGCAAGCTCATGATAACTGATTGAGATGTTCTTTTCCCTCGCAATGACATGGAAAAATCATCCGATTTAGAGAGCTAAATCAGCCCTGCCATCCATCCTGCCAGGCACAGAGTTTTTCGACAAGCTGTTAAAACTCGCCCCAAAACATGGCCTTGCAGCATTTTTAAGAAGATATGGATTAATTATAATCCATATTACCCACAGGCAAGACAAAATTTAAGAATTATTAAAATGGAAAACCTGACTGCAATCAGAAAATATAAGCCGTGATCACAACATCTTCAATGATGCTTCCAAGACATAGCTTTGCTGTAAATCAATTTTAAAGGAGAACAAAAAGGCAGGCATACGCGCTGAAACTGACTGGTTGCTAAATCCCTAAACTTATGAAATGGCCTGATTAGTTTTCGTAAACGAGGGGCGATCAAACCTGAAACCTGTCGACATCTGCAAACAATAAAAAACATGCCGGTTCTTTCAAAGGTGCTGCGGCCGAGGGGGTCAGGAGTGCCGAAAGATTGCAGGCGCACGGGCAGGCATAAAGGCAGCCATGTATTTTGCTTGATCCGGCTCTGAACCATCTGAATGATCTCCCAGAGCAGGCAAGGCATTCAGATGAATGAATCCTCGGGAAGCGATACGTAAAAATCCAGGCCTGCCGGCGGGATATATATGAATGATATATAAATTGTAACAGGAGAAGAAGATGAAGGCTGTTAAGGATAATGAATTGTTGGACATGCTTACAGAAGGCTTGAAGATTGACGGCAAGAGCAACTTTTTTGACAACGCGCCCGGATCCTGCATGGCATTGTATTGCGGTCTGGTACACTATACAAAGTATGGGCCGGTTTTTTATCTTGCCCACTATGTTGAAAGAAACGGATCACTGATGAGAGAACCGGAAATGCTCTTTCTGAAGTTGGCAAAAAGATACTATCCTGTTTGTTATCGGAATGATCTTCAGGGCTTTGATATTATGTCGGTCTTTCTTGATGAAGACCCGGTAAGGAACGAAAAGGCAATACAGGACGATCAGGCGGAATTTGCCGATATCTGGCTGGCTGACATCAGAGACCGGCAAATCAGCAGTTCTACGGCAAGGTTATCAGCCCGGGAAGAAAGCCTTGAAAGCGATATGTACAAGCTTCAATGATGTCCTGAAGCTTCAACTCAAAAATAATGAGGCTCTTCCGGCTTAAGCGTTAGTCAGGACTTTCACCTTTTTTAGTCCTCAGCACTGTTCTTTGTCAATAAAATCGGAATATTAACCTTGGCATATTGCGTGTGACCCTACTGACCATATTTGCAATGCCCATAATTTCATTTTCTGGTGGATATTTTCAGGTTTATGCTTGACATTGTGAGACCCTATTGATATTTTGCAGGGCATGGCACACCTGCATAAAAAAATGAAAAAGGG
>SKKD01000132.1 GCA_007121655.1 Desulfonatronovibrio sp. | reverse complement strand
TGAGTCTTGGCCAGACTGACCTGACATTCTTCATAGAGAGGCCTCTGTTTGAAATCAAGCCTTGGAGTATCAGCGTGAGCCCCGAGGATTCTGAGTCCTTCAGCCAGCGGCTTTTTTCCCTTTCTGGCCAGGATCACACTTTTGCCCTTGTGAATCTTTAAAAATTTATCCTCTCCAAAACCTTCATCAAAGCCCTTTGCAACGGCTTGCCGGACAAGCCAGTCAATGGTTTCCCTTTCAGTCTTGCACAGACTTAAAAACTCAATATACTCAGCCGCCAGGTTATCCATGGCTGTCTTATGCTTCTTGGATTTATATACGTTCCAGCAATTTTTCGGCTCAAATTCCATTCAAAACTCCATTTTTGATTTTGAGATTAATTTCCTGCCTTTTCAAATGCCTGATTAAGCGCGTCACACAAAATTTTATACTCGCCCTCTTCAACAGTCCTTGGGTCCAGGCAGAAAAAGTCGTTCTCAATCCTGCCTATCAGCGGCGGATCAGTCTGCAGAAGCCTGTCCCGCAGTTGCTCACTGTTCAACAGAGAAGACTTTATACCCACAACATGCGTGGGCAGATCCTGCTCTGGAAATGATCCCCCTCCAACTCTTGAATGGGCGGGAAAAATGCTCAGCTGGACCTCATATTTTATATTTTTCCTTATGCGGTTTCGCAGTTTACGGGCCGCTTTTCCGAGTTCTTCGGATTTCATGGTGATCATGCGCAGAGTGGGGATTTCCCGCATGGCAACATTGGGATCAAGATAAAACCTTAAGGTGGATTCAAGCGCCGCAAGAGTCATTTTATCGATACGGACAGCTCTGTTCATGGGGTTCTTCTTAATCCGGTCAATATATTCTTTTTTACCAGCGATAATTCCTGCCTGGGGCCCTCCCAGAAGCTTGTCCCCGCTGAATGACACTACGGACACTCCGTCTTTAACCACCTGCTGAACTGTGGGCTCGGGCATGAAATGATATCCATGAGCCGCAAAATCAAAAAAATTGCCGCTGCCCATGTCTTCGATGACCGGCAATGAATGCCCTTCCCCTATTTTAACCAGATCCTTCAGACTTACTTCTTTATGAAATCCGATTATGCGGTAATTGGAGGTGTGAACCTTGAGCAAAGCACCTGTTTGAGAGCTTATTGCCTCCTCATAATCCTTGACATGAGTCCGGTTGGTGGCACCGACCTCTTTAAGGACCGCCCCTGACTTGGTCATGACATCGGGAATCCTGAAAGATCCGCCAATCTCCACCAGCTGCCCCCTGGAAACTATCACTTCTCTGCCCTTGGCCAGAGTATCCAGAATAATCAATACGGCCGATGCATTGTTATTAACCACCAGCCCAGCTTCAGCCCCGGTTATCCTGCAGAGAAGTTCTTCCACGTGACTGTATCTGCTGCCTCTTTTGCCGGTATCAAGGGAAAATTCCAGGTTGGAATAATGAAGGCAGGCCTCCCAGACGGCTTCAGCCGCTTTTCTGTTTAGAATTGAGCGGCCCAGGTTGGTATGAATGATAACTCCGGTGGCATTGATCACCCTTCTGAAATGTGGCCTGGTATGAGTTTTGAGGTATGCGTCAAGTCTGGTCCTGAGCCTGGAATAATTCAGTTCTCCTTTGTCGGTTATTACCCCGGCCTTAATCTCTTCACGGCAGAGCACAAGAAAATCATTAATAAGCTCGCGGATAAATGCCCTGGGCAGAGACTGGTAAGCTCCATCATCCGACAGGTCACCCAGGAGTGAATCCACCGAAGGAAGCAATCTGTATAAATTGGACAACAAAAACCTCCTGAATAGACATGATTATTCAAATTCAACAATGCAGGAGAACATCCGGGTAACCTCCCCGGTCAGGGCCGGAGTCCGGGAATGACCGCAGATATGGTAAATCCTGACCTATGATAAGTCAACGCTCCATCCACCCGGGAAAGGCAGAGTAAATCTCTCCCAGAAGATATAGCGAACCGCATACCAGAACCGGAGCTTCTTCCTTTTTAAATCCGGACAGGTATTTTATTACATTATCCATGGGAAAAGCATGTGGTCGGAACAAGGCAGCCAATTCTTCTTTTGGCATTGCTCTGGGGTTTTCTCTGATTTCAGGAATAAATATGTTTTCTGCGCCCAGACTGTTAACAATTTCAACCAACTGTCCCACATCCTTATCTTTGACGCAAGAAAATATAACGGTTCTGGGCTTTATTCCCATTGCGATCAACCCCTTTTTCAGAGCCTTCATTGCCTGGGGATTGTGCGCTCCGTCAAGAACAACCATTGGATATTCCTGAATAATATGCATCCTTCCAGGCCAGAAAGCTTCTTTCAGAGCCCGCAGGCAAAGTTGGATATCAGGAATGACTCCTTTTTTTTCAGCAAAAGCCTTCCAGGAAAGAAGAGCTGTTGCCGCGTTATCCAGTTGAAACAAACCCTTCAGTCCGATATCGCCTGTCCTGACAACCATTTCCGGCCTGTCCGATGACCTCATTTGTTCTTTTTGGAAATAAAAATAATCAGGCACCGGGTAAATATCTGCTCCTGTCTCATCCGCCCTGGACTTGAACACATCCATGACAGCCGGTTCCTGCCTTGAAATGACCACAGGCCCTTTCTTCATGGCCATGGCTTTGTCCGCGGCAATTTCCTTCAGGGTGTTGCCAAGAATAAGTGTATGATCAAGTCCGACCGGCGTAAACACATTAACCACGGGAGTCAGGGCTGATGTGGCGTCATGCCTGCCTCCGAGTCCAGCCTCGATAACAGCCAGATCCACTCTCTCACGCTGAAAAATCAGCACCGCCATAAGAGTAAGAACTTCAAAATAAGTCAGATCAATACCACGGCAGCGTTCGACAACCTGACCGGCTGCATCCAGCCATATATCATCGGACAGCAAACAATTGTTAACCCTGATTCTCTCCCTTACGCTTACTAAATGAGGCGAAGTATAAAGCCCTGTTTTCAAACCGTGAGTTCTTGCAAGAATTTCAAGGAAACAGGCTGTAGAGCCTTTTCCGTTGGTTCCCACTATTTGAACGACGGGAATCTCAACCGGGCTGAGCCCCAGCAGGTCAAGGCCTTTATTCATCCTGTCCAGACCGGGTTTCATGCGAAACTGACCTAAAGAGTTGAGAAATCCTTCAAATTCATCTATGTTGCTAAAAATGATAAATTTCTCCTAAAATATTTGCTTGAAAAGCATGGTTATCTGACCTATGAACTTAGGCCGGTCTGAACAATAAAGGCAAAAAATCATCTTTTTCATAATTACCCCGGAGGAGAAAATGGCGTTATTTACCAGAGAAGAAGCGTTGGAATATCACAGCATGGGCAGAAAGGGCAAACTTGAAGTCGTGCCGGTAAAGCCCTGCGCAAATCAGAAACATCTCTCCATGGCTTACAGTCCCGGAGTAGCAGAGGCTTGCCTTGAAATAGCTGAAAATCCGGCCAAAGCGTATGATTATACCAACAAGGCCAACCTGGTGGCGGTCATATCCAACGGAACAGCGGTTCTAGGCCTCGGAAATATCGGAGCTCTGGCAGGAAAACCGGTTATGGAAGGCAAGGGCGTACTCTTTAAAGCCTTTGCCGACATTGATGTTTATGACCTGAACATCAACCAGAAAGACCCTGAAAAAATTATCGAATTTGTAAAAATGCTGGAACCTACTTTCGGCGGAATCAATCTTGAGGATATCAAGGCCCCGGAATGTTTCCAGATTGAGGAAACTCTGATTGAGGAAATGGATATTCCGGTCTTCCATGACGACCAGCACGGCACAGCCATTATCTCCGGGGCAGGCCTTTTAAACGCGCTGGAAATTACAGGAAAAAGCATTGAAAACATAAAGATTGTAGTGTCAGGAGCCGGGGCAGCCTCCATTGCCTGTTGCAAATTTTACGTCAGCCTTGGACTGCCCGCTGAAAATATTTTTATGTTCGATTCAAAAGGCCTCCTGCACAAGGGAAGAAATGACCTGAATAAATACAAAATGGAATTCGCTCAGGACAAAGATTACGGCCCAATGGCGCAATCAATTAAAGGCGCGGACGCGTTCATCGGCCTTTCGGTTAAAGGCATGCTCACACAGGACATGGTCAAAACAATGGCCGAAACTCCGATAATCTTCGCCATGGCCAATCCTCATCCTGAAATTTCATATCCCGAGGCCATGGAAGCAAGTCCTGAGTGCATCATGGGGACTGGCCGGTCCGATTTCCCCAACCAGGTGAACAATGTATCCGGGTTTCCATTTATATTTCGGGGAGCCCTGGATGTAAACGCACGCAAAATAAACGAAGAAATGAAGATTGCCGCAGCCGGCGCTCTGGCTGATCTGGCCAAAGAGCCTGTTCCGGATGAGATGCTTGAAGCATACGGAGTCAAGGAACTTAAATTCGGTCCTGACTATGTCATTCCCAAGCCGCTTGACCCGAGAATAATTGAATGGGAATCCACCGCAGTGGCCGAGGCAGCCATGGCTTCAGGAGTTGCCAGATCAACCGTGAACCTGGTGGAATACAGGGAGTCTCTTAAAGTCAGAATGCAGCAGTCTCAAAAAAGGATTAAGGATTTTATTTCCAGCTATAATCTGAAAATTTAAGGTTCATCCGTTAAAATAAAGAATAAGAATATCTCACACCCGGCCTGAAGCAGGCCTGGAGCGCACCCGGCACCTATCTCATGACGAATTGTAAGACGCTCGAAAACTCGCTTAAAGCTTATTATTTTCAGGACAGCAACAAATGTCTTGAAGATAGGTGCCGGGGGCGAGAGATATTCTTAATTCTTTACGCGAAATTAAGCTTAAACCGTAACAGCTAATAACTTAAAAACCTTATAACCTGATCCCTTAAAAATATTATGCACGAATTGTCCATCGCCCACAATCTTGTGGGCATTATTGAACAGGAAATGTCCCGGCACAACGTGAACAAACTCATCAGGGTCAAGGTCAAGTTCGGCCGGATTTCAGCCATTGTCCCTGAAGCTTTGCAAACCGCCTTTGAGGTCATGACCAGGGATACCCTCATGCAGGGAGCAGAACTGGAAATCGAGGAAATTCCTCTGGTTGCCGCGTGCAGAGAGTGCCGGAAAGAATTTTCACCGGAAGGCGACCTGCTGATAATGACCTGTCCTTATTGCTCGGCTGAATTTGGTCATGAAATAATCTCCGGCAAGGAGCTTTACATTGACGAGCTTGAGGCCGAGTGATGATATCTCCAGAGAGCTTTACCCATGGAGCTTTTATATTGACGAGCTTGAGGCCGAGTGAATCATTTCTGTCTGTAATTTAAATAACTGAACTTTTAGACTGACAAAGACCGGTTAGTTGACAATCGGCAACAGCAACGGAGCTTGAATATGCAAATAAAGGTAATACGAAAAATTTTAGAAGCAAACGATCGCATTTCAGATCAGCTTAAACAGCTGTTCAACGAAAAGGGCATTCTGGTAATAAACCTGATGAGTTCTCCCGGCGCTGGTAAAACTACCCTTCTGGAGAAAACCCTTACCGATCTTAAAGACGAATTCAACATGGCGGTAATTGA
>SKKD01000027.1 GCA_007121655.1 Desulfonatronovibrio sp. | reverse complement strand
TTTTGCCATACAGATTGCTTCGGTCGCTACGCTCCCTCGCAATGACAGGTGAGGCGTAACCAGAACCGTGACTATCTGGTGTCATTGCGAGCGAGTCTTCTTGCCCTGTTGAATACACGAAGTGTTGGCGCAGCCATTCAACCGGGGCGAGCGCGGCAATCCCTGTTGCGAACAAAGTGAAGCAATCTATAAGTAGGTCAATTCAAGTTACTTATAGATTTGGTCCCGGGCCGCCCGGGTGGAGCGCTTACAAGCGGTACTTATGATAGGCCGCGCATGAGCCTTCCGTTGAAACCATGCATGGTCCCACCGGCTTGGCCGGAGTACACCTGGTATCGAAAAGAGGGCAATTATCGGGTGATATCAATCCTTTTAATACTTCTCCGCACTTACAACCCACAACTTCTTCCACCTCAGGCAATTCCTGATCAAAGACCAGGGAAGCATCAAAGTCGCTGTATTCTTTTCTGAGAACCAGCCCACTGTCTGGAATGGTTCCCAGTCCCCGCCAGAGAGCATCGGAAACCTCAAAGACATCATGCATGACTTCCATGGCTCTGGTGTTTCCCTGGTCGCTCACCACTCGCTTGTAATTATTGACCACTACGGCCCTGCTTTCATTTTTCTGCCTGATCATTATAAGGATGGACTGAAGGATGTCCAAAGGTTCAAAGCCCCCGATGACCGAGGGCATATTATATTCTTCTGCCAGAAACTTATAAGGCTCAAGACCGATGATCGTGGACACATGTCCGGGAAGAAGCAGCCCGTCTACACGAATTTCCTTATCCGCCGCCAGAGCCTTAAGGGCGGGAGGAACCAGCTTGTGCATAGTCAATACAAAAAAATTCCTGACTTCCTGTTCCTTTGCCATTTTGATCACCGCTGCAACCGTGGGAGCGGTTGTCTCAAAGCCCACGCCAAGAAAAACCACTTTCCGGTCAGGATTTTCCATGGCCATCTGCAAGGCGTCAAAGGCTGAATACACAATATTTATAATTGCTCCTTCAGCCTGGGCCATTTTCAAGTTTTTTCCACCCGGACCCGGGACCTTGATAAGATCGCCAAAAGTGGCAATCACAAGATTTTTTTCGGAAAGGGCAAGGTAAGCGGCTATTTCCCGGTCATGGGTTACGCATACAGGACAACCCGGACCCGAAAGATGGATTATCTTTTCCGGCAAAAGGCTTCTGATGCCACTTTGAAAAATAGCCACTGTATGAGTTCCGCAGACCTCCATGAACCTGAACTCTTCCTGAAGATCGGATTTTATCTGTTCCAGAATATTCAAACAAAGCTTTGGATCCTTGAATTTATTTAATAAGTTCAAGCCCCAGTCCCTCCTGAAAGAGTTTAAGAGTTTCAAGTCCTTCCACCCGGTCAATTCTTCGCAGAGCAAAGCCTGCATGGACTATGACAAAATCACCTACCTCCGCCGGTTCATCAATGATGTCAAGTCGGACCTGACTTTTAACTCCGCCCACTTCAACCCGGGCAACATTATCTTCAATGGATTTAATTTCCATGGGTATTGCAAGACACATAAAGACCTCCAGAAAACATTAGTCATTTTTAAAATAAATACATTAGTCAGCCGAACCCTAAAGGTCAATGTACTCATCAGCTGATTTCAAAGTTTTATTTTGCATTTTGTTGAGACAGATGGTAAAAAATTTCTTGCCACCTGGAAATATCAACACCATTGTTTCAGCATAATGATTTTCAAACCTGCAAACTATCCCTACGATACCGACTGGACCATACCTTCCAGAGAAGAATGCTACAGATATTGGGACGTATTCAATCTGCCCGATCATATCCGGGAGCATAGCCGTCTGGTGGCAGTTGTAGCAGAGCATATCTGCCGTATCGCCCGGAATGACATAAACGTACCTGCCGGTGCGGTTATTGCCTCGGCATTGCTCCATGACCTGGGCAAATTTTACTGCATTGAACATGGAGGCTTTCATAATCAACTCGGAGCCAGTCTGGTCATGGATCTAACCGGAAATCCAGCCATAGCCCAGGGAGTCATGCATCATATCTACTGGCCCGGAGAAATTGATGTTGATGAATTTTTCCTCCCTCTGGTTATCATCTACAGCGATAAGCGGGTAAAGCATGATCAGATAGTGTCCCTTGAAACCAGGTTTGCGGATCTTTTTTCCCGCTACGGCATTAACCCCCGCATGAACGGATTGATCAAGAGATCATGGGACCAGGCGGTTGCAATTCAAAACAGGTTAAACAAAAAATTCGGGACAGATTTAAATGCGTGTGCTTTTAATTGCGGGCGGATGGTCTAACGAAAGGGAAGTTTCTTTAAGCGGGGCATCCCAGATAGAGAAAGCCATGATAAGCCTGGGACATGATGTTACTTTTTTCGACCTGGACCCTGATCTGAACAGCTTGATCAAGGCCGCTCACAATTGTGACGCGGCTTTTATCAATCTTCATGGCCGCCCCGGGGAAGATGGTACAATTCAGGCCCTGCTGGATGACATCGGCCTTCCATATCAGGGGGCGGGTCCATTGGGTTCTTTTCTGGCCCTGAATAAACATCTGTCAAAGCAGATACTGCGAAACCATGGTCTTCCCACGCCCGACTGGTTTTTACTCACGGACATGCATAACAATATTCCCAAAGCTTTAAGATTTCCTCTGCTTGCCAAGCCAAACACCGGGGGCTCCAGTCTTGACATGGCAATACTTAATAATTTTCATGAACTGGAAATACATATCAAGCAACTAAACTTCAAAAACAACGAGATAATCCTCGAAGAATATATTGACGGCATGGAGTTGACCTGTGCTGTTCTGGAAGATATGGCCCTGCCTCCCATACTGATTAAACCCCTCAAGGGCAGTTTCTTTGATTACGCCAGCAAGTATGATCCTGACGGAGCCAGCGAGTTGTGCCCTGCCCCGGTCTCTGCAGAGGTGAACTCGAAAATAATGGAGTTGTCCCTTGAAGTGCATAAGATTCTTGGCCTCCGACATTACAGCAGAACGGACTTCATGCTGGATAAAGAAGACAACATTTATATCCTTGAAGCCAATACATTGCCCGGAATGACCAGAACAAGCCTTGTGCCCAGGGCTGCCCGGGCCGCTGGTTTGGATTTTGCGGCACTTATTGACAAACTGCTTGCCATGGCCATTAATTCCACTGGAAATAAGACCAAGGTGACAACATGAAAAAAACAAGCTCCCCCTCCGTACTGCTCTTTTTGACCCTGTATTTTTTAGCCTGGGCCGCAGCTTTGCCTTTTTTGTTTTTCCTGAAAGGATTAAGGCCGGTCTCCAGGCAACGCTTCGGCCTGGGAATGCCCAAAGGCCCCTTTGATCTCTGGATTCATGCTTCATCCGTGGGTGAAGCAAAGCTTGCCCTTAAATTATTGGCCCGGCTTCCCGAAAACAGTTTCCCGAGGATTGTTGTCAGCTCCAACACCATACAGGGAATGGAGACGTTAAAGAATAAGGTTAATGGAAGAGCTGAACTTGTCTTTTTTCCGTTTGATATTTTACCGGCATCTGCGATTGCCCTCGCAAAGATGAAGCCCAGGCGGGTACTTCTGCTGGAAACTGAAATCTGGCCTGCCCTTCTTTATAACTGTAAGCGGAGATCCATCCCTGTTATTATCGGCAACGGACGCATGAGCCTGAAAAGTTTCTGTCGCTATTATCCTCTGTCCGGGCTCCTGAGCCGGTTGGGACCAGACGGAATTCTGGCGGTGTCTGACCGGGATCTGGACAGATTTTCCTGGATATTCAAGGATTCTCATCTCATGCGGATGTCCAATATCAAATTCGATATTGTCGATAGCATCGATCCCATACCCTATGTCAAAAATCCCCTTTCATCTTATTTCAAGCCGGGTCACCCCCTGATAGTGCTTGGCTCGGTCCGCCGGGAGGAAGAGCTTGATATCCGGTGGCTGATCGACAAAATTTCTACGGAGCACCCCAAAACAAGCATAGCCCTGTTTCCCCGGCACATGAACAGAATCGAAGCCTGGGAAAAATTCCTGGATCAAAAAAATATCCCCTGGATCAAACGCTCAAAAATAGAGTCCGGTTCTTCTTTGCCCGGGGTAATTCTCTGGGATAAATTTGGAGAGCTCCTTCCGGCCTGCGCCCTGGCCAAATCCGTTTTTATCGGCGGAAGCCTGGCTCCGTGCGGGGGCCAAAACTTTCTTGAACCTTTGTCTCAGGGGGTTATACCCTGTATTGGTCCGTTCTGGGACAACTTTCACTGGGTCGGAAAGGATATTGTATCTTCAAATCTGCTCTGCCAGGTAGCTGACCGGAATGAACTTTATTTAAAGCTCATCAAATCGCCGTCCGCTTCAAGGGAGAAGGTACTGTCGGATTTCAACAAATATATTGCCCGCCGCAAAAGCGGCACATCGACACTGATAAACAATCTGAGATAAGCGGAAATGAAGCCTGCCCATAATATTATCGGGATAATACCCGCCAGATACAAATCCGTAAGATTTCCAGGCAAACCTTTGGCGGATATACTCGGCAAACCCATGTTCCAGCATGTTTATGAAAGGGCGTTGAAATGCAGGCTGTTAAATCAGGTTATCCTGGCCACGGATGACAGCAGAATATTCAACGCCGCCCAAAACATTAATATCCCCGTGGTAATGACCTCCAGCGAACACGCAAGCGGGACCGACAGGGTCCTTGAAGCCGCCGGAATCATCAACGCGGCAGAAGACTCAATCATTGTAAATATCCAGGGAGACGAACCCCTTCTTGAACCGGAAATGCTTGACCAGCTGCTCAATCCTTTTGTATCCGATCCTGAAGTCAATATCACCACCCTGGCACGATCCCTAAACAGAAATGAGGCAAAAAGCCGGAATATAGTCAAGGTCGTATTTTCCAGATCAGGGAAGGCTCTATATTTTTCACGAAACCTCATACCCTGGTCAGATGAACAGATTTCCTGTTTTGCACATATCGGCATTTATGCTTTCAGGATGAATTACCTTGAAAGATTTAATACTCTGGACCGGAGCAGACTGGAAGAAATCGAAAAACTGGAACAATTAAGACTCCTTGAAGCTGATATTCCCATCCACGTGGTCCTGACCGAGCATGTAAGCCACGGAGTGGATACCTTTGAGGATATTGCAAACGTAATAAAAATAATGCGGGAGAAAAAAAATAATGAAAGCTATCTTAGCCCTTGAGGACGGGACCTGGTTTGAAGGAAAATCATTTACCGGCCCGGGAGAATCCGGAGGCGAGGTCATTTTCAATACCGGAATGACCGGTTATCAGGAAATCATTACTGATCCGTCGTACATAGGGCAAATGGTCTGTATGACATATCCTTTAATCGGAAATTACGGCATCAACCCCGAAGATGTCGAATCATCCAAAATTCAGGCAGCCGCGCTTATTGTCAAAGAATGCTGCAAGGAGCCGTCCAACTGGCGTTCTACCGAAAGCCTGCCTGAGTATCTTTCACGACACAACGTCATGGGTATTGAAGGCATAGACACCAGAGCCCTGACCAGTCACATCAGGGTACACGGCGCAATGCGGGGACTTATATCCACAAATGAACCT
>SKKD01000145.1 GCA_007121655.1 Desulfonatronovibrio sp. | reverse complement strand
GGCCGAGGAAACATATAATTGGGGTTCATACCAGAATCCCAAAGATCTCTCCTTTCTCACCTACAAACTGGTGCGTATGGAAGAAGTCGTTGAAAACGGTAAAGTTACCGACTGGCTGTTCTTCCCTGATCAATGCAGGCATTGTATTCAGCCACCCTGCAAAATGGTCGGTGACATGGACGATGAAAGAGCCATCCTGCAGGACTTCGACACAGGGGCGGTGCTGTTTACCGACCGGACCAGGAACCTCTTCTTTGAAGAGATCCGCGACTCCTGTCCATACGACATCCCCAGGGTGAATGAGGCTACCAATGTCCAGGGCAAGTGCGACATGTGCTTCGACCGGGTCATCAACGGCAGGCTGCCGGCCTGTGTGCTGAGCTGTCCCACCGGCACCATGCACTTTGGAGAGCTGGCAGAAATGAAACAGATGGCTGAGGAAAGACTAGCCGAGGTCAAGGAAATATACCCCAATGCCGTACTGGGCGATCCCAACGCGCTTAGGGTAATCTTTCTTTTCCAGGATCAGCCCACCAAGTACCATGGAGCCGCTGTTTCCAGTGTCGGACCAAAGCTTTTTAATCGCAAAGAGGCTTTTGCCAAACTGTTCAGGCCGACCAGAAGGTCTTAATAAATAACGGGCGTCAGGAATTATTTTCCTGATGCCCGAAACCCAATACCCTCCTCCTGGTCCGGGAATTGTTTTCCGGTCCCCTACTCCGGCATGCCGGGCGCCCATGGCGCACGGCGCCGGAGTTAACAGGAGAGGGCACATCTCAGCATTACCATCCAAACACTGGCCCTTCACAGGCCGGGCTTGTCAAACAAAGAGGCCGGGTTTAACTTATTTCTGATGAACACCGCCTGCAAAACATTTTTATTTTTTATTTTTCTTCTCTTTTTCGCTGTTACGGCCTTTGCTCAGCCAAGAGGAAGCGCGGATACTGTATCAATTGACAGCAGGCTTTCCGTTGAGCGGGTAGTTGCAGGAGAAGATTTTAAACTAGCTATTATCCTGGACATTAAAGATGGCTGGCATATTAACGCGCATCAGCCTATTCAGGAATACCTGATCGGAACCGAGTTTAATCTTACCTTTCAAGATTATTTTATTTTAACGGATATTGAATATCCCGAGCCTGTGGAATATGAATTTGCTTTTGCAGGGGGCGAAATACTCCTTGTTTATGAAGGCATTGAATACATCTTTGCTACTTTGCGGGCCGCATCAACACTCCAGCCGGGAGATTACGTGCTGCCGGGCACTCTCAGGGTACAGGCCTGCGACGATAATACCTGTCTCGCACCATCTGAAATCGATGTTCAGATACCCTTTGAGGTGATTCCTTCGGGTTCTGATACAGTAAGCATCAATGATGACATTTTTTCAGCCTATATAGCACAACCTGAGCCTGATGCCGGAACTGCGGTCAGGGCAAGGTCTCCCCATGAGTTCGCCGCCCTTTTCGATGCCGGCAGAGGTTTGTGGGCTCTGGTGGCTATTTTTTTCATCGGCCTGGCATTAAACCTTACACCTTGCGTTTACCCCATGCTGTCGGTTACCGTGTCGGTTTTTGGCGCTCAAACAGATACCCGCCCCTGGGCTGTCTTCGTCAAAGCGGTGACCTATGTACTGGGCATAGCAACCATGTACTCATCTCTGGGAGTAATGGCTGCCTTGACCGGACGGTTGTTTGGTTTCTGGCTCCAAAGTCCCCTGGTTCTTGCTTTTATCGGACTCCTGATGTTGCTGCTGGCTCTGAGCATGTTCGGTTTTTACACCCTGCAGGTGCCCCACCGGGTTTCCAGTAAGCTGGGAACAGGCAAATTCAGCGGGTATATCGGCACATACATTTCCGGGTTGATTGTCGGAGTATTTGCCGCCCCATGTATTGGACCGCCGATTATCGCCCTGATCACGTTTGTGGGCACGAGGGGTGATCCCTTATTCGGCTTCTGGGTATTTTTCGTCCTTTCCATCGGCCTCGGCTTTCCGTATCTGATTCTTGGTACGTTTACAGGCCTTATTCAAAAGCTGCCCAAATCCGGAGACTGGATGAACTGGGTGAAGAAAGTTTTTGGAGTGGTCCTCATCGGCCTTGGACTGTTTTACATCGGACTGGCTTTTTTTCCAGCCTATGTAATGCACATCATCGTGTTTACACTGCTGGCCGGTGGGGTTTACCTGGGCTTTATTGACCGTACCGGCAGGGACAAGTTTGTTTTTAAGTCAGTCAAGGCGGTTGCCGGCTTAGCAATTATTATTGTGGGAGTTCTGGTTTTCCTGAACCTGCAGAAAGATTCCATAGAATGGGAGGAATACTCTGATCAGAGACTTGAGTACGCGCGGGAAAACAACATACCGGTTATAATCGATTTCTATGCTGACTGGTGCATTCCATGCCTGGAGCTGGAGCTCAATACATTTACCGATCCCCGTGTGATTGAAGCCACCAGACACATGATCAGGCTGAAAGTGGACCTTACCCATTTTGATTCGCCGGAATCTGAAATACTTCGCCGGAAATTTGAAATTGCAGCAGTGCCGACTATTATATTTCTGGATGAAGATGGTCAGGAAGTCAGAGGTGCCAGGATCACCGGTTTTATGAACCCGGACAATTTTTTGAATAATGTACGTATGATCACAGAAAACAGTTCTTAAATAAGCATAACCCATTGCAGTTACACAGCAACCTTAATCCCCTCATCAATTCATCCTCTTGTGTGAACCTTCTCTTCATAAAATAACCTGAACTGCCTGATTAACACATAAAAGCAGAAGAATGTTTACCATTTCTTTTTTTGTATCCATATATTTGAAAGCATATCTTCATCGGGTCTCTTGACCCGATCTCTCCTATAAAAACGCTCTGGCTGCGTTACGGAAAATTATTCAAAAATCGATTTAAAGTCATATTACTGCCTGTCTTTTATTCTAGTCAGGAACCCGCAATTGACTCTTCTATCACTGTATTTAGACAAAAGGTCCTGGAAAAGGTTTACACCGAAACCAAGGATGGATATGTTATTGTCTTTATGCGTTAATTTGACCATGCCAAGTCTGATTACAGGTTGATCAGGACTGCGGATAACAGGAGGATTACAATGTTTCTAAAGCTTGAACCACAACTGGATTATAAGGTTGCCGATCTTTCCCTGGCTGACTGGGGTTTGATGGAAATGCAGCTTTCCGAGAATGAGATGCCCGGGCTTATGGCCCTTCAGGAAAAATATGGAAAGGAAAAGCCCCTTAACGGTCTCAAAATCATGGGCAGTCTGCATATGACAATTCAGACCGCCATGCTTATCCAGACTCTGCACAAGCTTGGGGCTGATCTGCGATGGGCTTCGTGCAATATCTTTTCAACCCAGGATCATTCTGCAGCCGCCGTTGTCAAAGCCGGCCTGGCAAAGGTATTTGCCTGGAAGGGAGAAACCCTGGAAGAGTATTGGTGGTGTACTGAACAGGCCCTGACCTGGCCCGACGGAACCGGCCCCGACCTTATTGTGGATGACGGAGGAGACGCTACCATGATGGTTCACCAGGGAGTCAGAGTGGAAAAGCATCCATCCATTCTGGAGGAGAAATTTGACAACAGGGAATTTGAAATTGTCATGGATCGTCTGAAACAAAGTTATCAAAATGAACCCGGAAAATGGACCAGAATAGGTACGAAAATAAGAGGTGTTTCCGAGGAGACAACTACAGGAGTACACAGGCTTTATCAGATGGAGAAAAGGGGCGAGCTCCTGTTTCCTGCCATCAATGTCAACGATTCCGTAACCAAGTCAAAGTTCGACAACCTCTACGGCTGCCGTGAATCTCTGGCCGACGGAATTAAGAGAGCCACTGACGTCATGGTTGCCGGAAAGGTAGTGGTCGTGTGCGGATATGGAGATGTGGGCAAAGGATGCGCCCAGTCCATGCGAGGCTTCGGGGCCAGGGTCATTGTCACTGAGGTCGATCCCATCTGTGCTCTGCAGGCGGCCATGGAGGGGTACGAAGTAACGACCATGGACCGGTGCGTACAGAAAGGTGATATCTTTGTCACTGCCACCGGATGTTGCGACGTAATAACAGGCGAGCACATGGAAAAAATGAAGGACGAAGCCATCATCTGCAATATCGGCCATTTTGATTCCGAGATTGAGATGTCCTATCTGGAAAATAATCCTGAGCTTAAAAAGCTGGTCATCAAACCCCAGGTGGATAAATGGACATTAAGGTCGGGCCGGTCAATAATTGTTCTTGCAGAGGGCAGACTGGTCAATCTTGGCTGCGCCACAGGGCATCCCAGTTTTGTCATGAGCAACAGCTTCACCAACCAGGTTCTGGCTCAGATTGATCTGGCCAGAAATGACTACGATCCCAAAGTCAGGGTACTTTCCAAAATGCTGGATGAAGAGGTGGCCAGGCTGCATCTGGACAGGCTAAGCGTGAAGCTGGACAAGCTCACCCCAAAGCAGGCCGAGTATCTGGGAGTGCCTGTGGAGGGTCCTTTCAAGCCCGAACATTACAGATATTGATCCCCGGGGATATATATATCCTGAGAGATCAACAAAGGCCGGGGTTGAAACCTCCGGCCTTTGTTATTTCGGTCTTGGCTGATCCTGAATTCACTGCATCCGGGCTTTCGAATCCAGGTGCAGGCAAAGCCCGGTTAAATAAGTATCGCTGCCTCCATCTCCTCCAGCTGTCTTCTCTGATCCTTGTCCATATAAGCCAGAGCCTTGAAGTACGGGGTCTGTGGTTCCGGATGAAGTTCAAAGGTATTTGTAAAAAGGTCCAGAAAAAGCTCTTTTATCTTGGGGCTGGTGGATCCCAGATAAACGACGTTATCAGATGTATCCCAGACCACGTCGAACACCGCAGGGATGGGCAGGGTTCTGGCAAAAAGCTTTAATGCAACATTTTCTTTGATTTCTCTCTTCTGATCTCTGGAAAGAAATTTTTGCCCTTTTTCACCGAGTTCTATTTTTGCCTTGTCAAGGGCCATACGAAAATGCTTTTTCATGACTGCAGGGGGGATGCGTCTTGTGTCCAGACGCAGGGCAAAGACCAGATAATGGGCCTTGTGAGGCGTTCCCAGAGACCATGCAGTATCCAGCATGTCGTCAAAGGAAGTCCAGCCAAAACTCCTTTCATCAGCGCTTTGGTCAATATCTTTAAATTTAAATTTTTTCAGACGGTCCGGAATTTCAGACCAGTAGTCATCCGCAATATCTCCTGCAATCCTGTACCTTGTAAGGCTGAGGCTTGAACTTAATATTCCCACAGAGTATCTCCCTTTTCAATGTAAATTTTAATTTTGCCTTTTCCAAGCATATTTGGCAATATTTATAAACCCAAATAAATTTAACAGTTCAAAATACGAGAATTAAATATGTCATCCAAACTTTGTATTCACGGGCATTTTTACCAGCCCCCCCGGTTCGACCCCTGGCTGGAAGATGTGCTGCCCGAGGCCAGCGCAGCTCCTTTTATCAACTGGAACGAAAGGATCAACAGAGAATGTTACTCCCCACTGGCCTTTGCCAGAAGAATGGATCCCCATGGCTATATATTCAACATTGTAAATTGTTATGAATATATCAGCTTCAACTTTGG
>SKKD01000197.1 GCA_007121655.1 Desulfonatronovibrio sp. | reverse complement strand
TGTTCCAGCCTGGGACTGACTCCTTCAAGGAGTCTGCCGTCAAGAGCCAGGGTTCCGTTGTAATCAAGGACCAGATGTTCAAGCTGAATGGTTTTGTATCCGGGGATGTCTACAGTGTACATGGTGGTTCAACCTTTACAGGATTTAAAAAATTCTCGCCGGCGCCATTACTTGAACCTGCTGAAAAGCTGATGATAAAATAAGCTGCCGCAGCTGTTACCTTCCCTCATTGGCGCTTTTTATCTTCCTGTTCCTTAATGGCTTTTAATCTTGCGGCAATGTCCCAAATCTTGAGCACTTCCACAGCTGATTTCGGGATCAGGTGTTCCCAGGGCTTATCCCTGATCATTAATTCTCTTACATCTGCAGAGCTTATACCTTTTTCTTCGGGCCTGACTTCCCAGAGGACATGAGTTTTAAGTCCCATCTTCCTGAATTGGCTCAATTTCTGCCTTCCCCAGTCATCATAGATGGACAGCATAAAAAGTGCGTCCATGGGCACATAGTACTTATACAGTTC
Organism: Desulfonatronovibrio sp.; assembly: GCA_007121655.1. Taxonomy (GTDB): domain Bacteria; phylum Desulfobacterota; class Desulfovibrionia; order Desulfovibrionales; family Desulfonatronovibrionaceae; genus Desulfonatronovibrio. Next base: position 17,547 of record SKKD01000197.1, on the reverse strand, counting down.
CGGCCTGGTTATGGGCAAAGGTGTTATGGTCAGCTCTTCCCTGGTAAGCCCGGCTTCAGCCATTACCTCCCGCACCATGACCAGACGCTCATAATAAGTCATGGGATTGGCCAGGGTTTCTGATCGTTTAAGGTCGACTTCCACGCAGTTGGTGAGAACCGGGTCCGGGTTGGTTATCCCTATCACCAGATGTCTGCACATTGCCTTGCCTGCCAGAAGATACTTCAGGTGATCATTGTGCAGGACCTGAAACCTTCCATGAATTACTCCCACATCAAACACGGTCATATCTTCCCATATCTGCTCCGGGTTGTAATAAGAATCAAAAGTTTCTTAGATTAAATCATGAGAATATTTCAAATAATCTTCAATCAAATTCCGGGTGGACATGGCATCCTCCGGATCATGGAGTTCTATGGTCCACCAGCGGCAATCCGTCTGCAACAACCTGTCGATCAGGGGCTTGACCGGATCCATATCCAGGATTGGATGGTGACCTGATTCATCCTCCAGACCGTAGATATGAGCTTCAAAAATTCTGGAATTAAAAAGATCCATCATCTGGACCACGGATATCTCCTGGTTCATGACCATGGCGCAACCCATGGCATGCCCAAGATCCAGGGTGATCATCGCCCCTGAAGCAGTGGCCCACTTAAGAATATTGTATGGATTACTGCCGTGGCCTTTTCTCTGATTCTCCAGGCAAATGGTGATGCCGAGCTTCTGTCCGAATTCAACAAGCCGCGAAAGGTTTTCCACAATATGATCATTATTAACAGGCAAATGGGGAGACAACCCCACATGCACTGTAACAACCGGCTCGCCCAGTCCCTGGATTTTCTTCAAGGTTTCCATGTGTACTTGCAGGGAGAGTTGAGCCTCATGCTTATCAGCATGGCCCATCTCGTATTCAAAATACCTGGTATGGTAACGGACCGGAATACCCGTGCGGAGAATGGGAATCACCTTTTCCGGCAGAAGGTCAAGCCTGTCCGGATCCGGTGAGTACTCAAGGGCATGGGCGTTGTTGCCGGCCCATTCAAACCTGGACTCAGAGTCGGTAAAGCTTGCTGAAAAAGCCAGAGCAGTTGATTTTGAAAAATTTTCAGGCATTGTGATTAATCAGGCTTCCTTGCGGGAGCTGATTTTATTTTATAGTGTTCAAGATAACTTTTAAGGGAAAAAAGGAAGACAGTCTAATAGGTATTTATAATGGATTGGCTGTAAATCTATTAATATGCCATATGAAGGGGATACTTGGTTTCAGTCGGGAAAGCCATCAGAATGGATGTTGAATCTGCTTAAAAAATGAATCCCTCTGCACGGGATCAAACCCGGCTGACCTGATATAATCTTTTAATTTGTCAATGGAAAGTCCCCTGGGTGTATCCGCACCTGCCGCATGCCCGATCTTTTCCTCAACGATTGTTCCGTCAAAGTCGTCAGCACCGTACCACAGACCCAACTGGGCGGCCTTGATCCCGGAAAAAGCCCAGTAAGCCTTGATATGAGGAATGTTGTCCAGAACAATCCTGGCCATGGCTATCATCTTCATAAATTCAATTCCATCCGGACCTTTGGCCGCGAGTTCATTGTGGCCGGGTTGATAAGGAAGGGGAATAAAACAAAGAAAGCCTCCTGTTTTATCCTGCAATTCCCTGAGGGCAAGGAGGTGGTCTATTCTATCTTCCCAGGTTTCGATATGTCCGAAAAGCAAAGTGCAATTTGTAGGAATGGAAAGCTTGTGGGCAGTCTCATGAATTTCCAGCCATCTCCTGCCTGATACTTTTTCCGGGCAAAGCCTTTGCCTGAGTGCGGGAGAAAAGACCTCGGCCCCGCCTCCGGGCAAGGCGTCCAGACCAGCCCCGGCAAAATCCTTTAAAATTTTTTCATGGGATAATTCATACTTGTCTGACAAATAAGCAATTTCCACCGCTGTAAAGGCCTTGATTTTCACCCTGGGGCGCAGCTTTCTGACAGCTTCCAGCAAATTCAGGTAATAATCATAGCCAAGTTCCGGATTCAGCCCGCCAACGACATGTATCTCGTTAACAGGCTCATCAAGTCTGGAGGACACTGCCTCTTTTACCTGGTCAATGCTCAGTGTATATGACCCTTTCTCACCAGGTCTCTTGCTGAATGCGCAAAACCGGCAGGCATTGGCACAGATATTCGTAAAATTGAGATGCTGATTGTAGACAAAAAAGGCCTGATTGTCGTAAACTCGGGTTCTGGCGGAGTACGCCGCCTGTCCAAGATCATGGATCGTTGCGGTAGAGACAAGTTCCAGGGCCTCAGCCCGGCTGAGTCGTTCTTTGTTGAAAATCTTATCAATAATGAAACTGGATCTATTCATAAGAAAAAACCCATTTGGGTCCTGAAAGGCTTTGGGCTATGGATAACTCTCCAACAATCTTTCGCAGAAGAGAAACCCTTTGAACAGGTCCCTCCAAAAACACAATTTCCTTTTTTAATCCGGCTAGTTCCGAAGCGAGTCTAACAGCATCGTTCATTCCCCCCAAAAGATCAACAAGTCCGACATCCAGAGCCTGCCTGCCGGTCATAGCCCTCCCGTCAGCCAAAGCCGACACTTCGTCCGGATCCATGTTTCTTCCAAGAGCCACGGCCTGAACAAACTGATCGTGCATATCCTCGATAAGATTTTGAAGATAGTCGCGCTCGTATTCAGTCATCGGTCTGGTTACTGTTCCGGCATCCTTATACTTGCCGGTGTACAAGGCCTGATCCTCGATACCGATTTTTCGCAATAGTTCCTGCATGTTGGTTAGATTGGCCTTAACCCCGATGTTTGCGGTCAGAGTTCCCGGATTAGAAACAATCTTATGGGCCGGACTTGCCACGTAATAACCTCCGGACGTAGCCATGGCACCCATTGAAGCAACAACGGTTTTTGTTTCTCCCAGTTGTTTCAGAGCAGAGTATATTTCCTGAGATGGCCCCACCACCCCCCCCGGAGAATTTATTCTGACGATCACGGCCTTGACTGTGTCCTTCTTCTCAAGCTCATTTATCCAGTCAACTATTTCCCGGGAGTCGGAAATTATTCCGGTTACGTTCACCACTCCGATCGTATCCATTGCCCTGTGCCTGAATTTATCACTCAGGACATAACTAAAAACGGCCATGGCCACCATAAAGATGCCCACGGCCGCAAATATCAGCATAAAACCAAAGAGAAGAGGATGTCTCTGGCTAAATTTACTGCGAGTCGTTATCTCCATTCCCTGCTTCCAGCTTTTGTCTTATCAGGTCTCCAAGGTTACTTCCGGCAGGGGCTCCTGACTTGGCCCGCTGTTCTCCGCCTCTTTTCTTGTCTTCTTCTTCCTGCTGCTGCTTAATAGACAAACCCAGACGCCTTTCATCAGCGCTTACATGTATTACTTTGGCCTGGATTTCCTGGCCTTCCTCAAAAGATTCCTTGGGGCTTTTAATCTTTTTGCGACTCAGCTCGGAAACGTGGACCAGCCCTTCAATGCCTTCCTCGACTTCAACAAAAAGACCGAAGTCGGTTATATTGGTAATTTTCCCGTTAATATTCGTGCCCACGGGGTAATGATTGGGAACTTCCAGCCAGGGATCTTCAGTAAGCTGCTTAATGCCCAGGGTGAATTTTTCATTTTCCTTGTCCACCGTAAGGACCTTGGCCCGGACGGGTTCACCGTTTTTAAACATTTCAGACGGATGGCGGACCTTTTTGGTCCAGGACATATCGGATACATGAATCAGGCCGTCAATGCCGTCCTCAATACCGATAAAAAGACCAAACTCAGTAATATTTTTAATGGGGGCTTCAAGAATGGTTCCTTCCGGATACTTCTCGGCAACAACATCCCAGGGGTTTGGATTGACCTGTTTCATTCCCAGGGATATCCGTTTGCGATCGGGATCTATTCCCAAAATAACCACTTCGACTTCATCTCCGGGTTTGACTATCTGGGAAGGATGCCTGAGCTTTCTTGTCCAGGACATCTCGGAGATATGGACCAGTCCTTCAACTCCTTCGCCAAGTTCCACAAAGGCGCCGTAATCAGCAAGATTGGTGACTTTTCCAGTGAACTTCTCTCCCTCGGGATATCTTTCATTAATCGATTCCCACGGGTCGGACACAAGCTGCTTGAGACCAAGGGAAACTTTCTTTTCATCAGCATCAAACCCAAGCACCTTCAGCTCAAGCTCGTCGCCTACCTGGACCATTTCTTTGGGATGCCTGATTCTCTTCCAGGACATGTCGGTAATATGCAAAAGACCGTCCAGACCTCCCAGGTCGATGAATACTCCATACTCGGTTACATTTTTCACCCTGCCGGTAACTACCTGTCCCTCTTCAATGGAATTAAGCAATTCTTCTCTAAGGGATTCTCTTTCCTCTTCCAGAAGAACCCGGCGGGAAATAATCACGTTGCTGCGACGGCGATTTATCTTAAGAATCCTGAAATCAAACTCCTGGTTTACCAGTGCGTCCATGTCAGGGACCGGCCGAAGATCAACATGAGAACCCGGCAAAAAAGCCTCCAGTCCGTCAAGGTCAACATTGTAACCACCCTTGATGCGCTTCACTATGCGCCCCTTGATGGTAGTCTCGTTTTCCAGAATATCTTCCAGATCATCCAGAAGCTTGACCCTTTTGGCCTTTTCCCTGGATAAGGTGATGATTCCTTCTTTCTCGTTTTTGTTGATGACAAAAACTTCAATCTTATCACCTTCTTTGACGGTAACATTACCGTCAGCATCGGTAAATTCCGAAGCAGGAATCTGACCCTCGGATTTGAAGCAGACGTCTACCAGAATGTAATCTTTTTCAATCTTGACCACCTCTCCGGTAACGATTCCCCCTTCCTGGACATCGCCGAAATCGGCGTTCATATAGTCTTCCAGGGCGGACTCAAAGTCCAGTTCTGCCTCTAAGTTCTCATTTTCCAAGTTCTCGTTTCCGTAACTTTCTTTATTAAAGTTTTCGTTTTCAGAACTCTCGTTCACATCAGCCACGTTGGTTGTGTTTTGCATAAAAAATCCCCCTAACACACAAGTAAATTTGTGCACAAATATCAGATGCCATGTATATTGACAATAAGAATTATGCTTATTTTTTTAATTTTATTATTTTTACCCCATCAGGTTTTCCTGAAGGGTTGTCAGGTCGTAATCACCTGTTTCCTGAACCCTGGCCCTTACAAGTACTCCAGGCCTGACATCCGGACCACTGACATAAGTCATCCCGTCAATTTCCGGTGCCTGAAACCAGGCTCTCCCCTTAAAAAGACCGGGCCACTCGGTGTGGGGTGCGTCCACAAGTATATCAAGCAGCTCATCATCATAGTTTTTAAGGAAACTCCGGCTTATTTTTCTTTGAACGTCCATGATCCTTTGAGCACGCTTTGTCCTGATATCCCGGGGAACCTGACCGGTAAATCCAGCCGCCCTGGTGCCTTCCTCGGAATAAAAGGGAAATACCCCAAGGTGCTGAAACCTGACCCGTTTCACAAAATCAAGCAGGTGGCCAAAATGTTCACTGGTCTCGCCGGGATAGCCTGTAATCAGCGTGGTCCTTATGACAGCCCCGGGAAAGACATCCCTGATTCTTTGAATTATTGAATTGGGATCATCTCTGAAAGGACGCCCCATTTTTTTAAGTATATCCGGATGTGAATGCTGGAAAGGCACGTCAAAATAGGGGACAAAGGGGCCGCCTGCTTTAGCGATTATTTCCAGCAGCCTCCTGTTCAGACCGGAAGGATACAGATACATTACGCGCAGCCTTTTCAGGCCGGCAAGAGTTACAAATTCCTTGACCAACCCGGCCAAACCGGATTTGTAACCAATGTCGCGGCCATATGCCGTACTGTCCTGAGCCACAATAATAAGTTCCCTTACTCCGCTGTCAAGCAGACTGGCGGCTTCTTTTAAAATATGGTCCATGGGCCTGGACCTGAGCCTTCCCCGGATGGAGGGAATAGTGCAGAAGGAGCATTTGTTGTTGCAGCCCTCGCTGATCTTCAGATAGGCGTAGCTTTTGGGAGTGCTTATTTTGCGGACGGATACTATTTTCCGGGCGTCCTTTCCAAGTTTGTTCAGAATGAGCCCGGGCAAATCACCTTGTTCAGTTATGCCCGTAAATATGTCCGTCTCGGGGATATCAGACCCAAGCCCCGCACCGTACCTGGAAACCAGGCATCCGGTGACAACCAGCAAAGGTTTGTTTTCAAGGTCTTTAATCCGGTCATGAGCAGAAAAAATTACATCCAGGGATTCTTCAACCGCAGGTCTTATAAAGGCGCAGGTATTTATAAGGACAACGTGGCATTTGGAAATATCTTCGGCAGGTTCATAAAGTGATCCAAATCCACCCAGAATATTTTCCGTATCCACCAGGTTTTTGGGACACCCCAGACTTCTGGTGAATATTTTTATTTTTTTCATTCAGTTTTTCTTTAAATATCCCCATTGAACAGGTCGTACAAAAAACACGACTTCAAGGCGCCGTAAAAATCAAATTTGAAAGGAAGTTGTATTGATAAGACCCGAACAGGCTGTTTTTTATGTACTATACACATCACTTTCATTGCAAGCACCCGAAGGATGCGTGAAACAATCACGTGCACAGCTAGCTGAGATTGTTTTGCTTGGCTCGCAATGACAGGAAAAAAACGCTCAGTTTTGGTAAGAGTTCCGGTGCCCTGTAGAAGCAGCCGGGACGCCGGGAATTTCAAGGACTTTCGGGCCGATCAAAATGTCCTTTTATCCACTACCGGGACAACCCTTTCCCCCTCAAACAGCATGCTGCCAAGCTCCACCAGCCGGACATCAAAAAATACTCCAAGTTCCATAGCCAGGCGTTGCTTGATATTTTCAATAAATCTTTGCTGCTCTTTAACTTTATCCGGAATAAGCACGTCAGCCTCCACCAGGACTGTAGCCTTATCAAGACGTCCTTCGCGCTCGAGCACTATCTGGTAATTGGGCATTTTGCCTTCCGTGCTGGCCAGTATGGAGCTGATCTGGTCAGGAAAGACGTTAATTCCCTGAATGATCAGCATATCGTCGCAGCGGCCTGTTATGCGCTGCATCCGGACAAAGGTCCTGCCGCAGGGACAGGGATCATAAACCAGTCTGGTAAGGTCGCCTGTCCTGAAACGGATTAAGGGCAGAGCTTCCTTTGTCAAGGTGGTGAGAACTAGTTCTCCTGCCTGGCCGGACTCCACAGGCTGTAAGGTTTTCGGATCGATTACTTCCGGCAGAAAGTGGTCTTCGTTTATATGCATTCCCTTTCTCTCAAGACATTCGCCTGCCACTCCCGGCCCCATCACTTCACTGAGCGCATAGTTGTCTGCTGCGGTTATCTTGAGCTTTTCCTGGATTTCAGCTCTGGTTTCCTCTGTCCATGTTTCCTCTCCAAAAAGTCCGGTCCGGAGGGACAGGGCATTGATGTTTATGCCCATGTCCTCCAGCCTGTCCGCGAGATAAAGGGCGTAACTGGGAATACAGACCAGAGTGGTGACGTTGTAATCCTGGATGATGCTGATCTGCCTGTTGGTATTGCCGCTGGAGGCGGGAACCACCGTGGCCCCCATTTCCTCAGCTCCGTAGTGAATGCCGAACCCGCTGGTTGAAAGACCGTAATTGTAAGCCACCTGAATCACATCGTCCTTGGTCACCCCTCCGGCCATGAGAACCCTGGCCGAAAGCCTGGACCACCTGTGGATGTCATTTATTGTATATCCAACAACTATTGATTTGCCTTTGAGACCGTACGTTCCGTGGAGCCTGACCACTTCTCTCAGGGGCACCGCAAAAAGGCCGTACGGAGCGTGAAGAGCCAGGTCGCTTCTGGTGGTAAAGGGAAGTTTGTTCAGGTCTTCAAGAGAATCAAAGTCATAAGGATCAATTCCCAGTTCATCGAATTTTTTGCGATAATAAGGTACATTCCTGGATATCCTGGTCAGGGCTGCCTGAAGCCGTTCCAGCTTGAGCTGCTCCAGGTCCTCGCGGTTCATGCATTCGTATTTCTGCTCAAAGTACATGGTAATTGTTCCCCTCTTTTCTCAACCTTCGACTAACCTTCTCTTTCAGGCTTCTTATCTGACGCTTAGGTATTCTCTGTGGTAATATTTCTTCAATGTTTCTTTTTTTTGAGGCAGGACATCGGGAATAAGTCACTGACTCACCTGCCGCTTTCTCCGGCATCTCTTCCCAGGTAAGCCCTCTGAACATCATTATTCTGCATCAGCTCCTTCGAAGTGCCCTGAACAATGACCCGTCCGGTCTCCAGAACATACCCGCGGTCGGAGATCTTAAGGGCGCTTCTGGCATTCTGCTCCACCAGGAGCACAGTTGCTCCAAGTTCGTCCCTCAGCTTGGAAACATGCCTGAAAATCATCTGGGATATTGCCGGGGCAAGGCCCATCCCCGGCTCATCCAGCAACAGGAGCCGCGGCTTGGCCATTAGAGCCCGGCCTATGGACAGCATCTGCTGCTCCCCGCCTGATAGGGTTCCAGCCGGCTGATTCCTGCGTTCGCCAAGGACCGGAAACATGGCGAATATTTCCTCCACGTCCCGGCCAATGGAAGCGCTTCTTCCTAAACTGTAGCGATGGTACGATCCAAGAAGCAGATTGTCTTCCACAGACAACGGCTTGAAAACAAGCCTTCTTTCCGGGACTTGGGATATGCCTGATTTTACAATTTTATCAGGCTTTTGCCTGTTGATTTCCCGGCCTTCAAAAACAATCTGGCCTCTCCCGGCCCTGATAAGTCCGGAAATTGTGCTTAACAGGGTGGTCTTCCCTGCCCCGTTTCCTCCGATCAGGGCCACGATCTCTCCCTGGTCAACGTGCAAAGAAACTTTTTTCACTGCGTGCACTTTTCCGTAAAATACGTCAATATTCTTTAAAACAAGCATTTTTCAGTGTTCAATGTTCAAGGTTCAACGTTTTTAAGCAAACCCCTGTCGTCTTGCGACTGAGAAGTTTGTGGAGGAAGAAAATCAAATATTCATATCCACCGGGCCGGCGGCTGTGAATAACTAGTTCACCGCCTGGGGGCGAGAGACAAAAACCCCACGCCTGTACCGCCTAATCATCACTGCCTAAATAAGCCTCTATAACCTCAGGGTTATTCTGGATGTCCCTTGGAGTGCCTTTTGCGATCACCTGCCCGAAATTCAAAACCGTGATTTGATCGCTGATACTCATTACCAGCTCCATATCATGTTCCACAAGGACGACCGTAATTCCAAAATCCTGTCTGATTGCCGCAATTACCTCACCCAGAGTACGGGTTTCCCTGGAGTTCAGACCTGCGGCCGGTTCATCCAGCAAAATCAGGGCAGGATCTCCGCAAATTGCCCTGGCCAGCTCCAGAAGTCTTTGTTTTCCATAAGGCAGATCCAGGGCCGGAAGATCCCGCTCTTTTTCCAATCCTACAAACTTAAGCTTTTCCAGGGCGGCATCGCGACACTGTCTTTCCCGGGCAAAGTACTTGGGAGTTTTAAGAATACTATCCAGAACAGTATATTTATAACGATTATGAGCCCCCGTCATAACATTTTCCAGCACGCTCATATGAGCAAACACTTCCAGGTTCTGAAAGGTGCGGATCATACCTTCCTGGGATCGTATATGAGCGGCGATACTGGATAAGTCCCTGGATTTGAACTCAATGCTGCCCTCGGACTGGCTGATCATTCCGGTGATCACGTTGAGCAGGGTGGTTTTGCCCGCCCCGTTCGGCCCTATAAGCGCTGAAATAGAGTTCTTTTCTGCCTGGAAGCTCACTCCGCTCAGGGCCATTACTCCTCCGAAGCGGACATATATATCACTGCATTTCAAAAGGGCCGCATCTTTGTTCATTTCAAGCCCCTTCTGAAAAGTTTGCCGGAAACATAACCTGCCAGTTTCCCCAGTCCGCCGGCCAGACCCTGGGGCATGAACATCATGCACAGTATCAGGATAAGTCCGTAAAGAATGGTTTCCAACTCCTCGTATATCCTCAGGAATTCTGGCATGGAAGTCAGAAAAAGAGCACCGATTACTCCTCCCCAGACGCTGGACATGCCTCCCAGGATAGCCATGACGATAAGTTGCAGTGAAGCATGAAAACCAAATGCAGAAGGAGCCACAAAACTCAGATAATGGGCGTAAAGTCCCCCGGCAAGGGCCGCGAACACCGCAGAGAGAACAAAAACAAATAACTTATACCTGTGAACATTTATACCCATGACCCGGGCCGCGTTCTCACTGGAGTGAATGGCCTTGAGGGCCCTGCCTGCCCTTGAGTTGATCAGATTCAGGGAAATAATTATGACCACGGTCAGTGAACTGGCCACAAGATAATAATAGGCCAGGTCTGAATAAAAATCATAACCCATGATATTAAAACGGGGTATACCCACAAATCCTGACGGACCTCCGGTCAGGGTGATTGTTTCGTTCATGAATATGTAGACTATCAGTCCAAACCCCAGAGTGGCCATGGCCAGGGAAAGAGCCTTGAGTTTCAGGGCCGGCATTCCGATCAGAAAGGCCACTATGGCGGAGAGGAAAATGCCGCAAATAATTCCGGCCAGGACCGGAAAGCCGTAATTTGTGGTCAATATGGCTGAGGTATAGGCGGAAATGCCGAAAAAAGCGGCATGCCCCAGAGAAATCTGCCCGGCAAAGCCGAGCAGCAGGTTAAGCCCGACAACTGCTATTGCCGTAATTCCCGAAAGGATGAGGATGCTTATGTAATATTCACTTGGCAAAATCCAGGGAAAGCCCGCAGCCACGACAATAAAAACAGCCAGGGATATTATGTTTTGCTTCCCCCCCATAATCAAACCCTTTCTATATCGGCCCTGCCGAAAATGCCGGAGGGTTTGACAAACAGAATTACCAGAAGAATTATAAAGGCAAAAGCGTCCTTATAAGCCGAAGAAATAAATCCTGCTCCGAATGACTCCAGAACGCCGATAATCAACCCCCCGGCAGCAGCTCCAAACGGATTGCCGAGCCCTCCCAGGATGCAGGCGGCAAAGCCTTTCAGACCCAGCATGATGCCAACATCGTAGGAAGTAAGGGTTATGGGAGTGAGGATGACACCGCCAATGGAGCCCACCAGGGCGGAAATGGCAAAGGAAAGCATGATCATCCGGTCCACGCTGATGCCCACCAGATGGGCGGCCTTTTGCTCAAAGGAACAGGCCAGCATTGCCTTTCCGAAAATGGTTTTATTGAAATAGGTCCGCAGCCCGACAAGGACCAGCATGGTGATGAGCAATATCCAGATGCTCTGGGGAATGATCATGGCTCCAAAAAATTCAAGGGCCTCTGTTCCGAAAAAAGGCGGAAGAGAGAAGGTGTCCTTGCCCAGAAAGAGCATGACCACTCCCCGGATAAAAATTGAAACCCCGATGGTTATTATTATGATGTTGACTACATTGGCGCCCTGCACCGGTCGGATGGTCAGCCTTTCCATGCACACGCCCACCAGGGTTGTGCAGGATACTGCCAGTAATACCGCGGGGAAAACACCAAGATTAAGGGCACCGGCAAAAAACACCGCCAGCATCCCCCCCAGCATGACAAATTCGCCCTGCGCGAAATTAATCACCCTTGTAGCATTGAAAATGATGGTGAAGCCAAGGGCGGTCAGACCGTAGGTGCTGCCAACGGTCAGGCCGGAGACGAGATATTGAAGAATACTTCCAAGGTCCATTTTTGACTTTTATCGCCGATTTCTGATTAGGTAGACGATTCAGGATCAGAAGTTGAAATTACAAGCCTTAATCCAAAATTACTTTGTTGTTTTCAATTCCAGCCCGTTGGAACCATGTGTCACAGGAACACAGGCAATGTCTTACCAGGATGAACACCCCAGTCTCTGTTGAACCGCTAGTTATCAACGAAGCCTGCCCCGGCCTCGATCCGGGGCAGGTATGACGGAATCTAATTTTTATTCGGAAACAATCTCCCAATCCTGATCCACAATCCTGGCCATGACAAAGGAGGTTTCATCCAGCCCGTTATGATCTTCAGGGGACATATTAAATATTCCCCCGGTTCCCACAAATCCCTGGATTTTTTCCAGATTGTCCCGGATGTCTTGTGGCTCGGCTGACTCGCCCATTTCAATGGCTTCCTTGATGAGCATCATGGCGTCCCAGGCATATCCGCCAAATGATGAGACCGGAGTATTGAATCTGGATTCATAATCCGCGATATAATCCAGCAGCAACTGTTTTTGCGGGTGGTCGTCAGGAATCTGCTCGGCAACAGACAGGCGGCCCAGAGGCAGCAATAAACCTTCAGAAGCATTCCCGGCCAGTTCGATGAATCTTCTGGAAGCAACTCCATGGCTCATATACAGAGGAATGTCCAGCCTTAGCTGCTGTCTGTTGCGGGCGATTACCGCCGGTCCAGGATTGGTCCCCCAGCAAATTATTGCGTCAGGATTCTGGTTGCGGATACGGGTAAGCTGGGATGTCATGTCAGTATCCCTTGGTCCGTAAATCTCATCGGACACCATGGTCAGACCCATTTCCGGGACTAATTCCCTGAGGACCTCACGCCCGGCCTGGCCAAAGCCGTCTGACACTGTAATGATTGCTATTCTTTTATAACCCTGATCTTTGGCGTGGTCGAGTATCCTGGTAACAGCATGCCTGTCTGACTGAGGCGTTTTGAAAATCCACGGATTTACCGGATCGACAATTCGTTCGGCTGCCGCCATGGAAACCAGAGGAATCTCTGCTCTGGTAAAATTGCTTATTATGGCCAGGGTATTTCCTGATGTTGTCCCGCCTATGCCGGCCTGGACCCGGTCTCTTCTGATAAGACGATCAGCAGCCAAAACCGCCTTATTTACCTCGGTCTCATCATCGTAAATAATTATTTCCAGCTTTTTGCCCAGGATACCGCCTGAATCGTTTATCTGGTCCTGAAGCATGACCAGGGTATTGCGCTCCGGCTCTCCAAGAAAGGAAGCCGGGCCTGTAACTGACACCACAGCCCCGATTTTAATGGTATCTCCGGCAGAAGCCTTAACCGGCATCAGGATCGCCAACATAACAACCAATACCAATAAACCCTTTCTCATCTTATCCTCCCCTGTGCGCGGACAATTTTCAAATAAAACTGCATGTTATTGCCGCAACTGTTTTTTTGACTTTTTATTCAGTCAAGGTCACGATTGAGTAACACTTCTTTCCTATTCCGGATATATAATTGCTTGAATGTTCCATAGCGTAAATGTCCGTAAAAGACTACTTTAATTGGCAGGCGGCCTGATTTGCATCGTGAGAGGGATTACTTTTGAAGCCTTCAAGCCGAAACAAGGATATGGAACCCCAAAGTCCCCCTGGAAAACTACTGATAACTGTTTTCTTATAACAGTTCAACTTTGATAAAGACAAGTTTTTTTATGTGCCATTTCAGATTAAAAACCGATTCTCAGCCTTCTTTGCAACAATATCCTTGCATATCTCCTGTAAATTTTTTACCTTATTTCCGCCTGTCGAAACTTTTAAGGATATCAATGAACATTGACGACTTTCGTTCATAAACCAAGACCCAAAAAGGTGGACCATGAACTGGACACATAAGGACCTTCTGGACATTGAATCCTTATCCATTGAAGAAATCAGACATATTTTTCATACCTCTTCCAGATTCATGGAAATCAACTCCCGAAGCATAAAAAAAGTTCCCATTCTCAGAGGCAAGAGTGTAGTCCTGTTTTTTGCGGAGCCATCCACACGCACCAAAACCTCTTTTGATATGGCGGCAAAGAGATTGTCCGCCGACAGTTTTTCCCTGGCATCCAAGGGCAGCAGTTTTCAAAAAGGCGAAAGCCTGAGAGATACGGTCCTGACTCTGGAGGCCATGAAACCTGACGCGATAGTCATGCGCCATAATCTCAGCGGCTCAGCTGGATTCATTGCCGGCCTCCTCAAATGCAGCGTTCTCAATGCGGGCGACGGTTGGAATGCTCATCCCACTCAGGCTCTTCTGGACGGGTTCACCCTGAGCCGGACATGGAATGATGATTTCCAGGGGAAAAAGGTGCTTATTCTTGGAGATATAGCTCACAGCAGGGTGGCCAGGTCGGATATAAAACTTTTTACCAGGCTTGGCTGCCATGTGCGTGTCTGCGCTCCCAGGACCCTTCTTCCCCCCTGTACCCGCAGTTGGCCGGTGGACGTTTACAATGACCTGTATAAGGCCTGCCTGGGAATCGATGCGGTTATCAGTCTGAGGCTCCAGCTGGAACGGCAGAAAGCCGGACTTCTGCCCCATATCCGTGAATACTCGACCCGGTTTTGCCTTAAACAGGAACATCTTGAATCCGCTGCTCCCGGGGTAAAGATCATGCACCCCGGACCAATGAACCGCGGTATCGAAATATCATCGGATCTGGCTGACTCAAAAGGCAGCCTGATTCTTGATCAGGTGGCATCAGGTGTGGCCGTGCGCATGGCCCTGCTTTATCTTTACCTGGCCAGGCCCAAACATGAACAGGAAATCCCGGAGGGCTAAGATGGGACTCTTGATAATCAAAAATGTGCTTCTTAACCATAAGCCGGGGGTACTCCTGATAGAAGACGGAAAAATCATCACCTTCAAACAGGAGATGCCGCTGGATTCTTCTGCAGAACTCTATGACGGCCGTGGATGTCGGCTAATGCCCAGCCTGATTGATGCCCACGTCCATCTGCGTGAACCCGGTTTTGAATACAAGGAAAGCATAAAAACAGGGCTTGAGGCGGCAGCCGGAGGGGGGTTTGGCCGGGTAATGGCCATGGCCAATACCAGCCCGGTCAATGACAACGCTTCAGTTACCGAATTTATGCTCAGGAAAAATATGGATGCCCACCCTGCCGGACCTTTTGTTCATCCTGTGGGGGCTTTGACCAGAAATCTTGAAGGCCGCGAACTTTCTCCCCTGGCGGAACTGAAGGAAGCCGGCTGCCAGGCCCTTTCCAATGACGGACTGCCGGTCAAAGACACTGAACTGTTCCGCAGGGCTGTGGAATATGCTTCCGATCTTGACATGGTGGTGATCGATCACTGCGAGGATGTTTACCTGGCCGCGGATGGAGTCATGAACGAAGGAGTAATCTCCGGGTATCTTGGACTGAAGGGAATTCCCAGCGTGGCTGAAAGCCTTCAGGTATCCCGGGATATTTTGCTGGCGGCCTATCTGGACACGCCCATCCATCTGGCCCACATCAGCTGTGAGGAGTCTCTCGAGCTCATAGCCTGGGCCAAAAACAAATCAATTCCGATAACTGCTGAAACCTGTCCTCATTATTTATTATGGGACGAGGAAATTGTCCGGGGCTACAACACCATGACCAGGGTCAATCCACCGCTTCGGCGCAAAAAGGACGTTCTGGCAATGCGCGAGGCGGTAAAAAGCGGCATCATCGACATCATCGCTACTGACCACGCTCCGCATGCGGCTTTTGAAAAACAGGTCCCTTTTGCCCATGCCCCCAATGGAATTTCCGGGCTGGACACGGCTTTGTCCCTTTGCCTTGAGCTGGTCAGGGAGGGAATTCTGAACCTGGATGATCTGGTCAGGCTTATGTCTGTTTCTCCAGGCAGGATTTTCAATCTGCCGGTCAATGCCTTCCAAAAAGGCGACCAGGCTGATTTTATTCTGGTGGATATTGAACATGAATGGAGAGTTACCCCGGAGGAAATGCTTTCCATGGGTAAAAATACTCCCTGCATGGGTCAAACCTTAAAAGGCAGGGTAATGGCTCACTTTATCGGTGGAAAGGAAATCTTCAGCAGATTCTAGGAGACAATTCTCTCCGGAGCATTGAAAACATTCATCCTGTTTGGACGCACATAAGCCCCGAGTGTGATCCCGGCTTTGCGGGCGATTTCAAGCCCCAGCGATGAGGGGGCTGTCCGGGAAAGAACAATGGGAACACCCATCCGGGCGCATTTCAGGACCATGTCCGAGGTTAGTCTGCCTGTGGTGTAAATCGCTCCTTTTGAAGAAAACCTTCCCAGGAGAATGGCGCCCATTACTTTGTCCACGGCGTTGTGCCTGCCCACATCCTCGAAACAGGCCTCAAATCCTCTTTCTGTGAGAAATCCGCAACCGTGAACGCAATGAGTCAGCTGGGAAAGGTCGGAAACCGTCAGGCTTTTTCTGACCAGTTCCCCCAACTGGGTAAAATCCATCCTGAATCCCGGCAGCTTCGGCAATTTTTCATAAAGCAGCCTGCGAGCGATTTTCCCGGTACCACCGCATCCCGAGGTGGTGATCATTTCCTCATCCTTATTAACCTGAACATCCGCATAAACTTCAATGCGGCCTTCAGGACAAACCCTGACTTCCAGTACCTGGTCATGGCGGCCCAGGTATCCCTGGCCAAACAGATATCCCGGACCAAACTCCTCCAGATCGGTTGCCAGAACCATGGCCGAGCCGATGACTTCATCATTGAGAGTCACGGAAAACGGGCGCTCCTCCAGGACTTTTTCCCGGATCTCCCTGGCGCCCTCTAAAGTGATAAGGGTTGTGCAACAGTCAATAGTCGACATTAATGGGATCCTGCAGATTTATGAAGAATATCCTGAACATGAAATAAAACCAGGCACAGGCATCAGCCGGTAGAACCCAGTTTGCTCAGATCATGCGGGTAATTAACATTAAAAAAGTATTTCTCCTGATCAGGACCGTAAGCAATATGACATCTGTACTCATAAGGAATAGCCCTGCTGAGCTGGTAACATCCCTGTTTTATGGAAGCAACGAGCATATCCAGACTTTCAGGCTCATAAATTGACACCAGGGCTTCAATAAAGCCGGTTCCTTTCCGGAAATACGTGGTGATATATTTATCCCTGCCGCGGTTGTTTCTATGTTCAATGAGGCGTTTGATAATGCTTCGGTCAAGGTTAGGGAGATCACATGCCAGGACCAGACAGGGGCAGTCCAATCTTTTCAGGGCGGTGATAATCCCCCCCATGGGTCCGATTCCGGGGATTTCGTCAAGCATCCACAGGGTCTTGCTCTCCAGGCCCTCAATATCTCTTCCCACGCAATATACCCTGGCACAAAACTCTCCGGCCAGAAACAGGGTCCTTTCAAGCAGGGTTTGGCCGTTGACGACCACCCGGGCCTTGTCCCTGCCCAGCCTGGAACTTTTGCCTCCTGCCAGAACTATCCCGCATATTTCATGGTTACTTGAAATGATCATGAAAAGTTACCGGATTAATAAACAGGGCGTACCTAGAAACCCCATGCTGAAAGAGTAGGCCTGTTGTAGCCTTCATTACGGGCCATTATGTCCAGGGTAAGGGAGTCAAGGTCATCAATGACAGGAAGGGGTTTTTTATCCATCTCCCGAAAATCGATGGTTTTTGTGTACATATTGCAGGTTTTGCAGATTTCCACCCTGAACCCGGGATGTTCCTTAACCGTGAAGTATTCAAAGCAGGATTCCTTATTTTCATTACAGAAAGGACAGGCCATTCTCAAAAACCGGAAGTCTGTATGACAGAAGGAACAATGCAAATGACGGGCGCC
>SKKD01000120.1 GCA_007121655.1 Desulfonatronovibrio sp. | reverse complement strand
CTCAAGAATAATATTTTTTTCATCCATGGGATCTTTAGGAAGAAGCAAAATTTTAAGCTTTTCCTCCAGCCTGGTCATGGCGGCCCTGAGTCTGTCAATCTCAGCTTCGGCAAGTTGACGGATTTCCGGATCGGTATCCCTGAGAAGCTCGCTGTTCTCGTCGATTTCTGAGAATACAGCCCTATATTCCCGAAAAGTACTCACAATTGGAGCAAGATCGGCATGAGACTTGGACAGGCGCCTGTATTTTTCCTGGTCGTCATAAACTTCAGGATCACTGAGATCGCTCTCAATCTGCAAATATTCCTGCTCAAGAGCGTCTAATTTAGAGTACATATAGTCACCGGATCATAATCCAGTTCGTAAGAAAACTGTTTATATAATGTGTTAATAAAATCCCTGTTGAAAAGGCTGTTCAAAAGACCCGGCAGCAAGGCTCCAAAAAGGATTAAAACTTGATCCCTTATTAAGTGCGCGGCCTTTTTCTCGCAAACAGCAGCGAAGACTTTTCAACACCTGTTACACATTAGCTGTTTTGAGGCCCGGATTGGGCATACTTCCTCTTAAACCTGTCTATCCGTCCGGCTGTGTCGATAAACTTCTGCTGGCCGGTGTAAAAGGGATGACATTGGGAACAGATTTCAACGTGAATTTCTTCACCTACACTGGACTTGGATTCAAACTCATATCCACAAGAACAACTTACTTTTGTGTCATTTAGCTTGGGATGGATATCTTTTTTCATAACATACCTCCAAAAAAATTAAAGACGAAAATTAGTATATCATTGATTGCCGGTTGGCAAGCCAATTCATCTGAAAACTTTTGATATAAAATTTTTTATCAGTTTTACAGCTTGCCAGAATATTTTTTTTGGCTTAAGAAAATCTGTTCTGAAAACGCACGCCTGATACCCATTGGGTGCCTCTATATCAGTATGTTCTGAATATTCGAGGTGTCTACCAGGCGGAGGATAAACCCAAGGAGGATTTATGGGATACGTAAGCATGAAGCAAATGCTTGAAACCGGTGTCCATTTCGGACATCAGACCAGACGCTGGAACCCCAAAATGAAGCCCTATATTTTCGGTTCCAGAAAGGGAATTCATATCATTGATCTGCAGCAGACCGTCAAGCTGTACCAGAAGGCCCACGATTTTATCGTAGATGTTGTAGCTTCAGGCAAAAACATCCTTTTTGTCGGCACCAAACGTCAGGCCAGGGAGGTAGTAAGGACGGAAGCCGAAAGGGTCGGCATGTACCATGTTACCAACCGGTGGCTGGGTGGCACCCTGACCAATTTTCAGACCATCAAGGGCAGTATTGAAAGACTGAAAAATCTTGAAAAGATGTTTGAAGATGGAACGGTCAACCGGTTTCTAAAAAAAGAAATCGTAATGATGCAGCGTGAGGTGAAAAAACTCAATGCTGATCTGGGTGGCATCAAAGACATGGAAGGGATTCCAGGGGCTGCCTTTATTATTGATCCAAAAAAGGAAGACATTGCGGTTAAGGAATGCCGTAAACTGGGCATTCCAATAGTAGCTGTGGTTGATACAAATTGTGATCCTGACATGATTGATTTTGTGATACCCGGCAATGACGACGCAATAAGAGCCATTAAATTATTTTCAGGAAGCATAGCTGACGCCTGTCTGGAAGGCGAGGCAAAGTCAGGAGAACGCGACGCTCAGGATGAAGCCGCTGAGGAAGTCCAGACGCCTGCTCCGGAGCAAGTCAAAAAAAATATCGAGCAGCAAGTAGAAGCTCGGGAGGGAGAATAATAATGATTAACGCACAAATGGTTAAAAGCCTGCGCGACAAAACAGGCGCGGGCATGATGGATTGTAAAAAGGCCCTCGAAGCCACAAGCGGCGATGAGGAAAAGGCAATGGTCTGGCTCAGGGAAAAAGGCCTGGCCAAGGCTCAGAAGAGGGCCGGAAGAGCTACTTCCGAAGGCTGGATCGGCTCATATATTCATTCCAATGGGAAGATAGGAGTTCTTGTCGAGTTAAAATGTGAAACCGACTTTGTGGCCAAGAGCGACAAGTTTCAGGAACTGGCCAAGGATCTGGCCATGCAGATAGCCGCCTCCTCTCCGGTATGCGTTTCCCCGGATCAGCTCTCCCAGGACCTTCTGGAAAAGGAAAAGCAGATATTCCTGCATCAGGCAAAAGAAGAAGGCAAGCCGGACAACATTGCGGAAAAAATCGTTGAGGGCCGGATAAAGAAATATTACAAGGAAGTCTGTCTTCTGGAACAGCCATTTATCAAGGATGACTCCAAATCCATTACCGACCTGATGAACGAGGCCGTTGCCGTCCTTGGTGAAAACATTCAAATCGGACGTTTTACCCGTATGGCTTTGGGTGAAGACAACGAATAACAAAAAAGGGCCTTAATCGGCCCTTTTTTTTGATCAGCTCCTCAATAAATATAAAAACTTCAGGCATAAACAATGACAAAATTAAAATATAACAGAATTCTGCTAAAGCTTAGTGGCGAAGCACTTGCCGGAGGTCAGGGCTTTGGTATTGATCCGGAAACCATTTCTTCCATTTCAAAAGAAATCATCAAGTCTCTCAACCTGGGAGCTGAAATAGGAATGGTCATTGGCGGGGGGAATATTTTTCGCGGAGTTACTGTATCATCCAAAGGCATGGACCGGGCGTCCGCCGACTATATGGGGATGCTGGCAACCGTCATGAATGCGCTGGCTATCCAGGATGTTCTTGAGAAACTTGGTGCAGACACCAG
Source organism: Desulfonatronovibrio sp. (assembly GCA_007121655.1). Classification (GTDB taxonomy): domain Bacteria; phylum Desulfobacterota; class Desulfovibrionia; order Desulfovibrionales; family Desulfonatronovibrionaceae; genus Desulfonatronovibrio. Next base: position 42,358 of record SKKD01000120.1, on the reverse strand, counting down.
GGTTGTGACCGCTATTTCCATGCACGAGGTTGCCGAACCATACATCAGGCGGCGTGCTATCAGACATCTGGAAAAAAAGAGAATTGTCATCTGCGCAGCCGGGACCGGCAATCCTTTTTTTACCACTGACACCGCTGCAGCCCTAAGAGCCATGGAGCTCAAGGCCGATGCAATTCTCAAAGCGACTAAGGTTGATGGGGTTTTTGATAAAGACCCTGTTTCAAATCCTGATGCCAGGTTCTTCAACAGGCTCACTTATCTCGATGTCTTGAAAAAACAGTTGAAAGTAATGGACTCCGCTGCTATTTCCCTGTGCATGGATAATGACATGCCCATTAATGTTTTTAACCTTTTTCAGAAAAACAGCATCAGCCGGGTGCTGAAAGGCGAGGAAATCGGCACTTTAGTTCAAGGAGGATAACATGCAATCAGTACTCAAGGACTGTGAAAAAAAAATGGACAAGGCCATACTAAGCCTGGAAAAGGAATTTTCCAGACTCAGGACCGGAAGAGCCTCAACCGGGCTGGTCGAAGATGTTTTGGTTGATTACTACGGCACCCTGACACCCCTAAATCAAATTGCTTCAGTTTCAATACCGGATAGCAGGACCATTTCCATCCAGCCGTGGGATCGTAACGCTTTTTCCTCGGTTGAAAAGGCCATTATGAAATCTGACCTGGGTTTGAACCCGGTAAACGACGGCAAGGTTATCCGGATTAATATCCCTCCCCTGACTGAAGAAAGACGAAAAGATCTTGTAAAGCTGGCTAAAAAATATGCCGAAGACGCCAAGATCGCCATAAGAAATATCAGACGGGACGCCAATGATGCCATTAAAAAAATGAAGAACAACAAAGACCTGAGTGAAGACGAAATGCACAAAGGTCAGGACGAGGTTCAAAAAGTCACCGACTCTTATGTTGAAAAAGCTGATCATGTGTTAGAATTGAAAGAAAAAGAAATAATGGAGATTTAGTTCTGCTGGAACAACTGCCTGGCCATCTGGCCATTATCATGGACGGCAACGGACGTTGGGCCCACGGGAAGAACCTTCCCAGGAGCGAAGGGCACAACCAGGGGACTAAAACCGCCAAGGCTATAGTTGAAGAGTCAAGACGGCTGAACATTCAATACCTGACGCTTTATGCCTTTTCACGGGAAAACTGGGCAAGGCCGAAAGAAGAAGTTTCCTTTCTTTTTGGTTTGTTGACCAGATTTTTAAAAGGGGAACTGCAAACTCTTGTCAAACATGATATCCGCTTGAATATCCTGGGAGATATCAATGATCTTCCCCTCACTGCCAGAAAAGTTATTGAACACGTCTGCTCTAAAACCAAATCCAATAAAAGCATGACCCTGAATCTCGCCCTTAACTATTCGGGGCGTTTTGAAATTGTCAGGGCCTGCAGGCTTATTCTTGAGCAGGGTCTGTCAGCAGACCAGATAGATGAAAAAAAATTCAGCGATTACCTTTACACTGCGGATCAGCCTGATCCAGACCTGATCATCCGCACCAGTGGAGAACTCAGAATCAGCAACTATCTGTTGTACCAGTCAGCCTATTCTGAATTCTATTTTACCAAAACCCTATGGCCGGATTTTACAACCGGAGAACTGCACCTGGCCCTGGAAGATTACGCATCAAGGCAAAGAAGGCTGGGTGGAGTTGATCCACTATGAATCTTACTTCTCATCACAAAAGAATTCTAACCGCAATCATCCTTTTGCCCCTGCTGGCAGGAGTAATTTACATGGGTGATCTGGTCCAGACGGTTATCATTTCCCTGCTGGGCTTTCTGGGATTATGGGAATTCTACAATCTTTTCTGGACCGGGAAAGGAAGGTTTTTCCTCAGATTGACCGGAAGTCTTGGAGGATCTCTCTTTCTCCTTGATTCAGGTCTTGGCTGGACCGATAATCCTGTACTTTTTCTGGTGCTTTTCTTTTGGATCACGTGGCTCCTGTTTCTGGCGGAATACAGCCAAAAAAAAGGTCAGGCAGAATTCAGGGATTATCTAATACTCATCGGAGGACTTTCATACCTGCCTCTGGTTTTGAGCCTGCTTTTCAATCTGTCAGAAATTGAAATCATTCTGGTTTTGGCTGCAACCTTTGCTTCCGATATCGGAGCCTATTACACAGGCGCGTGGTGGGGGGGGAAAAAGATTTGGCCGGTGGTCAGTCCGAAAAAGACCTGGGCCGGCAGTGTCGGCGGCCTTGTATTATGCCTCATTGTCACTTTTGCAATAGGCTGGACTTTTGGGCATGCTTCCTGGCTGCATTACCTTATTCTTGGGTTATTTCTGAATGTTGCGGCCCAACTGGGAGACTTTTTCCAATCATCATTAAAAAGATGGAACAACGTTAAGGATTCCGGTCATATACTCCCAGGTCATGGAGGCATTCTGGACAGAATCGACAGCCTGTTGTTGCTCTTGCCGGTTTATGTATTATATAACTCAATATTTAAAATATTCTAATATTCATTTTTTTCCAAAAATGAATATTAAAACAATCAATTTGCTAAATAAACTGATGGGGCTGATTTTGCCCAGTACTTATATGCCTCAATAAGGGAATAATTTTGCTTTTTTCAAGAACATTAATGTCTATTACACTTCCTAATTCTTAAAAAAATTTAATAATTACGCTGAAAATTCAACAGGCAAACGACTTGATATCCTATATTTCCTCTCTAGACATTCCTCAAACTCATTCCCGGGTTCGTTCTCTGGTAATACTTGGCTCTACCGGTTCCATAGGGACCAGCGCCCTGGAGGTAATCCGTAAAAATCCGGATCGGTTCGGGATCATGGGCCTGTCCGGGGCAAGAAACGTGAAGCTTCTGGCTGCTCAGGCCAACGAGTTCAGACCTCCTGTACTGGGCATACTTGATTCTTATCTGGCAAAACAGCTCAAATCCCTCCTTGATGAGGATTACAATCCGAAAATCCTATCCGGTGTGCAGGGCTATATTCAGATGGCGGAAATGGAAGAAGCAGGCATGGTCCTTTCAGCTATGGTCGGTGCAGCCGGGTTGGCTCCCACCCTGGCCGCAGCCTGGTCGGGCAAGGTTATTCTTCTGGCCAACAAAGAGTCGCTGGTCCTGGGAGGACATTTAATCAGGAAAGCATGCAAAGAAACAGGAAGTGTAATTCTGCCCGTTGACTCGGAACATAATGCTGTGTTTCAGGCTCTTCAGGGTCATAATTTCCTGGAGGTAGAGTCCATAATAATAACCGCTTCAGGCGGCCCTTTCAGAGAAAAAGATACGGTCTTCATGCAGAACGTTACACCGGACCAGGCCCTGGCACATCCAAACTGGTCCATGGGAGCCAAAATAAGTATAGATTCAGCTACCATGATGAATAAAGGACTGGAAATAATAGAAGCGCATCATCTTTTTGGTCTTTCCACAGAAAAAATAAAGGTCCTGGTTCATCCCCAGAGCATAGTACATTCCCTGGTAAATTTCTCCGACGGCTCACTTCTGGCCCACATGGGCATACCGGATATGCAGATTCCCATTGCCCATTGTCTTGGTTATCCAGAACGGCTTACAGTAAATTTGGCCCCTCTGAATCTGGCGTCTGTTGAAAATCTGAGTTTTTACGATCCGGACATGCAGGCTTTTCCCTGCCTGGAACTGGCCCTGACAGCCCTGGATAGGGGACCAAGTCACCCCGTGGTGCTTAATGCTGCCAACGAAATATGCGTGGAAAAATTTTTAGCCGGCAGGATCGGTTTTATGGATATATCTGCTTTAAACGCTAAAGCATTGGATGAACATCAGTTTTTCGAAATGAACTGCCTGGAAGATATTTTAAAGCTTGATTCAATAACCAGAAATAAAGTCCAGAACTGGATAAGGACATAAAATATGTTTGAGAGCGCTTTAGCAATAGTACTTGTGCTGGGTGTGCTGATTTTCTTTCATGAACTGGGACATTTTCTTGTGGCCAGAATATTCGGAATCGGCGTATCTACCTTTTCTCTGGGATTTGGCCCCAAACTTTTTGGTTTTGTATCCGGCAAGACCGAATACCGCCTCTCCGCTGTTCCTCTTGGTGGTTATGTAAGCCTGGTGGGCGAATCCGATGAGTCAGAAATACCGGACCAATTTACCCAGGAAGAAAAATTTTCCGGAAGGCCTCCTTGGCAGAGAATACTGGTAGTGGCTGCCGGACCTGTATTTAATTTCATGCTGGCCTTGTTTATATATTGGGGTCTTTTCTGGGCCCATGGACAATTAGAGCTTATTGCTGAAATCGGAGAGGTGACAGAGGGCAGTCCCGCCTATGAAGCCGGGCTCCAGCCTGGTGACAAGGTGATTGCCGTTGACGGTCGTGAAATTACCTACTGGGACGACATGGTTCTTTTTATCCAGGAAAGCCGGGGAGAGCCGCTTGATATCCAGGTCCGCAGGAATTCAGATGTCCTGGGTCTTACTGTGACTCCGGAAATGGTCCCCCGTGAGAATATATTTGGAGAGGAAATAATTACTCCGCAGGTGGGGGTCATCGCTTCAGGCGAGACAGTAACTATCGAACTCAGCTTTTTTGATGCTGCAAGAGAGGGAGCTGCCCAGACCTGGATGCTCATGAAGCTCACTGTCCAGGGAATCATCAAACTCATTGAACGTATAATCCCCCTGGACAACATCGGCGGCCCCATAATGATTGCTCAGCTGGTAAGCGAGCAGACCCAGGAGGGACTGGTCAATCTCCTTGCCCTGACAGCCCTTATCAGTATAAATTTGGGCCTGATCAATCTTCTGCCCATACCAGTCTTGGATGGAGGTCATATAGTTTTTTATACTGTTGAAATGATTACCGGTAAACCGCTCAATGACCGCATGAAACAAATTGCCACAAGGATCGGCATCCTTTTTATTCTGGCGCTTATGGCCTTTGCGATCATCAATGATGTGTTAAGGATTGTAAGATAGAAAACATACGGCAGAAATCACCTTTATCCCGGGACCTGCAGCTGAAATATTGACTGCCTGCCCACGGAGCACAGAGCTTTCGCAGAGAACAGGCTTACTAATCAATTTTTTTTAGTAGTATCCCTTTCATGTTCCTGCTTACTCTCCGGCGAAATTTCATTTAGAAAGCACTTTTTAACATGCCAGAACCTGAAACCAAAACTTCAATCTATCTGATCCTGAACTGCTCAGAAGCAGTTCTTCAGGTAGTACTGGGGACTCCTGAAAAAGTATTATGGTCCCAAAGTATCCATACGCCAGGACGGGCCATGAGATATATCGCTCCAGCCATTAGAGCTGGACTTGACTGCCTTGAAATCACTCCTCATCAGCTGACCGGAATTTCTTGCGTGCAGGGTCCGGGTAGCTTTACCGGAATAAGAATGGTCTTTGCCCACGTTCATGGCATTTCTATGGCTGCAAGCATTCCCATGAGCTCCATTTCTTATTTCGACACGCTTATTCACGGCCCGGGGAAACTGCTTCAGGGTCCTGCCTGGATATTCATCCATTCCAGACGCAATCAGGTCTATGCCATGAAATTTTCCCTCCCTACGCTGCGGCGGATAACAGCGCCTGTTAATATCAACCTTGAAAACATTGGCCCTTTGGTTAATAAGGTTCAGGGCCAGGTTATTCATGCCTTTGGCAGCGGGGTTCGAAAGAATCCTGACTACTTTACTGCAGATTACTGGAATATCCTGCCCGAAACCTGGGATATTCCGCTGCCTCAATCGCTGCTCAAACTAAGCATTAAAGCAGAATATACCCGCCGAACTTCTTTTCCGGAATATTTAAGACCGTCAGACGCTGAAGAAAACCTCCAGGTTAGTTAGTTTTCATCCGGGGAAACGTTATTCCCTTGTCTACGTCAAATCTCGAATGGACCGGTTAATTAAAACAAGCTAAAGTAAACTAATCTGTCTCTTTTTTTTGGCGGTTTCAAGGCTTGATTCTAAACCTATATATAGATAGACTCAGCGGACATTTAATGCCAGACATATAAAATGCCGGCTATCTATCAAAAACGCCTGGACAAAATCCCGTCAGTTATTACTCATACCCCCGGCTGCTTTTTGCGGGTTAGCCTGGTAAACTTCGAACAAGGACATTCTTTATGCAAATCACCTGCCCTAAATGTGAATACAAGCAGGATGTGCCTGATGAAAAAATACCCCCCAAAGCTGAAAAAGCAACTTGTCCCCAGTGCCAGGAAAAGTTCAGGTTTAGAACTATTCTGCAGGAGGACTTCCTTTTGGAACAGGTACAGGATGAAAGAGACTCCCCGGCTGCTGAGCCGGATACCGGTTATCTAATAAAGGAGGATCAAAAGGAAGATGATTCCATCTGGTCCAGTCTGGAGAATATGGGTGAACAGGAGGGACGGAGCAATAGGGAAAAAGGCCGGACCAGCCATGAATCAGGATACGACGTACCCTGGGAGAATCTGGATCAAAACGGATTCTTTCCCGGTTTTATTGAAACCATAAAAAGGGTCATGTTGGCCCCGGCCACTTTTTTTTACAGAATGCCCTTAAAAGGGCTGGCCATGCCCCTGGCTTTTTTCCTGATGATTACGATGGTGCAGGCTCTGGCAACGTTCATCTGGAACATGGCCGGAATATTTCCCGCAACTGTCCAGCATGGAGCCGGAGATCTGGGCATGGGGATGATGGGTTTCGGGTCAATTTTCATCGTAATTATTTACCCTTTGTTTATGGGGGTCTGGCTTTTTATAGCCTCAGGAATAACCCATCTTTTTTTGACCCTCTTTCAGGTCGGAAAATCCGGTTTTGAAGGCACCTTCAGGGCGACTGCCTATGGCAGTGCCCCCATGATTCTTGGCCTTCTCCCGTTTTTGGGTCCCATAGCCGGGGCAGTGTGGTCTCTTGGAGTGACAATTGTCGGATATAAGAATATTCATGAAGCTTCTTTTCTAAAAGTGATTATGGCTATGCTGGCTCCTGTTTTTATAATTATTATCATAACCGCATTATTATATTAATATCTCAACAGATTGAGCTAATCATGCTGCAAAGGATAAAAAGCTTTTTTCGTAACCTGCTTCAAAAAAGAAAGCAAAAGAGGCAGCTTCACGCCAGGGAATTTCGCAAAATGGCTCAGGAAATGATATATCTTGCTGAAATAGCAGCAAAAATAAATTCTGATCAAAAACATACTATGGAAAAGCTTTACAAAATTAAAACAGAGATGGACAGTTTAACCAAGCTTGTAGACAGCAAGGATTTCATGAAGATCCATCCCAGCGCTAAGCTTGAATTAAGGGAGAATTTGCTTACATCAAGGGAACAGCTGGTGGAAACTATCCATCATTCTCCTTCTCCTACCAATACCCTGCAATGAATTCCTGTTCCCTGAGCAACTTAAAAACCCTTAAACATTTGTTATTCTAAAAACCCAGTAATTTTATTAAGGAAACAATATGATAGGAATATCAAAACTTTACTGCGCTGCTATTGAACCGTCAGACGCTCTGCGTTATGGAAGGGAAGCAGGCAGACTTCCTTCACATCTCCTTCAATTCTCCAAGGACAAGAAACCTGTAGTGGTCTGGAACATGACCAAACGCTGCAATCTTAAATGTGTTCATTGCTATGCCAAAGCCAGTGATACCCAGGGTACCGATGAAATAAACACTGACCAGGGCAAGGCCATTATTGACGACCTGTCAGCCTACGGCGCTCCGGTGATGCTTTTTTCCGGAGGAGAACCCCTGGTTCGAAGCGACCTGACCGAACTGGCCAGTCATGCGGTAAGCAAGGGAATGAGGGCAGTTATTTCCACCAACGGTACCCTTATCAGCAAAGCTAAGGCCAGAGAGCTTAAAGGAGTCGGACTTTCTTACGTTGGTATTTCCATTGACGGCGAAGAGGAAGTTCACGATCATTTCCGGGGAGTGCCGGGTTCCTTCAAAAAAGCAATGCAGGGAGTCGAAAACTGCCAGCATGAAGGTCTTAAGGTTGGCCTTCGCTTTACTGTTAACAAGAGAAATATCGATGAAGTGCCTAAGATATTCAGAATATTAAAAAAAATGGAAATCCCCAGGGTCTGTTTTTATCACCTGGTCTATTCCGGCCGGGGATCGGAACTTATCAAGGAAGACCTTACTCATGAAGGTACAAGACAGCTGTTGGACCTGGTAATGGATGAAACCAAAAGACTTTTTGAAGCCGGCATGCCCAAAGAAGTGCTCACTGTTGATAACCATGCTGACGGGCCTTATATCTACCTTCGCCTTTTAAAGGAAGATCCGAAAAGGGCAAAGGAAGTTTTAGAGTTGTTGCAATTTAACGAGGGCAACAACTCAGGGCGGGGTATCGGGTGCATTTCCTGGGACGGAAGAGTGCATCCGGATCAGTTCTGGCGCAACCAGACCTTTGGTAATGTTCTTGAACGACCATTTTCCCAAATCTGGGATGACCCTTCTATTGAACTTCTGGCCAGGCTCAAGGATAAAAAGAAGTATGTGGGTGGAAGATGTGCCGGCTGTAGATTTTTAAGTGTCTGCGCCGGAAACTTCAGGGCTCGGGCTGAGTCGTATTATGGAGATATCTGGGCCCAGGACCCTGCCTGTTACCTTACTGACGAGGAAATTTCGATATAAATTATTTCGGCCACAGAGGTTATAAAGTGCACAGAGAAAGAAATTACTTTTAATATTTTGTGGTACCTGGCCTCTTCCTGCTGGATTCAACTTTTGTTTCTGTTTTTCATAGTCGCCTTGAAAGCCTTTCCCGCATATACGGGAATCCCTTACTCCTGACACGCTTTCTCTGTGCACTTGATGACCTCTGTGGTTCGAATTTTCTCCAGCCTATATGAAATTTTAAAGGAGGATTTCACCGGTGAATTTTCATCGCGGACGCAGGCTGCGTAAAACTGCCTCTCTCAGAACAACTTTTCGTGAAACCAGGATAGCCCCTGAAAACCTGGTTCAGCCTTTTTTTGTTGTGGACTCTGATGATGAAGGCTTTGAGAGCCCCATTGACTCTATGCCCGGTCAATTCCAACTGGGCCTGAAAAGCCTCGAAGAACAAGTCTCAGTTGCGGTTGATGCGGGAATCACCAGCATAATATTATTCGGAATACCGAAACTTAAGGACAATATAGCTTCACAGGCATACGCAGAAAACGGAATAATCCAGCGGGCCGTAAGATCCTTAAAGTCCCGGTTTCCGGATCTGATAGTCATCACTGATGTCTGTCTCTGTGAATACATGGATCATGGTCATTGCGGAATCGTCAAAAATAACCTGGTATTAAACGATCCAAGTCTCGAGATCCTGGGCAAAACCGCTCTTTCACACGCGCGGGCAGGGTCGGACATGGTCGCTCCCTCGGACATGATGGATGGGAGAGTAAAGCACATCAGAAACCTCCTTGATGCTGAAGGATATTATGAACTGCCCATCATGTCCTATGCAGTAAAGTATGCTTCGTCATTTTACGGCCCTTTCAGGGAGGCCGCAAAGAGCACTCCTTCTTTTGGAGACCGGAAAACCTATCAGATGAATCCGGCCAATTCCAGGGAGGCCAGGCGTGAAGCAATGGCGGACATCGAAGAGGGAGCCGACATCATTATGGTTAAGCCCGCCCTGCCCTACCTGGATATTATCCGTGATCTTCGTCAGAATTTCAGCCTGCCTGTAGCCGCTTACCAGGTGAGTGGAGAATACAGCCTGATCAAGGCTGGAGCCAGGCTTGGCCATATCGATGAAAAACAAATGGTAATGGAAACCATTACTTCCATAAAAAGGGCCGGTGCAGACCTTATTTTGACTTATTTTGCCCGGGACATCGCCCTATGGTTGAAACAAGAGGAATGACATGCAACCTGTAGATTCCAAAAAAAGCCCGCCCTTAAGGCTTGTTGCCTGGGAAATCACCCGTTCCTGCAATCTGGCATGCAAGCACTGCCGGGCAGAAGCCCATCCCGAGCCCTTTGAAGGTGAGCTCTCAACCAAAGAAGCTTTGAAGCTCATTGACTCATTCAGGCAAGCAGGAGATCCTGTTGTCATATTTACCGGCGGGGAACCATTGCTCAGGCCTGATGTTTTTGAACTTGTAGCCCATGCCGATAGTCTGGGCCTGCGTTGTGTTATGGCTCCCAACGGGACTCTAATAACCAGGGAAAACGCAGTTCTCATGAAGCAATCCGGAATCCAGCGCTGCAGCATTTCCATTGACGGCCCCACATCAAAGGCGCATGATCTTTTTCGTGGTGTTCCCGGTGCCTTTGACCAGTCCATGACTGGGATAGAATACTTAAAGCAGGCCGGCATTCCCTTTCAGATCAATACCACTGTAACCAGAGACAACATCCATAAGTTTAAGGACATATTCAACCTGGCCAGGGAACTTGGATCGGTGGCCTGGCACATATTCATGCTGGTCCCCACCGGAAGAGGCGCCCAGATTTCAGACCAGGCTATTTCCGCCGGGGAATATGAAGAGGTTCTTAACTGGTTTTATGACTTCCGAAAAACAACAGATATGCATCTCAAGGCTACCTGTGCACCCCATTATTACAGAATAATGCGTCAAAGGGCCAGAGAGGAAAATATCCCGGTGAACAAGGAGAATTTCGGACTGGATGCCATGACCAGGGGTTGTCTCGGAGGAATAGGTTTTTGTTTTATCTCCCATGTGGGACAGGTTCAACCCTGTGGATATCTTGAGCTTGACTGCGGAAACATCAAAACAAACACCTTCCCGGATATCTGGAAAAACTCAGATAATTTTCTCAAACTCCGCGACATTAAACAGTACAAGGGCAAATGCGGATTATGTGAGTATCACCGGGTATGCGGCGGATGCAGAGCCAGAGCATTTACCATGAAACAGGACTTTATGGCACCGGAGCCATTGTGCTCATATGAGCCTGTCAGGTCTGAAAAGGATTAACTGATAATGCCAGCCGACACTTCATTATCCAGGGCGGAAAAAAAGATTCTGGACATCATCCAGACGGATTTTCCCTTGGACTCAAGGCCTTACGCAATTATAGGTAAAAAGGTCGGATTGACCGAAGCTGAAACCTTAAGCAAGGTGAGGAGCCTTAAACAAAAGGGTGTAATAAGAAGAATTGGTGCCAATTTCCAGTCTGGAAAACTGGGCTGGCACAGCACCCTTTGCGCTGCGTGTGTACCGGAAGATAGTCTTGAAAAATTTGTAGCTGAAGTTAACAGCCACCCGGGAGTTACCCATAATTACCTGCGTAAACACAAACAAAATGTGTGGTTTACCTATATAGGTCCTTCAAAGGCATTTGTAAGGGACTCTCTTCATGAAATCTCCAGAAAGACCGGCATAGAAATTTTAAATTTGCCTGCCAAACAAATGTTCAAGATCAAGGTGGACTTTCCCATGGAGAAGGAGGACGCTGCAGGTTAGTGCAATCATAAACCCTTTTGCCTAGAATGGTGAGTCGGTCAGCATTCAAATTCTTTTTCAAGACCGGTATTCAGTTTCTGAATGCCGGTCTTGACTGTATTGATACTGCTTATTGTGCTTCTGTAAAAATTGCTCACCCGGACGGCATTAAAGTATCTTATTCTTTACGTGCCGCAATCCATAATTTTATTTTCCCGAAATCTATATTCTCTTTTCGACAAACCTGGCAAACTGTTCAGCGGTAAAACCAAACTCCTCGGCCAGAACCCCGCCCGGAGCCGACTCCCCGAACCTGTCCAGGCTATGCACATGCCCGTCAAGCCCCACATATTTATACCATATATCCCCGCAACCAGCCTCAATGGCAAATCTTTTTCTTATTTCTGAAGGCAGTACCTTTTCCTTGTACTCATCGTCCTGGGCATCAAAAAGATCCAGGCAGGGAGCGCTTACAACCCTGATCTTTGCAGGTGCGAGGATCGCGGCAGCCTCATAAGCAAGGTGAACTTCAGAACCTGAGGCAATAATAATAACCTCCGGCTCCTGAACATCCTTGAGAATATATGCGCCTCTTTTGACTCCTTCGATCATATGGGGAAATTTCTTCAGATCCATGACCGGAACTCCCTGCCTGGTAAGAAGAAGGGCGCTTGGGGTCTTTGTCTGTCCAAGAATCATATTCAGACAGATCCTTGTCTCCTGGGCGTCAGCCGGTCTGAATACATTGAAGTTGGGAATAAGCCGAAGAGAGCTTATATGTTCTATCGGCTGGTGGGTTGGTCCGTCCTCACCCACATAAAAGGAGTCATGGGTGAAAACGTGCAGCACAGGGAGCATTTGCAGAGCGGACATACGAAGGGCGTTACGCTCGTAATCCGAAAAGACGAGAAATGTGGCTCCAAAACCGCTCACCCCGCCATGGAGGGTCATGCCGTTTAAGATGGCACCCATGGGAAATTCGCGCACCCCGAAAGCCAGATATCTCCCGGCAGGGTTGTCCACATTGTGAAAAAGACCTGTTCCTTCCCTGAAAACCACCGTCTGGTTGGAAGGATCAAGGTCGGCTGACCCTCCCATAAGATTGGGCAGCTTGGCTATCAGGTCGTTGAGGCATATTCCAAAGGCCTTTCGCGTAGCAATATTCTGTCCGGCTTCGAAAACCGGCAGTTCAAGAGCACGGATAGCCGGATCTGAATGAATAAATTTCCAGAACTGAGCTTTCTCATCCGACCCGCGAAGTACTTCATCTAACCTTAGCTGCCAGTTATCGGCCTTTTGGACCAGGCCGGGAAATCTTTCCCGGAAGTGATTCACGGTATCCTCGGGCAAATAAAAATCTTCATCCGTCGGCAGTCCGAGATTTTTCTTGGTTTTAGCAATCTCTTCAGCCGAAAAGGGTGCCCCATGAGTATGCTCGCTGCCTTCCAGGGTTGCGCTTCCCTTGGCTATAACCGTATGGCCGATGATAAGTGTCGGTCTCTGATCATCCAGCCTGGCTGCTGTTATCGCCTTCCTGATCTGATCGTGATCATGTCCGTCTATTTCAATTACCTGCCAGCAAAATGATTCGAATATTTTTTTATAATCAGCGCAGTCAGCCCGCTGGGTTGGCCCTGCCAGTTGAATCTTGTTGCTGTCATAATAAACAATAAGCTTACCCAGTCCCCAACCACCGGCAAGAGAAGCACTGCCGAGGCTGATCGGCTCCTGAAGATCTCCGTCCGAGGCTAAGGCATATGTGAAATGGTCGCAAACATCTCCTCCCAGCTTCGCCCGAAGAAAGGATTCGGCAACAGCCATGCCGACGGACATTCCGAAACCCTGTCCCAAAGGTCCGGTTGTGGCTTCAACGCCTGGAGTCACGTGATGTTCCGGATGTCCCGGTGTACGGCTCCGAAGTTGACGAAACGCCTTGAGATCATCAATGGTCAGAAATCCGCTCATGCACAGCAGGCTGTATAGAAGCATGGACTCGTGTCCCGCGGAAAGTACGAACCGGTCACGGTCAAACCACTGGTCATCCTCGGGATTAAAAACAAGAAAATCCTTAAAAAGAATATATAGAAAATCAGCGGAAGACATAGCCCCGCCGGGATGTCCGGAGTTTGCCCTTCTGGTGCCGTCCATTATCAAGCCTTTAATAATGCTTACTGCCTTAATATCGCTCTGGTTTGTCATTTGAATTATCCGTTTCATGTTGGGGTTAAACAGCGTGATGAAAAAGTCCTTACTCAGCAGACTGTTCGAAAATACCAAGCGCAAGAAGCAGAAAAAAGTCCAAGTCAGCAGCGTACCCGGAGATGCTGAGAGTTTGAACTTTTGGAGCGAAGCAGCTATGGGAAATTTACTACAGTCTTTTAAAGGATGAAAAAGAGTTCAAGTTCAGAATTCAGAAATTTTCGTCTAAGGGTTCAGGGTTGCAGGGTTGCAGGGTAACAAAAAAAAACATAGTCCTCTCAAACAGCTTCTTCAATAAGATCAATTCTTTTCTGGTGACGTCCCCCTTCAAATGGCGAGGAAAGAAAAGCTTCCATTATGCTTCCGGCCAGGTCTAAACCCACTATCCTTTCTCCAAGACAAAGCACATTGGCGTCATTATGCAATCTGGACATTCTGGCCATATATTCATTCAGACAAAGGGCGGCTCTGATACCCCTCATTCGATTGGCTGTGATGGACATTCCTATCCCGGAGCCACAGATCAAAATCCCCGGGCATTGAAGTTCCAGAACTTTTTTACAAAGTTCCTTTGCATAAACCGGGTAATCGCAACTTGCCTTCTGAACAGGCCCGAAGTCAATAATTTTATTGTCATCCCCCAAACGGTCCATCAAAAATTTTTTTAGATTAAGGCCGGCATGATCCGAACCAAAGACAACAGTGTGCGTTTGCATAAAGGATCCTAATAGACCTGTTATTTCAGGTACTTTTGCTTACGATTTTCAACAAAAATATTCCGTTTTGTGCGAAATTCATTTTCCAGATATATGATCTCTTCCTTTAAAAGATCAATTTGACCCAAAGCCAGCTCAACCTCGGGATCCATAAGATCCAGGCTGTATTTATTCTCTTCAGCTTTCTTCTGCACCAGTTCGGCAAGCCGTATATTTTCGACTTTCAAACGTTTCTTCAGCTGTTTCGATTCCCAAATGCGGCCACGACTTTTTAAAAACCAGATTGTCTCACTTAGTATGAGTTTCCAGCCGACTAAGAAAAGTTCAAATGGTCCCAGACTTTGTTCTCCGGATTTACATAGGTAGCCATGATGATTAGTTGTCATTTAAATCCTCTCTAGCTGATTCTTACATGGAGAAACCAGGCAGATATACTATCTCTGCATCTGGCGGAATATTCAAAACAAGTTGGTCCTCATCCCATTGCTGATCGTCTATCCGGATGGACCTGATCCTGATCAACGCTCTTTCTTTTTCTGAAAGCTGCATGTCGATTCTGGAATAATAACGAAACGACTCCTCATCCCTCCTGGCTGAAAGTTCCACCATCCAGCCTTGGCCGGTGATTGAGGAGACAGAACCGTCCTGGGCTATAATCATGCTTCTTACATCATGGTCCTGGAAATAATATTCCCACATGCCGTTATAGCTTCTGACCTCGTGAAAATTTTCAGGAATAAGTTCGTCAAAAGCTCCCAACAGGACCCTTGCTGTCTGCCTGAGGTCAAGGGCAGTGGGATACCCAAGGATGCTGGCGCCCATACTGCCGTCATGATGTAAATATTTTATGTTCTCACCTGGAAAATAAGCTTCCCAGAAATGTTCATCTTCTGACCACATGGCAATGGTTTGTCCGAAACCCGCACTCAGATCCATACGAATAGGATACCCAATACGTCCCCAGAGAGTAGACTGTACTCTGTTTCTCTGCCCGGGAGTAATAAAGGTTACAGAAGCGCTGATCAGGAAAGATTGTTCGGGGGGAAATTCTACTATACCTGAACGAAATTCATTCCAGACCGCTTCAGGAGGCCTCTCAACAGGAACAACTCTGGGAGCGCAGCCCAAAACCAGGGTCAACAACAGAAAAAAAACTGTCAGTCGGAAAATAAAAGACATTACAAATTACTTCCCTTTTCTTCTTTCTGTAATGTATCTCTGAGCACTTCAATTTTTGATAAAATTTTATCATGATCCTCAGGCTCATTTTCCAGGGCCATTTGGTAACCATAAAAGGCCTGGTCCTGAATACCCATGGCCTGGGCAATATCACCGTAATGCTCCCAGATTATGGGATCGTCGTCAACAAACTCAACAGCACGTTGAATTTCTTTCCAGGCATTGTCGTATTTGCCCTGCATGTAATAAACCCAGGCAAGTGAGTCTATATAATAACCGTTCGCAGGATCAATGCTCAGCGCCCTGTTGATGAGCACAAGAGCCCTGTCTGTATCCCTGTTTTGTTCCGCCAGTGTATATCCGATATAATTGAGGGCTTCATGATGGTCCTGGTCGATGGCGATGATTTCTTCCATAACTTCGATGCTTTTATCCTTATCTCCCAGTTTATCCTTGATAACACCTTTTCTGAAAAGCAGGTCGGTGTCTGTGGGCCATGTTTCCAGTCCGGAATGAATTATGTACAGAGCTTTAGAATATTCATCCAGAACTTCAAGAATAATGGACTCAAAGATAAAAAACCTGCTCTCCGAAGGATGTATCTCGCGACCCTTTCTGACCAGTTCAAGAGCTTGAACATATTGTTGCTGATCAAAATATATTTGGACGCTGAATGACAAAGCCTGCAGATGATAATAATCTCCCTCAGGGACATTTATCAGATAATTTAAAGCATCGTCCGGATCAGACCATCCTTCATAAGCAATGAGAGCAAGATAAAAATATACGGTTGGAGGATAAGCCCCTTTCTGCATGATTCCCTGAAGGACCTCATAGGCGTGATCATAAAAGCTGTTAATAATAAACTGATAGGCCACGTCAAGACGGAACTGATAGTCTTCCGGCCCTTTATCAAAAAACATCAAGGCCTTGTCCGGATCGTTCAACTTGAGATTCAGCTCAATGATGCGTTGGATCAATTCAGGATTACGTTCACCAATGCTCAAAAGCTTCTCATATATTTCTTCCGCTTGAAGATAATCTTTTTTCCGTTCGTAAATAAAAGCCAGCTCGGCCCATGCCTGAAGAAAAGCAGGGTCTTTATTAACGGCTCTCTCTAAAAAAGAAAGTGCTTTTTTGTAATTGCCGAGTTCACTGCTTGCCCGGCCCATGTAATATAAAATTTCCGGAGCTTTCTTGTCATCAGGAATTTGCCCGAGTAAATCCAGTACCTTGGGATAATTTCTCATTTCAACATAAAAAGAAGCCAGGTCCTGATATACTTCAAGATCATAGGGAGCAATTTCGATATACTTTTCCAGTACGTCCACTGCTTCGCTTTTCTTATTGTCCGCAAGAAACAGCTCGGTCAGGAAAAAGTAAAGTTCACGGGCTTCCGGAAACTTCTGCACGGCTTCCTGCATGGACTCCAAAGCCATATTTTTATCCTGACCCAGCCAATAGGATCTGGCCATCTCAATGTACAGGGCCGGTCCGGGACTTGCTTCCACTGCTTTTTTGAGCACCTCGGCGGATTCAAGAAACCTTCCCCTGGCCGACTCATCCTGGGCTCTAAGATAATAATAGGTAAGAGTTGCCTCTGATGACAACTTCCATTCCTGGGGAGTTGTCACAGGCTCAGGCATAGCTGCACATCCGGCTGTCAAAAAAAGAGCTGAAAGCCAAAAGGCGAAAAATATCTTTATCATTAATTATCGTTGGAATTTTTTAAGGTTGTACGCTGAATTATCAAACATGACCACTGTGAACATCATTGGACCTGCTGTCTTCCAGGAGAAGTTTATATACCTGGCCCCCCACCTCCAGGCCGCATCTGATAAACTCGGGCCCGTAGATTCTTCCTGTTTCCGTTCTGAAAGTTTCATTTATTTTTTTTATGACATCCAGGCCCTTTGGAAACCTGGCAACTATTTCCTGTAGCGACCATTCTTCATAACAGCAAATTTCCCACAAGGTGGTTATAAAATTGTCAGGACCCCAGCGAAATTTGTCGGCGTCGTACAGGATGTCACTTAAAAGCTGCTGTCTATGGTCTTCAGCCTGGATCGTCTCCCTGAAGGCTTCGTGGTTGGCAACTGCAAAGGCGATATTTTTTCGGTCCTGATCGGAAATGGCATAGTCTTGTAGAATCACCAAAGAAAACTCTGCGCCTTTTTGAGCGTGAGCTTCATCCTGACGACAAATATCATGGAGAAGACCGGACATCTGGGCTAGAACACATAGCCGTTTGATTTCTTGGGGACTATTCCATCTTCTTTTTTCAACCATTACCAACACGCCGGCATCAATGGCCACTTTTTTTGAATGTTCAATCCCGTGACCAAAGCCGTCATTCAAAAAAGGCAAAACATCCTCACGAAGTCTGGCAATCATGGGGTGACTGAAAAAAACCTCTCTGGACAGGACATGCTCTGAGGAAAAATGGTTGTAAAATTCCAGACTGCATTTTCCTGCCAAGATTTTTGCCTTGTGTCTGACCCGGACCAGTCTGTCAATCACTGTCTATCCAATCCCGGGAGAAATCACTGACATTTCCCTCGATGTGGGTCTTGATTTTCTCCAGGAGCCTGGCTTCAATCTGTCTGACCCTCTCTCTGGTAATGCCGTATTTCTCTCCTATCTCTCTGAGTGTAACAGGGGATTCAGCAAGGAGTCTCATCTCGATTATGGCTTTTTCCTTGTCATTCAGCTTATGCATGAGTTCCTTGATATTCTGATTAAGAATATCCGCTGTCTCTTCCTGCAAGAGAATCTCCTCAACACCTTGTCCTATTGCCGGGATAAAATTCATGGGAGTCATCTCGGAATCATCTGTGTAGGGCATATCCAGTGACAGGTCGTACTGACCAAGCCTCTGCCCCATTTCAACAACCTCGGCTTCTGAAACATCCAGGTTCTGTGATATGGTGTCCGAATCGGGAGATATGCCCAGAGATTCAAGACGTTGCTTTTCTTTGCTCAAGTTATAAAAAAGTTTACGCTGGGCCTGGGTGGTGCCGACCTTAACCATTCTCCAATTGTCCATGATAAATTTCAGTATGTAGGCCCTGATCCAGAAGGCTGCATAATAGGAAAACTTGATCCCCTTGTCCGGGTCAAATTTCTTCAACGCTTTCATAAGTCCGACATTACCTTCCTGGATATAGTCGAGGACATTTTTCATCCACTTGCGTTGAAACTCCATGGCAATCCTGACCACCAGGCGCAGATTGGAGGTCACAAGCTTTAAGGCCGCGTCATGGTCACCTTCGTCACGGAATTTTCTGGCAAGCTCAAATTCCTCTTCTGCTGACAAAGGAGGAAACCGCCCCAGCTCACGCATATATATCCTTAAAGGATCTCTGACTGAAGGCGTGGAGTTGGGCCTCGCGCATATATCCTTGACAACCGGTTCGGTCTTTTCTTTGGCTTCTTTGTGCTTTTTCGGGTTGTTTTCTTTTGTATTCATGAAATATTTTTTTCTTGCTGGCTGCTGACTACCTGCAACGGGCTATTGAATTCCGCCATCCAAGTTTGACAGCTTATAGTTTTTATTTGTCCTTTTCAATAAATTTCAGTATGCAATATTCTTTGTCAATGATCAAATCTCCATTACCGGCTTTTGTTTTTTTCGGCCGGTTATTTTACAACTCCAGAGGTAAAAGGCTCAAAGAATGAGTTTTTTAAGACTGATAAATAACGACCAGATAATTATTTTCGACGGAGGAATGGGTACCCTGCTTCAGTCCAGAGGTCTGAAGCCGGGCCAGTCCCCTGAAGAGCTGGGAATGGAAAACCCGGAAATAATCAGGGAAGTACATGATATTTATGTTGCTTCCGGCGCCCAAGTCATAACCACCAACACCTTTGGCGGTTCCAGATATAAATTGGGACCTAAAATAAAACCGGTTGAATTCAACCGGAAGATGGTCCGGATAGCCCGTCAGGCCGCGGGAGGCAGGGCATATATTGCCGGCAGCGTCGGGCCGACAGGAAAAATGCTGTCTCCTTTGGGAGATATTGAATTTACCCAAATGCTTTCCGCTTTCAAGGAACAGATTACCGGTCTTGTTCAGGGCGGGGCTGATCTTATCCTGGGAGAGACTCATTTTGACCTGGCTGAAGCCAGGGCTGTGGTTATTGCGGCCAGAGAAGTATGTAATCTACCTATCGCCATTTCCATGACTTTTGAGCAGGGGCAAAGCCTCACCGGGACCTTGCCTGATATTTTTCTGGATACAATGCAAAACCTGGGAATTGATATAATCTCCATAAACTGCAGTTCCGGTCCGGATGATTTTATCCCCCTGGTTGAATCCATGCTGCCAAGACTTGATACTCCTCTGCTCATCCAGCCCAATGCCGGTCTCCCTGTTTTAGAAAATGGCCATACTGTTTTCAAACTGGGACCTGATGAACTTGCCGGCAGGTTGATCCCTTTTTTGAAAATGGGCGTAAAAATGTTTGGAGGTTGCTGCGGGACCACTCCTGATCACATCAAAGCTCTCAGGGAAGCGACGGAAAACTATAAGTACCAAAAGCCCCTGCCCCGGGAAAAGCCCTGCCTGATCCTGACCTCCAGAAGCAGAAGTGTCCCTCTTGGATTCAATTACAGCCCTGTTTTAGTCGGTGAGAGGATCAACCCCACCGGCAAAAAGGAACTTACCTCACAGCTTCAGGGTTTTGAATTTACCAGGGCTCTTGAGCTGGCTGAAGAACAAATTGACCAGGGGGCGGATATACTTGATGTCAATGTCGGCGCTCCTATGGTGGATGAGAAACAGCTGCTTCCAGCCCTGACCGGGGAGCTGATTTCCAGGTTTGACTTTCCTCTGTGCATCGATTCAAGCAATCCCGATGCCATAAAAAGCACTCTTCTTGAGTATCCAGGCAGCCCGCTGATTAATTCCATAAGCGGCGAACAGGATAAAATGGACATTATGGGTCCTCTGTGCCGAAAATTTGGAGCCCCCTTCATTCTTTTGCCCCTTAAAGGAAAAACACTTCCGGCTACATCATCGGAACGTATCAAAATTATTGAAGGACTTCTGGAAAAGGCCGATGATTTAAATATACCCAGAAGGCTGATTCTTGTTGACGCCCTCGCCCTGACTCTGTCTTCCAGTTCCGGGGCCGCTCTGGATTGCCTGGAGGTAATTCGATATTGCCGTGAAAAATGGGGACTTGCCACCATCATGGGGCTGTCAAACATTTCTTTTGGTCTTCCGGCCAGAGAGCTTATCAACTCAACTTTTTTATCCATGTGCCTTGCAGCCGGCATGAGTTCACTAATAGCCAATCCTGGTTCTGTCCGTATCAGGGAATCCCTGGCCGCTTCAAAGGTCATCCTGGGTCATGATAAAATGGCAGAAGATTTTATCAGGGATTTTTCCCGGTGGAGGCCTTCCGAACCCTCCATAGCCAAGCCGGGATCTTTGCAAACGATATGTGCTTCTACCATTCAGGAAGCTGTCCTTAAAGGAAAAAAAGAAACAATTATCCCCCTTCTTGAAAAGGAGCTGGAAAAAGGCCGGGAGCCCTTTGATATAGTTAACCAGGAGATGATCAAAGCCATCAATCTTGTAGGTGAAAAATACGAGAAACGGGAATATTTTCTTCCTCAGCTCATTCTTAGCGCGGAGACAATGAAACTGGGCTTTGAATTCCTTAAGCCCATGCTCAGAAAAGATGAAGAGGATTTGGGACCTACTGTGATAATGGCAACTGTTGAAGGGGATATCCATGACATCGGCAAAAACATTGTCTGCCTTATGCTCAAAAACTATGGGTTCAATGTAGTTGATATGGGTAAGAATGTGCCGGCAAAGGAGATAGTTGACACCGCCGAAAAACATAGGGCACAAGTAATTGGACTTTCAGCTCTTATGACCACCACCATGGTAAAAATGGAGGAAGCCGTCAAGCTTGTCAAGGAACATAAGCTTCCTTGTAAAGTAATGGTTGGAGGGGCCGTAGTTACACCTGAATACGCAGAAAAAATCAAGGCTGACGGTTTTGCACAAGATGCGGTCTCAGCTGTCAGGATAGCTCAAAAACTTGTGGCGATGACTGTTAATCCATTAGAACGGAAAAAACAAAATTGAACAAATTTTTTTTACGCAAGGCCAGAATAAGTGATGTCAAGTCCATCCATGCCATCTTGATGGACTGTTCAAGACAGGAACTGCTCCTGCCCAGATCCTACAGTGATCTTTACAGCCATTTAAGAGATTATTACGTGATTGCTGGAGATACTGGTCCGGCCATCTATGGGTGTTGCGCTTTGAGCATTGTCTGGGAAAGCCTGGCAGAAATTCGCTCCCTGGCCATCGTTTCGGATCTAAGGGGAGTGGGATGGGGGAGAAAAATAGTTGAATCATGTCTGAGCGAAGCCATAACCCTTGGTATTTACAAGGTGTTTACCCTTACTTACCAGGTAACTTTTTTTAAGAGACTTGGCTTTATTGAAATATCCAAGGACGTCCTGCCCCAGAAGGTCTGGGCTGACTGTCTGCGCTGCCCTAAATTTCCGGATTGCGATGAAACCGCCATGCTTATGGAAATGTAATCCACGGCAGACGTTGAAACTTCCAAGTAACTTGAATCATTTAAGGAATAAATTCAGAATGTTAAATTTTTGCCATGCAGATTGCTTCGGTCGCTACGCTCCCTCGCAATGACAGGTGAGGCGTAACCAGGAGCGTGACTATCCAGTCTTTGCGAGCGAGTCTTCGAGCGCGGCAATCTCACAGGCACAAAGGGTTGCGAGCAAAGCGAATAATCCAGGCACACAGGTCATCTCAAGTTACTTGCTAGTACGGTCCAGGTGCGCCCGGGTGGAGCGCTTCCAAAAGATGCTGCTTCAAATTTAAACTTTTCCGGGAATGGCAAACATATTCTGAATAGAACTCTTCTAGCCTTGCACCTTAAATTTTTTGAACGTTGAGCACAGAACTTTTTAATCAGTGTCAGGATAGTACAAATGAAGCTGGAAAAAATTTTTGGACCTGACCTTATCAGAAACAAAATCCACCGGTTAGGCGCACAAATATCCAGAGATTTCAAGGACCGCCCCCTGGTCGCTGTGTGTGTACTCAAAGGGGCGTTTGTGTTTTACGCCGACTTAATCAGATCATTGTCCATAGAACCTGAAATAGACTTTGTGCGCATGTCCAGTTATGCTGACAATACAACCTCCACCGGAAAAATAGTTTTTTCCAAAGACATGGAAATTTCCGTCAAGGACAAAAACGTGTTGATTGTAGAAGATATAGTTGATACCGGACGCTCGGTTTCTTACCTGAGCCGGGTTCTTGAGGAAAGGGGCCCAAAATCCGTTAGCTTATGTGCCCTTATTGACAAACAGGAAAGAAGGGAAGTCCTGATCAGGGTTGATTACACCGGTTTTGTCGTGCAGAAAGGGTTTATTGTTGGTTACGGACTTGATTATGCTGAAAAGTACAGAAACCTTCCAGGAATCTTCCAGCTGATTCCAGATGAATAAGCCACCCGGAGAGTAGCATGATAGTTAAATGTCCAAATTGTAATACTAAATACAACTTCGACGACTCCAGACTCAGAGATGAACTCAAGGTACGCTGTACCAGATGCAAACATGTTTTCAAACTTTTTGTTCCTGACAGAGAAGAGCTTTCCAGGCCATTCCCTCTCATAGAAACAAAAAACGAAGAGAAGCATGAGCACTTCGAGCCGGTGCGTGGGGATTTCTCAAAAAGAAAAACAGAACCTGTTTACGCTGGAGAATCACCGGACAAACGCAGACGAAACAGGACAACGTTCATCGCGCTGTCGGCTTTATTAATATTTGTCCTGTCCTTAATCTTTGTTTTGAGCAGATTCGATGTGATTAATATTCCCTTTATCAGTTCACAGGAAGAACAGACGATGATCCAGCAGGAAACTGAATTCATCGAAGAAGACGTCAAGGATATTTCTCTGGAGAACATCCGCCAGTATTTTGTTAGCAATGATAAAATCGGACAACTCTTCGTCATTGAAGGACAGGCTGTAAACAATTTCAACGTGCCTAAATCCATGATCAAATTAAAAGCCTCTCTCTATAGCGGCGAGGGATCTGTTGTAGGAGAAAAGGTGTTTTTATGCGGCAATGTGGCTTCATTATTTCAACTTCAGGTTTCATCAAAAGAAGAGATCGAGTCCACCTTACAGTCTCGTCTGGGAATTCTTACCACCAATAAGCATGTTACCCCTGGCGGATATACCCCATTTATGGTTGTCTTTTACAACCCGTCCGAGGAAATGCAGGAATTCGGTCTCGAGGTAATTGAAGCCCGCGAGCCGACTTCTTAGCACCTGCATAATCCATTGAAAACCAAAAGCATTTACATCTGCACCCTATGCAATGCTCATTCTCCGCGCTGGCAGGGACAATGCCCCAGGTGCGGGGAATGGAACAGTCTGGAACCCCGTCAACAGGAATCCGGTGTTTCAGAACTAAGCTTTAAGTCTGATAATATACCCAAGGATATTAAGTCCGCAGACATAAATCCAGCCGATTTTCTGGACACAGGCACAGAAGAATTGAATGATCTTCTAGGCGGGGGAATTGTTCCCGGCTCGGTTATTCTTTTGGGCGGTGAGCCGGGTATCGGAAAGTCAACCCTTCTTTTGCAGCTCTGTGCTGCAGTCTCTGAAAACGGAAGCTGCTCCCTTTATGTGAGTGGAGAAGAATCACTGCCTCAGATCAGGTCCAGGGCTCAGAGACTGAATCTCCTGGATAGCGGGGTAAGGGCAATTGCCACCAATTCTCTGGAGGATGTACTGGAACCTTTCAGTTCCGAAAGGAATCTCCGGCTGATGATAATAGACTCCGTCCAGACCATAAGCAGCCCCGGACTGGAGTCCATTCCGGGAACTCCATCTCAGATCAGGGCCGTATCCTCAAAACTGATTCAAAAGGCCAAAGAATCAAACACCTGTGTAGTTCTTGCGGGTCATGTAACCAAGGAAGGACAGATTGCCGGACCAAAGCTCCTGGAGCACATGGTGGACACTGTGCTTTATCTTGAAGGGGACAAGGAACACCTTTTCCGAATTTTAAGAGTTGTTAAAAACAGGTTTGGGCCCAGCAACGAGTTGATCATGTTCGAAATGAATTCTACTGGTCTGAACGTGGTCCGGGACCCCTCGACCTTTTTTCTTCAGGCCAGGAATCCCGAACTCAGCGGCTCGGCAGTGGTCATGGCAGTAGATGGACAGAAACCATTGGCCGTGGAAGTGCAGGCCCTGGCCAGCTCTTCATTCCTGGCCATACCAAGGCGAACAGCCCTGGGATTCGACCTGAACAGATTACATCTTCTTCTTGCGGTAATGGAAAAAAAACTGGGCGTAAACATGGCCCAGTCTGACATTTATACCAAGATCGGAGGGGGATTGCGCCTGAGCGATCCGGGCATGGACTTGGGATTAGTGGCTGCTGTTTTATCCTCTTTTAAAAACATAAGCCTGCCCGGGAGATCGGTTTTCTGGGGCGAAGTTGATCTAAACGGCCAGATCAGGCCTGTACTGGGTCATGACCTGAGAATGAAGCAGGCTATGAAGCTTGGTTACAAGCCTGTCTTCTCACCCAGGCACAGCGGTTCAGAAACTGGGCTGGCCACTATTATGGACCTGCAAAGCCTGTTCTTTAGCTGACTGATCTTGCCATAATCCATATCTGGTTTTATTAGATTTGAATGTCATTTAATAAGATACGCACCACCGCATTTCTCCTGGTCTTTTTCAGCTTTTTTTTCACAGCCTCCTCAATGGCCCTAAAAAAACCTGAAATTCATCATGAATTGGAAGTTAAGCTCTTACCTGACAGGCAGAAGCTTTTGGGCAAAGCCAGTATAACCCTGCCTGAAGCAAAACCGGAAATGCATTTTTTGCTGGCCCATTCTGCCCGGGTCAATCAAGTAAATCTCGAGGGCAAAAAACTGGCTTATACCTTTTCCAACGGGATACTTGAAGTAAAATTACCCCGGGAAAGAAATGGCCTGGAAGCAACCCTGGAAATATCCTACCAGGGTCTTTTTGATGACGAGGTCCATCCTGGATACACCGAGGACCCCACTCAGGGGGTTTCCTCCACCATAAAAAAAGAAGGCTCCTTTCTTTCGGGGCGCAGCGGCTGGTATCCCGACCCAAGGCAGGGTCCCGCCACCTGGAGCATAACCATTATCGCTCCACCAGGATACCTCGCAGTGACAGCGGGCAAACTGGTTGAACAATCAACAACTTCCGAACACAGCCGGTCTGTGTGGAAAGTGGACTATCCTCTGAGGGATCTTACCCTTTCAGCGGGTCCGTACCAGGTCGGTACGGATCTGGATGGAGACATCCCCGTATATACCTACTTCTATCCCCAAAGCACTGATCTGAAGACTGATTATTTACAGGCCACGCGCAGGCACCTGGAATTTTACCAGGAGCTTCTTGGTCCTTACCCCTTTGAAAAATTTGCAGTGGTGGAAAACTTTTTCCCCACGGGTTACGGTTTTCCCTCCTGGACTCTGCTTGGAAGCGCTGTGATCCGTCTGCCTTTTATCATGGAAACCAGCCTGCCACACGAGATTGCACACTCCTGGTGGGGAAACGGGGTCAGGGTGGACTACAGCCAGGGCAACTGGTCTGAGGCCGTCACTACCTATGTGGCTGATTATCTTCTCCTTGAGCACAGTTCAGACAAAGAAGCCCATGAATACCGTCGAAGAATCCTGCGTGGTTACTCCTCTCTGGTCACGGAAAAAAACGATTTTCCATTGAGCCGCTTCATGAGTCGGGACAGTCGTGAAAGCCAGGTAATCGGCTACGGCAAGGGAGCAATGATCTTTCACATGCTGCGCAAAAAGGTCGGTGATGAAGTGTTCTGGAACGGCCTTCGCCTGATGGCCGGGGAGAATATGTTCCAGGAAGTCGGCTGGAATGATTTTGCAGAGCTCTTCTCGGATCTGGCTGACAAGGATCTTAAACCTTTTTTTGAACAATGGGTGCAAAAACCGGGCGCTCCCCTGCTTACCTTGCAAAAAGTCAGTTTCACCGGCCAGGAGGGTGACTGGACAGTTAGAGGAATAGTCCGGCAGGAAGAACCCTTTTTCAAGCTCCGCCTGCCTCTTTATCTTGAAACAAAAGAACAGCCTGTTAAAGCTGAATTACTGATGGAAGGTGATGAAAAGTCTTTTGTACTGAAATCGGAATCAATGCCCCTGCGTTTATCAGTGGATCCTGAGACCCATATTTTCCGCCGTCTGCATCCGGAGGAAATCGCCCCTACGGTGGAAAGTGTCCGGGGTTCTGAATCCCTGACCGCTGTTTTTGCAGACGGTCTGTCCGAACAAGAGGTCCTGGCCGCCGGGATGCTCTTGCAGACGCTGAACCGGGAGGATGTGCGAATGGTCAGCGAAAAAAACTTTGCGAATGAAAAAATGCATAATGATGATGTTCTTTTCCTTGGTCTGCCCAGAAACTTTGCTGATCCCCTTTTAGATCTGATTGAAAGAAAAGAGCTTGAAGCCGGGGATTTTTTATCTGATTCCATGAGCGTCAGCGGTCAGGAAAAAGCTCTCTTTGTGGCTCTGAATCCTGGAGGACGGCCTGACACCACATGGGCCTATTTTATTTCCTCTTCTCCGGAAGCAGCCAGAGATGCGGCTCGCAGAATTCCCCATTACGGAAGTTATAGTTATCTCCTGTTTGATAAGGGCGAAATCCGGTCAAGGGACACCTGGGAGCCTGAGAATTCACCCCTGGAACATGATTTTACAGATCAGAATCTGAAATAAAGGCTGATTTTATAACAAGGGCTGTATATGTTTGTTCATAATATCTTTCATACATGCTCCTATTGGATTGAATGGAGCTGACTTGACTGACCTCAGCCCTTATTGTCATTAAAAACTTCTAATGTAGTTTTTTCTGTTCATCAAAATCCAAAGGAGGTTGCCAGTCATGATCGGAGCCATTGCCGGTGACATTATTGGATCGGTTTACGAATGGGACAATATAAAAACCAAAAATTTTATTTTGTTTCCAGACAACTGTTTCTTCACTGACGACACAGTCCTGACAGTAGCCCTGGCTGATACCATTCTTACCGGTACACCCTATGAGAAAAACCTTCGGCGCTTCTACCAATGGTATCCTGATGCCGGTTACGGAGGAAGTTTTCACAATTGGGCTCAAAATACTGAACTTGGCCCTTACAATAGCTGGGGCAACGGGGCGGCCATGCGTATAAGCCCTGCAGGGTACGCCTTCGACGATCTGGAAGAAACTTTAACCAGGGCCGGGGAATATACCGAAATTACCCATAACCATCCTGAGGGCATCAAAGGGGGACAGGCTACGGCAAGCGCGATATTTTTAGCCAGACAGGGCAAGACCAAAGAGAAAATCAAGGAATACATTGAAGATAGGTTCGGTTACGACCTGAGCAGGCATGTTGATGAAATCCGCCCTGCATACGTATTCGACGTGTCCTCACAGGGCACGGTGCCTCAGGCTATCAGGTCCTTCCTGGACTCCACAAATTATGAGGACGCCATACGCACCGCTATATCTCTTGGCGGAGACAGCGACACTCTGGCCTGTATCACAGGCGGAATTGCCCAGGCTTTCTATGGAGGTGTGCCAGGACACATCCGGGACAAGGTCTATGAACTTCTTGATGAAAGGCTTGGAAACATCACAAAAATGTTCATGTTGCGCTACTGTAACGATAACAAGCAATGAACAGCAGGCCTGATTTGATGTGCCCGGAGAAGACCGAATCACTCCGGATGACAGGCTGCTCTGAAGCTCCTGACCTCCGGCTTTCTCATTCAGCCAATTCAATTCTGATTCTTCCGTCCTCCACCCGTAAATCCTTCACCCCTTTAAAGAGCTGCCCGATGCTCCCGTCCTGACTTTCCGGAGAAAACAGATCTCTGCCCTTTAGACCGCCCAGCCAAGCTGAGGGTAAAGGCACTCCCATAAAACTGACCCCCTCAATGATAAGGCTGGGTCTGCTTCCGGTATGTCCGATCCTTAAGCCGGTTTCCACCCTGGCAGTTCTTCCGGAAACTACAGGAAAGTCCTCGGGGAATGTTGCAAGTATCGAAGCCGAGATTATATTCTCCGACAAATGAATGGCTACCTTGCCGGCAAGATCCGGAGATCTTGAGATTATGGCGTTGATTTCGCGTTCCGTGAGATGGATAACACGGTCTTCAGGATGCTCCCGATATCTCCCGGCAGAAAGATCATCTTCAGATGCCTTTTCCAAAACCTGGAGTTTCCTGTTGAGCACTTCGGTCTCCCGGGGTTCAAGGACAACATGAGTAACCTCGGGCGTGAACAACCAGACCCTGGCAACCAACAGTGTTAGTAATGCAGTAATAATCGCTGTAATAATTATCAGGCCTGCGAAAACCGGCAGGCTTATATGTCGTCTGTTGCTGCTCATTTTAACATCGTTCCTGTAAACACCTGTGGAAAAAATTCATTTGAGATAAAAGTTCACATCTAAAATTTCAGTAATGTTTTCGGGAAAATCTCCTTACATAACTTTTAATTATTCAAACTGAAAAATCAAGTCTTGAGGTTTTTTCCCAAAACCATAAAATGACGGCATGCGCCAAAACTAATGATTCCGGCTGGCTGATGTGTGGTTCTGGATATACTGAGGAGGATCATAAAATTTGAGAAGACTATTACAAATTGATCTCTGATTAAAAAAATTATTTCTGCCAGGCAAAAAGGATCATAATCATGCAGGTTTAAATCTACGTTCATTTACAGGGTGATCATGCTAGAGGATAAAAGCCCGGGCGGGAATGCTGCACCCTTTTAATTAATTGACTGCATAATCAGTAACTACAGGAAAAAGACTACAAAAATGCTTAATCATAGTTTTGTGCAGATTCCATCCATTGGATTGGCCACAGAAAAAAAATTCTGGACCGGCGGAATAGGGTCAATGGATGAATTTATCAAAAGACCTCCTGGATACCTGTCTGTGCTGAGACAAAAAACAATTTCCGAACATATATGTTTATCAATAAATAAGCTTAAAGCCGGGGACGCGATATATTTCAGCCGGAACTTGCCCCCGGGGGAACACTGGAGAATTTTCAAAGAATATCGAAACTCAACTGCTTATATTGACATTGAAACAACCGGCCTTGGAGGTTTCGGGGACATTATCACCACAATTGCTCTTTATGACGGGAAAAGTGTCAGGCATTACATCCAGGGGAAAAATCTGGAGGAGTTCAGGCATGACATCATGGAATATAAGGTTATTGTAACATATAACGGTAAAACCTTTGATCTCCCCTTTATTGAGAAATATTTCGGCATCAGTATTTCTCATGCACATATTGACTTAAGATATGTTTTGCGAAGCCTTGGATACTCTGGCGGGTTGAAAGCATGTGAACGTCGGTTAAACATCGGCAGGACAGGCTGTCTGGAAGATATGGACGGATTTTTCGCTGTTCTTTTATGGAAGGACTACAAGAAGAACCATAATGACAAATCTCTGGAAACCCTTTTGTCCTACAACGTTCAGGACGTGCTCAGTCTAGAATATTTAATGGTAGAGGCTTATAACCGGAAGTTGTGTGATATTCCCCTTCATGTTGATCGCCTTGATCTTCCCAAACCTCCGGTAAATCCTTTTAAGGCAGATGCCTCTACAATCAGAAGAATCAAGCAGCAGTACAGGATTGACTGAATATTGAAAATCCTTACCTGCCGGAGCGATCAAAAAAATCCCATTGCAAGGCTGTAATTTTAAAAAAAGAAATATATTTAAACATGTTAAGCTTTATTGAAGATACGTTCAATCATATCTTTCTTCTTTTCTTCAGCCAGGCAAGGAGCCTTGGCTCAACTCCCTGGGCTTTTGGATAATAAAACTTTCTTCCCGACAGTTCCGAGGGCAGATAATCCTGGACCGTCCAGGATTCTGGATAAACATGGGGATATTTATATCCCTGGCCGTATCCCCATTCCTTGTGCAGACTGGTAGATGGATTTCTGAGATGCAGAGGCACAGGCTTGGGTCCGTTTGTCCGGATTTCCTTCTGGGCAGTCAGGTAAGCAGCGTAGGCGGTGTTGGACTTGGGAGCCAGGGCCAGGTAAACCACGGTTTCCGCCAGGGGAATGAATCCTTCCGGCATCCCTACGAATTCCACGGCGTGCTGGCATGATACGGCCATGGGCAAGGCCATGGGCTCGGCCAGCCCCACATCTTCAGATGCGGACAAAATCAGCCTTCGGCAGATAAATCTGGGGTCCTCACCAGACTCCAGCAGACAGGCAAGGTAGTACAGGGACGCATCAGGATCGCTCCCCCTTATTGACTTGATGAGAGCTGACGCAAGCTCAAAATGTGTGTCTCCTTCACGATCCCCTCGTATCACAACGTCTGGAAGGATTGCCTTAAGTTTTTCCGGATCAAGGTCGTCCGGATCAATGCCCCGGAGATATTCCAGGAGATTTAGAAATGTTCTGGCATCCCCACCGGCCAGCGCGGCAAGCATTTCAAGACTTTTTTCAGGAATTTTAGTTTCGAATACATCCTCGGCCCTGCTTCCTATCTCCAGGAGTTCCTCCCTGCTTAAGGACCTGAGCTTCAAAACATTCATTCTGGACAGAAGCTGGCGTGTCACGCTGAATGAAGGATTTTCAGTAGTGGTGGCCAGAAGTATAATTTCGCCGGTTTCAAGCAGGGGAAGAAAAAAATCCTGCTGGGCCTTGGAAAAGCGGTGCAGTTCGTCAAGAATCAGGATTTCAATGCCTGCGAGTTTTTTCCTCAGCTCTCCCAGTCCTGTTTCAGGCGCGCTGAGTCTTACATATTTCCGGTTCTGTTCCCCGGCAATGATCAAGGCCAAGGTTGACTTTCCAGAGCCCGGAGGGCCGAAAAAGAGAGTGCTTTGCAAGCGCTTCCCCTTGATCATGGCCCTCAACCTGGTCCTTAGATGCTCCTGCCCCACAAATTCCTCAATGGTCTGAGGACGGAGTATTTCGGCAAGGGGTTTTTGCATATTTTTTTGAGCTTATGGATCGAGGTCAAAATAGAGATTTAATCCTGAATCCAATAAGCAGACAATTCGGTTCGTCTATTCTTTTTCCGCATCTTTTATTGCCTTGGTCAGCTTTTCCTGGTCATCCTTAAACAACTTGTAGTTCAGGGAGTCCTCGAGGGCCTGACGGCTGGCTTCAATAATGTTAAATGACACCCCGACAGTTACCCATTGGGCGGTTTTGTCCGCGGACTCGATAAGCACCCTGACCCTGGACGCTGTTCCGGAAAAATTTCCGGTGTCATTGACTGAAAACACCCGCACCTTAAAGTCCACCAGATGCATTTGAGACAGGGAAGGATAAAATTTTTCCAGGGCTTTACGCAGCGAGTTATCCAGGGCGTTGACAGGTCCTTTGCCCGAGGATGCGGTATGTTCAAGCATCCCGCCAACACTGACCATTACAGTTGCCTCGGAGATCGGCTCCTCTTCGCGTCCTCTTTTGGATTCCAGAACCCGGTAAGAGTCAAGGGTAAAATATTTCCTGGCCCGGCCAAGAGTACGGTTCAGAAGAAGTTCAAAGGAAGCCTCAGCGGCTGAATATTCATATCCCTGACTCTCAAGGTTTTTAAGCTTGGAAAGAAGGTCCAGGACAAACGGATCGTCCTTATCCAGATGAAAACCGTACCTTTTGGCCTTAAAGAGAATATTGCTCTGCCCTGCCAGATCTGAAAGGAGTATGCGCTGCTTATTGCCCACGAGTTCAGGCACGATATGCTCATACGTGCGTGCATTTCGACGGACGGCGCTCACGTGGATCCCGCCTTTATGGGCAAAGGCGGACCTGCCTACAAAAGGCTGACGGTGAAACGCTCCCAGGTTGGCTATCTCGGCCACATAATGAGCGGTGGATGTCAGCAGGCTTAAGTTGTTTTCCGGAATACATTCAAAGCCCATCTTTAACTGCAGGCATGGAATGATGGAACAAAGATTGGCATTGCCGCATCTTTCTCCGTATCCGTTGATGGTACCCTGAACCTGGACGGCTCCAAGATCCACTGCGATAAGCGTATTGGCCACTGCCAGTTCTGAATCATTGTGGGTATGAATGCCGAAGGAAATTTCCGGAATACTTGTTTTTACTTCACTGATGATTTCCTTAATTTCCATTGGTGTTGTGCCACCGTTCGTGTCACAGAGGATCACTGTTTCCGCACCGGCTTCAATGGCTTTTTTCAGACAGGACAGGGCAAAATCCTTGCTGGCCTTGAATCCGTCAAAAAAATGCTCGGCATCGAAGAAAAGCTCTTTTACCCTGGGCCTTAAATAAGCAAGAGAATTATAAATTAGCTCCAGATTTCTCTCCAGGGTTGTCCGCAGGGCATCACGGACATGCACGTCCCAGGTCTTGCCGAAGATTGTGATCACCTCGGTTTCAGCTGTGATCAAAGACTGAAGATTGGGATCGTTTTCTGCTGTTTTTTTGGCCGAATGAGTGCTGCCGAATGCAGCTACACGTGCGTTCTTCAGTGCATAATTCTTAATCTCCTGAAAAAACTTCTGATCGGTGGGGTTGGAGGCCGGCCATCCGCCTTCAATATAATTCAGACCGAGTTCATCAAGTTTACAGGCGATTCTTACTTTGTCCTCGGTTGAGAAATGAACATCCTCAGCCTGAGAGCCATCTCTTAAAGTGGTATCATATATATTAATCTTTTTCATCATTACCTTCTGCTAACTGCGCCTTGACGTGGTTACCAGTTTTTTTGTTTCTGTTATCCCGGCTGTGCCGGGTATGGTCAAAGCTTCCTTTCCTGTGACTCATTTATCCAGGCCAAAGGCCTCGTGTAGGGTGCGGACTGCTAATTCGGTATACTTTTCCTCAATAAGACATGATATCTTAATCTCTGAGGTGCTGATAATCATGATGTTGATATTTTCATTCTTCAGGGCTGAGAAGGCTATGGCCGCCACCCCTGAATGATTGCGCATTCCCACCCCGATTACAGATACCTTGGCCACGTCAGCGTCATGCAAAATACCCGAGGCTCCAATATCACTCTTGATTCTCTTTAGTATTTTCAGGGTTTCTTCAGTATTACCCTTGGGCACGGTGAATGTCATATCTGTTTTGCCTTCCCTGCTGGGATTCTGGACAATCATATCTACGACTATGTTTGCCCGGGAAATGGGCTCAAAAATCATGGCCGCCACTCCGGGTTCATCAAAAACCTCAACCAGGGTAATTCTTGCCTGATCCTTATCATAAGCCACACCTGAAACCATTGCCGATTCCATGCTTTTATCCTCCTGAACAACCAAAGTTCCGGGTCCGTCACTGAAGGTCGAACGGACATGGATCGGAACATTATATTTTTTGGCAAACTCCACAGACCTGATTTGCAGTACTTTAGCACCCATGCTGGCCATTTCCAGCATCTCTTCATAGGCTATTTTAGTTATCTTTCTAGCTTGAGGGCAAACACCCGGATCCGTTGTGTACACGCCTGCAACATCTGTATAAATTTCACAATCCTCTGCATTCAGGGCTGCGGCCAGGGCAACGGCTGAAGTATCAGACCCTCCCCTGCCCAGAGTGGTAATCCGCTTCTCGGAATCGCAGCCCTGAAATCCAGCCACCACCAGTACATCATATTTATCCAGGACTGCTTTAAGCTTGTCTGCATCTATATCCAGGATCCTGGCTTTGCCAAAACTCTTATCCGTCTGAATGGGCACCTGAAAGCCAAGCATTGATCTGGCCTTTACCCCGCATTCCTTAAGCAGCATACTGAACAGAGCAATCGAGGTTTGCTCTCCGGTGGCCAGTAAAACATCCATCTCGCAAAGATCAGGTCTCTTTGACCATCTCCCGGCCATTTCTATGAGCCGGTTGGTCTCTCCGGACATGGCGGATAAAACCACTACCACTTTATAGCCCATATCAAGAGCTTTCAGGACCTTCTCCCTGACCTTTTGCATGCACTCGAGGTCGGCAACAGAGGTTCCCCCGTACTTTTGAACCCGAATTCGCATCCGGTACTCTCCTTAAATACTTAAATACATGTAATTTCTTATAAAAAAGTGAATTCTGACCTCTGTATCTTTTTCAACTTATCTTTGATGGATTTGTGGCTGACAAACATCTCAAGCAGCCTTCCGCATTCGTGAAGACCTAATTCCACCCAAATAAAATTTTCTGGCCAGAGATCCTTCGGCAAGAACTCGCTCCACTCCACGAGGATAAATTTGTCTTCATCAAACAAAATATCTTCACTTTCCGGATCCAGCCCCCTACCCTCCAGCCTGTACAGGTCAAAGTGAGCTGTTTCGGGTTTAGTTGGATAAATGTTCAGAATATTGAAACTGGGACTGCTGACTTCCGCGTCCTCGCCACCAGGCAATTCCTGGACAATGCCTCTGATAATTGTTGTCTTGCCCGCGCCTAAAGGCCCGGTAAAAAGCAAAGCAGGATACTCGTCCAAACCTATTAAGGTCTCTGCCAGTCTTTGCCCGAGGTTAAGAGTTTTTTGCTCATCCTCAAGAAAAAAAAGAATCCTCTCTCCTGTCTTTTTCAATCCTGTTTGCCTTATCAGAAATTTTCTTTCATCCAATTATTGCTTTGGGTGGCGCCTTCTCACTTGTAGTCACATTTTAACTTTGTTGATTTTGACTAGGCAAAGGAATTAAAGTTCAAAACATCCGGATTGGTTCAAGTTTGAACTTCGCAACCAAGCCTTTCGCTGCAATAATTCTTTTCCAGTGCGATTGTTGTTAATTATTGAAGCTATTCATGTTTCATCAGAGTTTTCAAAACATCCGCCTTGCCGACCACTCCCACCAGCTTTCGGCCTTCCACCACCGGAAGAGTGTGATACTTTTTCTTTACCATTATCTCGGCCAGTTCCTCAAGGGTGGTATCCCTGGCCACGAATTCGGGATCACGGGTCATTGCTTCCCCAACTCTGGCTGCGGCGATTTTTTTTATTTCCTTTTCTATCCTGGATATTGAGGACAAGGGAACAAGACTGTCCAGCAGAGTAAAGAGTGAAGGCAGGGGTATTTTTCTCTGCATGGCCACCAAATCGCTCTGGCAGATTATTCCCACCAGTTCATTCTGATCATTTACCACCGGAATGCCGTTGATGTTTTTCTCAAGGAGCAATCTGGCCGCTTCGGGGATTTCTGTATTAGGGCTGACAACTATTGGATCCGCAGTCATTATGTCCTGGGCGGTTATCATTATTTTAACACCTGATTCCTGATTGATAAGTTAAGATTTTGGCAAAAGATCTTTGACTTCATATTACATCAAAAACTAGTCAATATAAAATTAAGATTAATCCTGTTCATGCTTTAATTTCAGATATGAATTTTCCGTATCCACTGCGCTAAATCAAGGAATCCGGAAAACATTCCTCATCACGGTTTCTGATCCTGGCCAGAACACTTGGTAAAGCATCCGCAATTTCTCTGGCCAGGTTGCCCCTGAAAGGATATTTCTTTGCCAGTTCCTGACCAGCCAGTCCGTGCCAGTACACGCCGATATTGGCAGCATCAACAGGACCGAATCCCTGTCCCAGAAGGCTGCCTATAACTCCGGACAAAACATCTCCCGCACCTCCAACAGCCAGATTCGGGGCTGCAATGGGCGATACGTAAAAAGGCGAATCCTTGCCGACAATAATAGTGCAGGCGCCTTTGAGGACAAGATTCACTCCGTATGCTCTTGTAAACTCCCTGGAAAAATGGGTTCTGTCATTGTTTATCTGTGCTGCGCTCACATCGAAAAATCTTGCCATTTCTCCGGGATGGGGGGTAAATATCACCTCGCTGGACTGTAAAAGATTTTTCATTAAAGATTTATCTTTGGCAAAAAAATACAGGGCGTCAGCATCAAAAATGGACCGGGGATGCATCTTGTCCAGATAGCTTTTAATAAATTCGCCGGTTTGTTCATCTCTGCCCATGCCCGGACCAATGATGACAGAACTGAAACGATCAAGACCGGAGCTGAGGTCGGCCATAAGTCCCTCATGCCAGTTTTTACCCTCACCAAGAGGTAAAACCATTATTTCAGGCCAACATGATCTTATATTTTCAGCCAGTCCCTGAGGGCAGGCAATGGTCACCAGACCGGATCCAGCTCTTAATGCACCCAGAGCAGCAAGGACCGCCGCGCCGGAAAGTCCGGTTGATCCGCCCACTACAAGGACGTGCCCCGCTTCGCCCTTATGCATTGTCTTTCTGGGAAAAGAAATTTGATCAAGCACACGAATTCCCAGACCGAAATGCTGAGGAGGGTTATCTTTTTTGATTTTAATCGGAATGCCGATTCTGCCCACAGCAAGACAACCTACATATTCCCTGGCAGGCGGTTGAAGAAGGCCGATCTTGGCATCTTCGAAGGTTACTGTATCATCAGCCTTGACCGCTACAGGAGACGGCTTTCCGGTTACTCCGTCAATTCCTGATGGAATATCAAGAGAAATTACGTAGCAGTTTTTGCCAAGTTTGTTTAAGTTCTTTATCCACTTTACATAGTTTTCCTTAAGCATTCCGGAAATTCCTGTCCCCAGTAAACCGTCGACTATAATGTCCACTCCTTTCAAAAAATCCATGTTGTATTCGTTCAGAAACATGATCGGGATCTCCAGGCTTATGACCTGTGAAAGCATGTAACCGGCAGAACCGGAATATTCCTTAAGTCTTTTGGAGTGCAGGATCATTACCTTTACGTCGTGATTCCAGAGATGTCTGGCCAGTGCGAAGGCGTCGCCGCCGTTATTCCCTGAGCCCGCAATTACCAGGGCTGATCTGCCCCTTAAATCTTCAAACCTGTATTTGATGACACTTAAAGCCTCACGACTGGCATTCTCCATTAGTACTTCCGGCATGATACCCAGCTCATCCATGGACAGCCTGTCCCATAAAGCCATTTCTTCAGGAGTTGGTAAAGGTAAATACATTATTGACCATCCCAGGTGGTTGGAAATTAATTGGATGTTTCAAGGATGACAACAGCTACAGCAATATCCCGCCCATGACTTATTGATAAATGTATCTTTTGAACGCCCAGCTCCAGAGCCCTTGAACTGGCCGGGCCTGAAAAGAACAGCTCTGGCCTGCCCAAATCGTCTTGGAGTATCTCCAGGTGCTGTAATGTAATCCCCAAGGCAAAACCTGTGCCCAAAGCCTTAACACCGGCCTCTTTGGCCGCAAATCTTGATGCCAGATAAGAAACAGGGTTAGGAGGAATTCTGATCAGCTCCCCAGGAGTGAGTATCCTGGCGGAAAAACGATTCCCGAATTTTTTGTAGATGGCCTTTATCCTGTCCAGTTCGATCAAGTCAACGCCTGTTCCGATTATCATATTATCAGCAGTTTAAAAGTCCTTGTTAAGCAAGTGTTCAGGACATCAATAAAGAATGGCGCAAAAAAAACTACTGTCCAAGCTGTATTTGATATACCCGAGAGTTTGCAATATAAACTGGCAAGGCATTTTCAACGCCTGTTTATTTATTCCACAAAAGCGTGAATGATTCCGGCCATTGTCTTTACAGCCTCGGTCATTCCGGTAAGCGCTGCCCTGGAGATGATACTGTGTCCGATGGAATACTCGCTGATCCCGCTGACCCTGGAAAAACCGTAAATATTATGATAATTAAGACCATGCCCCAGGTTGACCTTCAATCCAAGATTCCTGGCATGCCTGACGCCTTCGACAATCTTTTC
Organism: Desulfonatronovibrio sp.; assembly: GCA_007121655.1. GTDB lineage: Bacteria > Desulfobacterota > Desulfovibrionia > Desulfovibrionales > Desulfonatronovibrionaceae > Desulfonatronovibrio. Next base: position 4,117 of record SKKD01000120.1, on the reverse strand, counting down.
CAGCTTTTTTTGCTTATCTTTATAGTGTTGTGCATCAGCATAATGGCCTGTGTGAATTTCCACGTATTCTGCTCCAGATTTGCCCGCTGCCTCTATCTGTGCCGGATCAGCGTCAATAAACAAACTGCTTCTTATTCCGGAATCATGAAAAGGAGCCAGATACTCCTTCAAAAAACTTTCTCTGCCGGCGCATTCCAGCCCTCCCTCTGTGGTCAATTCTTCACGTTTCTCCGGAACCAGGCAGACCATGTACGGACGTATCCTCAGAGCGATTGCCTTCATTTCATCTGTTGCAGCCATTTCAAAATGGAGGTTGGTCTTCAAAACGGCTTTAAGCAACTCTACATCCCTGTCCTGGATATGCCTGCGGTCTTCACGCAAGTGCACGATTATTCCCATAGCTCCGGCCATCTCGGCAAGATGTGCTGCTGTCACCGGGTCAGGCTCCTGCCCCATCCTGGCCTGCCTGATGGTGGCTATATGATCGACATTGACGACAAGCACAGGCATAATATGCTCCTTAATTAAAATTAATTGGAAATTTTCTCTTATGAAAAATAAAAAGTCAAGTATGTCATCATTCTAACTTGTCTTGACTTTCAAAAGCACAAAATAACGAATAAGCTTGATTTAGATAAACCTTTTTCGTACTCTTGAAGCCGGGTCAGGAACTCTTGTGCTTTGCCTGCATTCGAATAATTTGACAAGAGGAATAATAATTGATGAAAAAAAATCATATAAGAATAATTTTTTCTCTTCTTTTACTGGCCGTCATGATGGTTGGCTTCTATGGATGTACCAGGAAAATATATCTTCCTCCTGCCATATCCAAAGATACTGTTCTCAAAGAAACCTCTGAGCCTGAAACCGTGTATCAGCATGGAACACCTGCGACCCAGAGACAATATACCGTACTCGGGCAGACTTATACTCCCCTTGGCACTTATGAAGGATATATAGAGGAAGGAATCGCTTCATGGTATGGCCCCAAGTTTCATGGCCGCAAAACATCAAGCGGAGAAGTATACAACATGTATGGCTTAACTGCTGCTCATAGACTTCTGCCCATGAACACCAATGTACGGGTCACCAACCTGGAAAACGGAAATGTGATTGACCTCAGGATTAATGATCGCGGACCGTTTGCAAAAGACAGAATAATTGATCTTTCATTTGCCGCAGCCAGAGAATTAGACATTATAGGCCCGGGCACTGCCAGGGTAAGGGTAGAGGCCATAGGAAGCGTTCCTAAAGATCAGATGTACGGAAATTTTTATGTGCAGGTAGGCTCATTCTCTTCCAGAGAAAATGCCCTGAAGCTCAAGGAAGAGATGCAGAAAAAAGGCTACCGGGACACAAAGCTCCAGGAATTCATCCGAAACAACCAACTGTTCTGGAGGGTTCATGCCGGCAGGTTCAGCAACCTCCTGGCGGCTGAAAATGCTCATTCAAAGTTTTTGGAAAAAATCCCCGGAGCATTTATTATTGCTGATTGATTTCAGCCCTGAGCTTCCTTGAAAGTCTGAATACAACTACTTTTCTCCCTGGCAGGGTTATCGACTCACTGGTCTGAGGATTGCGTCCCTTTCGGGGTTTTTTCTCATATGTCTCAAATTTGCCGAATCCGCTAACCAGCAAGGCATGATCCTTTTTTATGGCCTTCTTAATGAGCAAAAGCAAGTGTTCCACCTGGGCCTTGACTTCAGATCTTTTGCGATCGCTTTTTTCGTAAATTTTGTCCACCAGATCCGCTTTTGTTAAGGTACCGGCCATTTTTTCCTCCCTTATGATTTAAATTTTAGTTTCAAAACTGAATTAATAATTAAAGTACTGGAAAATTACCAAAGTCGGATATCGTTTAAAAACATAGCCAACATCAAACTTACAAAATCCCGGACTGAATATTTTTGACCACATTCTGCATTTCATCATTACTTTCATAGGAATTCTGGGGCCAAAGTTTAAGACCGTCTCCGGCAAACCTCGGGATCAGATGATAATGGGCATGCATGACCAATTGCCCGGCGGCTTCAAAATTGTTCATTCCCAAGTTAAAACCATCCGCTTTCAGTCCTTCAATTAAACCGCGTCCAACCTTCTGAATGGCCTCTTGCAGCTCCGGAGCAAGACCACCCGGCATGTCCAGGATATTGACCACGTGTTCCTTGGGGATTATCAGGGTATGGCCCTTAACAACAGGAGATATATCCAGAAAAGCAAGGATTTTTTCAGTTTCATAAACCTTGGTACACGGAATTTTACTTTGAACTATCTTGCAGAATATGCAATCTTTCATAATTGATCCTCCATACGGGGATTAATTGATACTAACAAGTACTCAAAAAACATCAATATCCAACCTTTAACTCTTTTGCAACCCCTGGAATTAATTAAATGAAAAGAACATAGCCCATGATACTCCAGTTTAACCATCCAGAGCCCCAAAAAACAAAAAACCCGGTCTGGCCGGTGTTTATACCTTTTGCCGGATGTCCCTTTAAGTGCGTATACTGCTCACCTTACGCACAGACCGGCCAGTCCGCCAGGAGCCCTGAACAATTAGCCAGACAGATGACAGCGGGAATCCTTGACCGGTATCAGAGAACAGGCAGCCCCATATCTCTGGGTTTTTTTGGAGGAACCTTCACCGCTATAAATGATAAGGACATGCACTTTCTCTTGAAACAGGCCTGGATTCTTAAAAAAGATGGAGTTGTAAACCATATTCGCTGTTCAACACGTCCGGATTATATTAGTGAAAAAATTCTGGGCATCCTTGGAGATTATAATCTGGACATGATTGAACTCGGGATTCAGTCTTTTGATGACAAGGTCCTTGAATCCTCAGGGCGCATGTACTCTGCCGCTAGAGCTGTAAAAGCCTGTCATATGGTCAAAGAACATGGGTTTGAACTGGGGGTGCAGCTCCTGCCCGGTCTTCCGGGTTCTGAAGTCGCAGGGTTCATCAGAGATGTAAGGATAACTACCGATATTGTTCCAAACATTGTGCGCATTTACCCCTGCCTGGTTTTAAAAGGCACTTCCCTTGCTGAACAAATGAATAAAGGACTTTACAAACCATGGAGTCTGCAGATCACGACTTCAATCATATCCGAAGCGTTGCTAATACTCTGGCTGAAAAAAATCCCTGTCATCCGATTGGGTCTGACCCCTGAAACAGAACTGAACAAAAACATTCTGGCCGGTCCATGGCATCCTGCCCTGGGAGCGATATGCAGGTCTGCGGCTCTAAAATCCTACTTTCTGCTCAGGTTGGCAACAACCTGTTCCAAACCCACCCTGATCAATATTCCTGAGAGATACATCAGTGACTTCTGGGGGCATAATAAAATGAACGAGAATTCTTATTCCAAAAGAGGCATCACAAGGGAAATAGTCAGACCCTGGAAAGAAAAATACTTCAGGATCTATTTGTCCTGATCGAGTTCAAGTATCTTTACGATTTCATTCACTGCAGATTCGGTATAATCTTTTTCGGATAATTTTCCTTTATCCTCCATGGTCATAACCTGGAGAGGAAGATTGATGTATTCTTGTCTGGGAATAATCTGGTATTCCGGTGGAAAACTCTTTGAAAAATACATTTCCTGGAATCCACTGAACTTAAGAGCATGAGCAGTGGCGTCAAGTACGGCGGTTTCATTCTTCTTCAGAAGTCCTGACTCCTTTGCCCTCAACATTCCTGCCAGACATTCCCCGCCTTGGGTGCAAGCGATATGGCCGTTCTGATTGGCCAAAAGCATGCCTTCAACAATGGCCTGTTCTTCCACCTGAATTACCTGAAAACTGCCGGCACCCTGTATTTTTTCATATATCTCAGCCAGGGCTTTGACCCTTGGAAATGATACCGGATTTCCGATCATCGCTGCCTGAGCAACGCTTGAAACGACTTTAACCGATTTGAAGCTTCTCTTCTCCGGTTCCTCCTGATAGTATTTAAAAACCGGATCTGCATGGCTTGACTGGACTCCGAAAATTCTCGGAAGCTCATCAATTATATCCAGTTCCCATAATTTGATGAACCCGGCCATAATCGCTGTAATATTTCCGGCGTTGCCGATGGGGATAAATAAGGCTTTTCCGGCCATATTCCAAT
>SKKD01000099.1 GCA_007121655.1 Desulfonatronovibrio sp. | reverse complement strand
GTTCGGGAAGATTTAAAAGCCTGAGGGTATTTGCCAGGTGTGATCTGCTTTTGCCGATGTAATCCGCCAATTCTTCCTGATTGATGCTTAATTCATTTTTTAAGCGCTCAAGCGCGTTTGCCTGCTCCATAATATTTAAATCTTCCCTTTGAAGATTTTCAATCAAGGCTATGGCCAGGGCTTCGGCATCACTGTAATTTCTTACGATGGCCGGTATAGTCTTAAGTCCGGCATTAATGCTCGCTCTCCATCTTCTTTCCCCGGCGATGATCTGGTACTGGCCCTGTACGGTTTTTCTGACCAGGATAGGTTGAAGCACTCCCTGTTTTTGGATTGAAGAGCTGAGTTCCTGTATTTTTTCTTCATCAAACCTGCTTCGGGGCTGATTTTTATTTGCTTCAATCTTGTTGATACTAATGCTGGATACACTAGTATCCCTGAACGTTTCTTCATAAAAATCTGGTTTTATTAATGCGTCCAGGCCCTTGCCAAGTCCTTTGCTGCTTTTCATATTTGTTCCTTATATTAATTAATTTTCATCCGGAAACGGTTTTTCTTTAGGCTGCGTCAATTTTGCCCAATTATTGGTTAAAGTATTAAAATGCACCTCATCATAATTGACTAATTTCCATCCCAAAAGAAAAAAACTCCTCGTTACCGTAAAGAAAACCAATAGTTCCAGCATCCGGAAAGTAGGGTTCCGGATGGAAACCAATCAGCTATTGTTTTGACAATTTTCATAATGGTATTAATAATGTCCTCCGAAACATAAGGAGGGTAAAATGCAATCTAATAAGGAAATAACGCCATTATACAATGAAAACGGAAGTTTGCAGGGTGTTTATATCTCAGCAAACAAATGGTTCGAAAAAGAAGCCGAGTTGGAAGCGCTTCTTTTCTCCAAAGAATCAGCGCATTCAGAAACTAAAAAATCAGTTCTCAGAGCGGAGCCTACTAAAGACTGGGAACTTTTTCTTTCCTACTGGGATTTTAACTATCCGGTAGAAAAAGTTGTCAAATGCGAAAATTGCGGTGCTCACACGGAAAATTGGACCGAGGACGAGCCCAAAAAGTTCAGGCTGAAGGCAGCCAATATCGGCGGCATGGTGTCTTTTCTATGCGTTAAGTGCAAGTACCGGGTCACCAAAAAGCATTTCAAGGATCATATCTGCTATGAATGCAGACCATTCACCTGCAAGATAAGATAATCTTTTAACCTTTTTGCCTTCTTCACCAGGGGAACGGGATGACAGGTGCTCTAAATCAGCCTGCTCTTTTTATTACTTCCCTGGCCAATTCCAGATATGCATGAGAACCGGTTGATCTTATATCATACGAGAGAACCGGTTTCCCATGACTGGGAGCTTCCGACAGGCGTACATTTCTGGGAATCACCGTTTTCATGACCTTATCATTGAAATGACCGATAACTTCGCGTGATACCTGGTGTGAAAGCCTGTTGCGCTTGTCAAACATCGTCAGCACAACACCAAGCAGTGTCAGTTCGGTATTCAATCTTTTCTTTATCAGCTCAAAGGTTTGATATAAATGAGCTATTCCCTCCAGGGCATAATATTCACATTGAAGCGGGATCAGCAATTTTTTTGCGGCGCAAAGTGCGTTTATGGTAACAATGCCCAAGGATGGAGGGCAATCCAGAATGACGTAATCGTAATCGGCAAGATTGTCCTTTATCAAATTATATAGAAAATATTCTCTGTCTTTTTTGTTGATCAGCTCAATTTCAGCTCCAACCAGATCCTGGGTGGATGGAATAATTTTTAAATATTTTAGATCAGTATCATGCACCAGTTCATCAAAACCGATTTCTCCGCAAAGCCCCTGATAGATTCCATTTCGGATACTCTTGCCGGTCAAACCAAGTCCGCTGGTGGCGTTGGCCTGAGCGTCGCAGTCAATTAAAAGAACTTTTTTTTCCATGACCGCGATAGATGCTGCAAGGTTGATTGCAGTCGTAGTTTTGCCGACCCCACCCTTTTGGTTTGCGATTACAATTATGTTTTCCAATTATATCTCCCGGGGACTGATTAAAATGTTTCACGTGAAACATTGATTGTTAAAAAATTTTTTATTGGAAAACAGAATAAAACACAAGAGTCGGGAAAAAATAAAATACGGGTTTGCCTGGAATGATATACCGGCAATAAACCCGGTGCAGCCCGTGATGTAATCATAAAAAAAGGCTCCTCCTATCCGCCGGGAGTTTGAGGCAAGTTGCCGAACAATTCTTTTGATAAGCACAGGAAAAATATGCGTTATCCAAAAATAAACATGATCTGAGGCCAAAAACCGTACATCAGACTGAATACGAATTGCTTTTTTCAATTCGTTACCAGCTGAAAACTATAATTTTCTTGACTTTAATATGGAAGTAGCTCAACTACATACCAACCAAAAAAGGGAATTTCCGGATTTTGGGGACAGGACGGTTAAGCGGAATCATCGGTTTTTAACACTCAACCTATGGCCGGCATTATGAATAAGGATTTCGATGCAATTGTAGTCGGAGGTGGTCCCGCAGGGGCGACAGCCGGGTTGGTTCTCGCCCGGGAAGGACTTAAGGTTTTGATTCTGGAAAAGAAAAGTTTTCCAAGGTTCAAGCTTTGCGGAGGCATGCTGACTCAAAAGACCATTGAATTTGGTCAGGAAATTATTCCAGGATTTATGTCGCAAATGGACACAAGAGGGGTTATTGAAGCAAGCAGCAAAACCTATGTCATCAGGTCAACCGATAAGATCTTATACAAAGGCAGGTCAAAGTATTCATTTGTTTTGATAAACCGTGAAAAATACGACCTTTTATGGATGGATCAGTTAAAAGACTCGGGAGCGAAGGTGAGCATCGACCGGGCCGTTCAGGTAGATATTCAGGATTCAAGAGTGATAACTTCCGCCGGCAAAACATATCGGGGAAGGTTTATAATCGGAGCTGACGGCAGTGGAAGCCGGATTCGAAAGGCTCTGGCCGGTAAAAAAATAGTCCAGCCACCTGGATCAAGAAGTTCAGCCCTGGCTCTGGAAACTTTTGTTGACAGAAATGCCGGCGGTTTTTCCGCCCATCCGGAATTATTTCTGGGTATGGTCAGAGATGGATATGCCTGGTCGTTTCCCGGAAGCAGGAAGCAGGTAATGGGTATTTGCTCCGCACGGATAAAAGACGGCAGGATACTTAAAGAGCTTCTGCTGGAACTACTTGGGGCGCGGGGAGTAGCCAATCCTGAACATCATAAAATTCAGGCAGGCATCCTGCCTTACGGGGATTATGAAAAAAAACCGGGATACAAAAATCTGCTTCTTGTGGGTGACGCGGCCGGGCTTGCCGAGCCTCTGCTCGGTGAAGGCATATACTATGCTCATGTTTCAGGCAGTCTTTCGGCAAGGGCGGTGCTTGAATGCCTGACTAAACCAGACAGATGTTCTGATCTCTACGCTCAATTAATGGGCAGGATTATAAGCAGCATGCGAAAGAGGCTTCTTTTTCGGAAGATGACCCTGGGGTTGCCTCCATCTCTCGCTGAGAAATCTTTCCGGATTTTGCTACCTTTGCTGGCCCGAAAGCTGGAGTATAAGATCCAGGGACCGCATGCTGGCATATAGCCTGTTTAGTGAAGAATTTTTCAAAAACCGCTAAAGAAGTTTATTAGCCCCGGCTGCAAAACTGAAAAATTTTTTATAGATAATTATTTATCATGCCGCCTATTTTTCCTGCTTTTTCTTTTTTTCAATAAATGTTCTTGTGGCCATTGCAAGCAGGCCGCAAAGCACTCCAAGAACAAGTGACCTTAACGGGTCAATTCCAAACAGCAAGCTGGCGGTAAGACCCACGGTACCGCCCATTATAACGCCTCTGAATACGGGAATATTCATTATGGTGCTCCGGTTTTTAATTAAAAAGGAAATGCCTTCAAAAACTCAGTAAAAGAGTGTTTGCGAGCCGGTGGTCCTGCCTCAAAAAAATGAATGCAGGAATGGATCAGAGTTTTACCATCTGAGTTCCTCAGATCGGTGAGTTGTAATTTGGTTGATATTAGTTGTCAAACAGACACGAAATATATCTCAGTTTTACCAGCTGGCATTTCCATCTGGAAAGCATTTCTTTCCGGATGCTGGAACTCCTGTTTTCTCTCCGGAAAATAAAGGTTTCTCTTGTAAGCATCCCACCCCGGACGCACCCGGGACCGAACCTGCAAGCAACTTTTAATGCCTTATGCGCCTGAATTGCTTTGCTTTGCTCGCAACCCTCTGTGCCAGAGATTACCGTTGCTAGAAGACTCGCTCGCAGTGACTGGATAGTCACTGTCCTGGTTACGCCTTTCCCCTGTCACTGCGAGCGAGCGAAGCGACAGAAGCAATCTGTATGGCAAAATAATAATATGCTTAATTTGTTGCTTTACGCTTCAAGTTACCTGGTAAGGAATCAATCAATTATGAGGAGGCGTATCTTAACCGGTTGACGATAATTGTGCAGATTTATGCAGCCAAATGGGGAAAAATTACCATTTTGAATGAAAATCAGCTAAAGGATATATTATACTTTTCATTCGGAAAAGTTTATAAGTTTTCCATGAGCAAATCATCACCTTTTTCTCAAACTGCCATAAAACGCCATGAATGCCCTTCCACAGGAATGACCGCAGAATATTTTGCCAACAAATTTTTTTCACTGACCGTTTTTTGGAGGGATCAATTAATCCACAACATAGCTCTTGGTCCGGGAAAGGATCGCCAATATTCCGGTCACGGAGCAACCTCCTATTCTGATGAGATAGCCAGGGCTGTAAAATGGTATGAAAATAAAAAAGCTGTTACGTGGGTGGAACCTCCACTGGATTGGGCATTGATAACCTCGCCTTTTCAAAAACAGGTACTGCAAGCTCTTATGAAAAACATTTATTTTGGACAGACAACATCCTATGGCTCCCTGGCCAGGCTATCCGGCAACAACAGAGCCGCAAGGGCTGTGGGGCGTGCAATGTCTCAGAATCCATGGCCCTTAATCGTCCCCTGTCACCGGGTACTGACCGGCAAGGGGACTCTTGGCGGTTTTTCATCCGGCCTGGCGTTAAAAAAGATATTGCTGTTTCTTGAAAACCGGGTTGATCAGGAGATGGTTGCCAATGTTCAAGCCAGTGATTAGGTATACCTTGATCCGGATTGTGGCGGTCCACAACAGGATAAACCAACATTTTTAAATAATATATATATCAAGGTGATGACTTATGATTGAAAAAAAAGAGTTTTCAAGAAATCTTATTTCAGAAGGTAAGAAGCTGCCTCTAATGACCCTGAGGGAAGTGGTAATGTTTCCCAAATCAATTATTCCGCTCCTGGTCGGCAGGGATGCTTCCATCAAAGCCATTGAAACTGCTTTGAACAAATATGACAAAAAAATCTTTCTGGTCACCCAGAAGGAACCCAAAGTGGAAAAACCGAATCAGAAAAGTATATATACTTACGGTTGCGTGGCCAGGATACTCCAGATGTTCAAGCTACCCGACGGAACGGTAAAGGTCCTTTTTGAAGGGCTGCAAAGAGCAGTGATCGAACCGGAATCAATTGATTTTTCAATGGAAGTGCCGATTGTGTTTACTCAAACCCTGGTTGAAGAGGATGTTTCCAATCCCGAATCCGAGGCTCTGGTCAGGGCAATTCATCAGGCTCTGGACGAATACGGGAAAATTAATTCAAAGATGGCCAAGGAAACCATACTGTCTATCCTGAGCCTTGACGAAGCCGGAGCCATTGCTGACGCCATCATGCCTCACCTGAGGGTTGATTTTCAAGACAAGCAAAGTGTTCTGGAACAACTTGACCCCTTCAAGAGGCTGCAAATGACCTACGCCCATCTGCAGGGTGAGATTGAAGTCTTTTCCCTGGAAAAAAAGATAAAATCCAGGGTCAAAAATCAAATGGAAAAAAATCAGCGTGACTACTATCTTACCGAACAATTGAAGGCTATTCACAAGGAAATGGGCCGTGAAAATGATCCCAAGGCCGAGTTGGATCTTCTCCAGGAAAAGATTCAAGAGAAGGACATGCCCGAGCAAGCCGTGGAAAAGGCCATGGAAGAGCTTAAAAAGCTCCGGACCATGCCTCCCAATGCCGCTGAATACAGCGTACTTATGAACTATATCGACTGGATTCTTTCTCTGCCCTGGAACGAACTTAAGGAGTCGGAGATTGATCTTGCCGGTGCGCAGAAAATACTTGATGACGATCATTACGGTCTGGAAAAACCAAAGCAGCGAATTCTGGAATACCTTGCAGTGCAAAGTCTGGTGGATAAAATGCGTGGGCCCATCCTTTGTCTGGTAGGTCCTCCGGGTGTTGGTAAAACCTCTCTGGCCAAATCAGTTGCCAGGGCGACAGGACGGGAATTTATAAGACTTTCTCTGGGCGGGGTGCGCGATGAAGCCGAAATAAGAGGACACAGAAGAACTTATGTAGGCGCTTTGCCAGGAAAAATCATCCAGAGTCTTAAGAGGGTTAAAACCAATAATCCGGTATTTTGCCTGGATGAAGTTGATAAGATGAGTACTGATTTCAGGGGTGATCCTTCTTCAGCACTCCTCGAAGTGCTGGATCCGGAACAGAATTATTCATTTAATGATCATTATCTCGATCTGGATTATGATCTTTCCAATGTTTTCTTTATAACCACAGCCAATTATCTGCACACTATTCCCCTGCCTCTGCAGGACAGAATGGAGATAATCAAGCTTCCGGGGTATCTGGAAACTGAAAAGAACAAGATAGCAAAAGATTATCTGTGTCCGAAGCAGTTTAAATTCCACGGACTCAAGCCGGATAAAGTATCATTTTCCGAAGGAGCCATAACCGAGATAATTAGAAAGTATACCAGGGAAGCAGGAGTAAGAAATCTGGAGCGTGAAATTGCATCAGTGTGCCGCAAAGTGGCCAAAAAGCAGGTTGAGCACAAACAGGCTCGAGACAAAAAAACCCAGATTACCAAGTCCAGCATTCCTTCTTACCTTGGGGTCCCAAGGGTTAGACACGGTGAGCGAGAAGACAAGCCGCTGGTCGGAGTAACCACGGGCCTGGCCTGGACCGAGGTAGGCGGAGAGATATTATTGGTGGAAGTGGCCATTATGCCCGGTACGGGCAAGGTTGAAATAACCGGCAAGCTTGGAGAGGTTATGCAGGAAAGCGCCCGGGCAGCCCTAAGCTACCTTCGTTCAAGATCCGATGTTTTTGGCCTTAAACCTGATTTCTACAAAGAAATAGACATTCACGTACATGTGCCAGAGGGAGCCACCCCGAAAGATGGACCTTCTGCCGGAGTAACTTTGGCCACCAGCCTGATTTCAGCTCTGCTTAACCTTCCAGTGCGCAACGATGTGGCCATGACTGGAGAAATCACCCTGAGGGGCAGGGTCCTGCCTATTGGCGGTATCCGCGAAAAGTTGCTGGCTGCCAGAAGAGCCCTGATAACAAAGGTGCTGATTCCTGAAGGCAATGAAAGAGACCTGGATGAAGTTCAGGAAAATATACTCAAAGGATTGGAAATAGTTCCGGTGAAAACCATGGATGATGTCCTGTCAGAAGCTATTCTGGGCATAACACCAGAGGAACTTTTTTGTGGGCGGGAAAACTGCCTTCCCATCTCCGCCAAGCTGATGAAGGAAGAATACAGACAGCAGGCACAATAAAACAGCCGCACACCAACCCGGGGCCGGATCGATTGTCTGGCCCCGGGTTTTTTTATAAAATTGCACCCGTCAAGGGCCATTTATTGAAAAACCTGATAAAAAAAAGACATTCAATTTAAAATATCTATTGGACTTCCACCCTTGAACATTCTAATTAAATAAAAGCATAAACATATAAATAACCCAATTCTCATGAACAAACTAAAAGTCAAACGCCTTACTGAAACAGTTAAGGGAGCCGGCTGAGCTTCCAAACTTCCTCCGGGGGACCTGGAGAATGCCTTGAAGGGAATCGAATTTCCTGCCGACGATAATTTGATCGTAGGACTTGACAGGGCCGACGACGCGGGCGTGTACAAGATATCCGATGAGTTGGCAATGATTCAGACTGTTGATTTTTTTACTCCCATTGTAGACGATCCTTTTTGGTTCGGCCAGATTGCAGCGGCCAATGCCATGAGCGATGTTTACGCCATGGGCGGTGAACCGAAAACAGCCATGAACCTTGTCGCTTTTCCCCTTGGAGATCTTGATATTGAAGTCCTGCGCCAGATCATCATGGGCGGCCTGGAAAAGATGAGAGAGGCCGGAGTTGTCCTCGTGGGAGGACACAGCGTGGAAGACAAGGAACTAAAATATGGTCTTTCCGTGACCGGTTTCATTCATCCCTCCAGGGTCCTGACCAAAAGCGGCTTTGGAAACGGCGACATGCTGATTCTCACCAAGCCCCTGGGTACAGGAATAATCAACACAGCCATCAAAGGGGGGCTGGCATCAAAAGAACTTACAGAAAAAACAACCATGCTCATGGCCGAACTCAACAAGACTGCCGCCGAGGTCATGGCTGACTATGAAGTGCATGCCTGCACCGATATTACCGGATTCGGTCTGATCGGACATTTGGCTGAAATGGTTTATGGATCAGGGAAAAGCCTGCTCATAAACAGCTCGGAAACGCCTGTTATACCTGAAGCGTTAGAGTTCGCCTCCATGGGAATGGTCCCGGCAGGAGCGCATAAAAATAGAGAGTTCAGAGAATGCATGACTCATTTATCCCCAAATATATCTCCAGTTATCCGGGATATATTTTATGATCCCCAGACTTCGGGAGGTCTCCTTATCTGCTGTGCGTCTTCTCAGGCGCAATCCTTACTGTCTGAGCTGCAAATACGCGGTCTAACCGGCGCCTCCTTAATCGGCACGGTGCTTGATGATCCTTCGGAAAAAATTTTTGTGGAATAAAAAAAGCCCCTTTAAAAGGGGCTTTTTTTGTGCATCCAACACTGGTTTACGTAAGGCTGTTATGTAAATGTTGGTTTGTTAAGGTGATTCTGGAGCATAAGGCTCTTCCTGAGGTTCCGGCTGCTCGAATCCGCCAGGGGTTTCCGGTTCTGAAGACGGAAACTGCTGACCCTCATCCTGAGGATCGCAGGCAATGCCCAGACCCATAACAATCATGGCAACTACTGTTATGATGATGCTTTTTAATTTCATTTGATCAGCCTCCCCGGATTCTGCAGTTACTGCATCTGTTCCAGGCGCGACAAGAGTTTTTCCCTCAATTCCTCGTCGACCTGGGCCGCTTCCATTACCTCATTGTATTTTTGAACATCCAGCCCGGTTTCCTGAACGGCTTCAACCATGGCTCCTCCAGCCTCTTCCTGTAACTGTTGTGCTTCTTCGGGATCTGTTACCTCGGCCAGGGATTTCTGAAAATCTTCCCTGATTTCAGTAATCTTAATGTAGGCCTGAGCAACCTTGTCAAGTTCCGCATCAGTTACTTCAACTGAACCGGGGGGCTGCTGCATCATTTGCTGATCATAGCCTTCCTCCTGTTGGGCGTAGACGCTGAACGCGGCCGCCATAAAGAAAAGACAACATAAGGCAGATGTCAAAAATTGCATTTTTTTTGAAAAAATCATTAAAATACCTCCGTTTTGGTTATTAGATATGAATTCAAACCTATCACAGCATTAGACGTGCCATAATTTGTTTAAAAATGTTTTTTGTTTTTTTTGCCAGTCCTGTTGGTATAAATCTAAAAAAATAATCTGCTGAGTGAAATTCCTGCCGCCGGCTTCTGTGTCAAAAATGAACATGTGTTAATTAGATGTGGCGCAAAGTGATCCATTCGAATGGGACATACCTGTTAAAACCGGAGGTCATTTTTAGCCGGATCTTCAATGATCTAAAAATATTTGTCTTATTCAGGCGTTATGTTTTTCTTGACAACGCAGGCCCGGTCTTTAAAGGTTTCCCTTTTAAAACCGGTTTTTCCCCAAGCGAGAAAATCATGTTTTCATGTCAAGAATGGGATAAATTCCTGATCACTGACCAGGAGTTGGCTGAGTCTTATGAAAAGGTGGGCGATTTGAACAGATCATGGATGAAAAAATTCATAGCCTATCTCTTCTGTTTTTATGGTCACGATTCCAGGGTCGAATACACCAGCATAGGCAGGCAAAGGGCAGGGTTCATCCATGAAAAAGTATCCTTTCCAGTCTCTAAAGTTGCTATCTTTGCTGACAATCATCTCAGAATATGGAACAGACTGCTGGCTGCAGCCATCCCGGCCGTAGCGGCCGGAACAAACGAGATATCTGTATTCATGATCAAAAATCAAGATGAGTCCTGTCCGGAACTCCTTACTTCACTTGAGCTGGCAGGCATTGAAAATATTTTCCTTAATGACCGGCCGGATGCCGTCTCTGCGGCAGAGTTAATCAGCAACTCTCCGGACACATCGCTAATTGATCTAAGTTCCCGGAGTCTGGTGGATGAAAGGCTTTTTAAACATCCGCCAGGCACTGAAAAATATCTCCGTCTTTCTTTTACGAGTACCCCCAGGGGTCTTATATGGGCTGAGAACCTTACAGACTGGGATTACGAAATCTTAAAATGGGCTCATCCGGACATTGAATTTATTGTTGGCGGGGTCCAGGCCTCGAAAGCACCTGAAGGTTTTATCAAAACAGACCTTGAAATCCACCAGTTGCTTCAACAGCCATATGACCTGTTCCTTGGGAACGGGGATATCTTCAGATCCAGCTTGATTGCCAGAGGCTTTTCCCAGGGCATGGAGCCATTCTGGCTTTGGCCTGAAATAGACAGGAGCTTTTTTATGGAAAACAGGGTTTACTGGAAGGAGATTTAGCATGAAAACCCCTGCCATACCATCCGGGTATCTGCAAAAAATCAGAAACATAGGGATTATTGCTCATATTGACGCAGGCAAGACCACCCTGACCGAACGAATGCTTTACTACACCGACAGAATACACCGCATGGGAGAAGTGCATGAAGGAACAGCCACCATGGACTTCATGCACGAAGAACAGGAGAGAGGCATTACCATAGCTTCCGCCTGCACCACCTGTCCCTGGAGAGATAAGGTTATTAATATTATTGATACCCCCGGGCATGTGGATTTTACCGTTGAAGTGGACAGGGCTCTGAGGGTTCTTGACGGAGTGGTTGCAGTGTTCTGCGCTGTTGGTGGAGTAGAACCTCAGAGTGAGACAGTCTGGAGACAATCTGCCAAGTATCATATCCCCAAGATTGCCTTTATCAATAAAATGGATCGTCCGGGAGCTAACTTTGAAAGCGTGCTTGAAGCCATGAAAGGAAAACTTGGAGCAACGCCTTTGCCCGTTCACGTTCCCCTGGGACAGGGCGAAGATTTCAGGGCGGTGCTTGATATTGTTTCCCGGAAAAAACTTGTATTTCACCAGGTAAGTTTTGGTAGAAAGATCGAAGTGACTGATCTGGATGATGAAGAATCTCAATTAATTGACAAATGGCGGTCAAGTCTGCTGGAGATCCTTTCAGAGATTGATGATCAAATTATGGAAGACTACCTGGAAAACAGGGAAATACCTTCTGAAAAAATCAGGCAGGCCATGCGTCTTGCCACTCTTCAGTTCGGGATGGTCCCTGTTCTGGCTGGTTCAGCCCTGAAGAATATGGGAGTCCAGCCGGTAATGGATGCAATATGCGATTTTTTGCCTTCTCCTGCAGAGATACCTCAGGCTAAGGGAATCCATCCTGTAAAAATGACTCCCGTTTCCTTCCCCCCCCAGGTCAAGGCTCCCTTGTCCGCTCTGGTCTTTAAGGTTAGCGTGGAAACAGGAAGAAAGCTTGTTTATATAAGGATTTATTCTGGCAAGATTGAAGCCGGTCATTCAGTGTTCAACTCCACCCAAAACAGAATGGAACGAATAGCAAGGATCTTCGTCCTTCACGCCAATCACAAGGAAAAGACCGACCAGGCTTTAGCCGGACAGATCGTGGCGGTAGCTGGTTTGAAGGATGCCCGCACAGGTGATACCCTCTGTTTTCAGGATGATCCGCTGATTCTGGAAAAAATAAGCGAGTATACACCGGTGATTTCTCTGGCCCTGGAGCCAAGAAACAGTGAACAGGAGGAGAGGCTTGTTTTTGCAATAGAAAAGATTCTGCAGGAAGATCCCACCCTGTTTTACGAAAGAGACAAGGATACCGACCAAATAATCATCTCGGGAATGGGCGAGTTGCATCTTGATGTGGTTCTGCACCGCATCAGACGAGAATATAATGTAGACTTCCGGGCAGGCAATCCGCAGGTGGTATACCAGGAAACCATCAGGCAGAGTGCCAGGGCGGAGTTCGAATATGCAAGAGAACTGGGAGAGGAATTTCATCGCGGATTTGCCGCCATTGAGGTGGAATCCTCCCCAAGGGGCAAGGGCAATAGGATCGTCATGGAACTCGACCTTGAAAAATGGCCCGGATCCTGGATTGAGGCAGTGCATAACGGCATTGAAGACGGCCTTCAGGCTGGTGAGCTTAAGGGTTACCCCTTAACAGATGTAGTGGTGCGGATAAAAGAGATCAAAGCTCTTGAAGGTGCCGATACCGTCGGTTTCAGGCTTGCTTCTTTTCAGGCCCTGAAACTGGCCATAGCAAAAGCTGGTCCGGTACTGCTAGAGCCTGTAATGATGGTTGAAATTTCCACTCCCGATGAATTCGTGGGTGAGTGCGTGAGCCTTCTGGGAAGCAAGGGGGGGCAGATAGAAAACATGTATGATCATCACGGCCAGAAGGTCATCAGGTCTTTAAACCCGCTGAGCAGAATGTTTGGATTCTCTACGAATCTTCGCTCAGCCACCCAGGGCAGGGCTGGTTTGATAATGAAGTTTGAAAGATTTGACGCCGTGGGCAGGTAATGCGTTTTGCACCAAAACGCAAGGGCTTTTATCCTCAGGAATAAGGGCTCTGGGAACATGCCCCCGGAGCGGTTGAAATCCGGTCATTTGAACCTTTTCCTATGGTTATGGTCGATATGCACTTTTGGGTATGTTCTTTCTGATCACACCTGGGACATGTTGCTTTTTCGATGTCGGGCGTCCTTACAAGCTCTTCAAATAACACTTTGCAGTTTGAACAGTAATACTCAAAAATCGGCATTGCATCTTCCTTTTAAATTAATTTAAATTTCTTGAATGTTTTTATAAATTCTGGCAGTCTGTCCATAAAGAACGCTTTTACCTTAATAAAGGAGGCCTTATGACTAAAATAAAAAATATTATGTGCGCTGTTGATTTTTCAGAAATGAGCGCAAAGGTGGCTTCTTATGCTCAGCTGTTAAGTAAATCTCTAAACGCTCCTGTCAAGGTGGTCTATGTGGCTCCAAGTCTTTCTCAGTATGTAGGTTTTCATGTTCCACCTACATCCATTGAAAACTTTGTTGGAGAAATTGTATCCGGAGCTGAAAAGACAATGGATTCATTTATCCAGGAAAATTTCAGCGATATAGATGTTAGCGGCAGGGTCTTAAGCGGATATGCTGCGGAGGAGATCCTTAATTACGCAGGAGAGGAAAATATTGATTTAATCATTATGGGCACCCACGGCCGCAAAGGTATCGACAGAGTTTTATTTGGCTCAGTAGCTGAGAAAATTGTCAAGTCGGCTTCCATCCCGGTAATGACCATCAGGCCTTAACGAATAATTCATTGAAAGTTTTTAATTTTTTTCAGTCAAAAACCCCTCTTTGCGGGCTTGACCTGGGAAGCACCTGGGCCAAAACAGTCAAAGTGTCCAAAAAAGGCAAATCAGCCTCGCTGGAGACTTTTGCCCGGATGCCCTGGTCTTCGAAGGATCTTGACGGCCAGTCCATACAGGGTAAAAAGGTTAGAGCTTTATGGGATTATCTGGGTCTTAAGGATAAAGTGGTAATATCCTCTATGGCCGGCCATTCAGTGATTGTAAAAAGGGTCTTTTTTGATGCCCGTCCTCAAAAAGAGCTTGAGCAAAATATCTACAAAGAAGCCAGGCAGTACATTCCCTTTGACTTGAATGATGTTTACCTGGACTACCAGGTACTCGGAAAGGGAAACAAACAGGATACCCTGGAGGTACTGCTGGTTGCCAGCAAAAAAAAGATGGTTCAGGAACTGATCAAAGTTTTGGACCACTCAGGTCTTTCCCTGGGTATAGTTGATGTTGACGCTTTTGCCCTGAGCAATTGCTTTGAATTCAATTATCCTGAATTTGCCCAGGAACCTGCTTATTTGCTGGATATTGGCGGAAATCAAAGCATATTCGCAATTTTTTCGCAAAGTCAGCCTGTTTTTTTTAGAGAAATATCCTTTGGAGGCAGACAACTAACTGATATCGTCGCCCGGAGTCTGGATATTGGCAGGCTGGAAGCCGAAAAAACCAAAATAGAGGGGCCCTCAGTTCATAATGTGTCGGAAAATGCTGAAATTTCAAAAGAGATGGCTGCAACTATTAAGTCCTGGGCTGAAGAGATAAAAAGGCTCATAGGCTTTTATCAGACATCTTTTCCTGAGGCAAACCAGGCTCAGAAGATATTTCTCTCCGGAGGGGGTAGTCTATTTAAAGGGATTGATATGATCTTTGAGGCGCAACTGGACATCGAAGCCAAGTATCTGGATCCCTGGAAAAACCTTCAGACTTCAATAAATGATTTTGACTCTAAATATCTGGATTCGGTAAAACCTCAGTTTGTCGTAGCAACCGGACTTGCGCTCAGGGGTATTATCTAGCTTGGGATAAGCTTCTTACAACCAGACCATGATTAAAATAAATCTGCTTCCTCATGCCAAAAGGGCAAAGACATCTGATACTGAGAAACAGATCATCCTGTTCGTACTTTTTACAGCAATAATCGTAACCGGTATTGTCCTGACCGGATTCTGGTCAAAAGGCAGGGTGAGTGAGCTGGAAAAGATTGTACAGGAAAAACAAACCCTGAGGCAAGTCCAGCTGTCCAGGGTGGGCAGAATTAACCAGCTGCAAAAAGAGCTTGATGAAATTCAGTCCAATGTCACCGCCATCAGGCAAATTCGTTTGAAGCAGCAGCTGCCGGTCAGATATGTTGATGAGACAGTCCGCAATATTCCCAAAGATATGATATGGTTTGAGAACCTTAATCTCAACAGAGATGGTATCCTTGATATAAAGGGTGTGGCCCTTGATAACCAGGCTTTTGCCGGATATGCCGATGAACTGAGAAATTCGCCTTTTGTGTGCACAGTGAGTACCCAGAGAACTTTAAGCAGACGGGTCAGTGATCTGGATTTGGTTGAGTTCCATTTCCAGGTCAGGGCCGGACCGGCAATTTCCGGGCAGGATGATGAAAGTCATGAGTATTAAGTGGCAGGAGATACTCTCTGGTATTGAAAAACTAACCAGAACCCAGAAGTTTATTATCCAGTTTCTGATACTGGCGGTAATCTGCGGATCATCCTGGTTTTTTTATCTATCCCAGGCATGGGAAAAAATTGTTCACCTTCAGCAGGAAGTTCAGATTCTGGAAGAGGATATCGTAAGGTTTTCCATTCAGGCGGCCGGGCTTTCAGAGAGAGAAAAGGAATTTGAAAAGCGGGAAAGAGAACTTATCCTGGCCAGAACTCTTTTGCCTGAAGATGCCCACGCTCTTGAGCGACTGTTAGCCTCTTTTGAACGTCTGGGCAATGAAAAGGGGGTTCGCTTTTTATTGTTTCAGCCTGGTTCAGAGGAAGTCCACAGGTATTACTCCAGCAGAAGTGTTCAATTGAGATTGCAGGGGAGTTTTCACGATCTCATCAGCTATTTTGATGAATTGTCAAGATTTGACAGACTGGTAAGTCTGCAAAGCCTCCGGTTGACTCCTGTAACCGGACAGCAAGGAGAAAGAGTTGTTCTTTCAGCTGAAGCCGTGCTCCAGGTGTACAGATCATTGTCTGATGCCGAAATAGAGGCCAGGAAAAAATGATTAAATTCTCAGGCATATTTTTCATCTTATTGCTTATAGTTCAGCCTGCCTTTGCCATGAACAACAAGAATCAGATTCAGGATGAGTTTTTACCGGAATGGTATACACCCTCAAGTTACGCTTATAGCCCGGCAGGTGTGGCTGATCCATTTATTCCCTTTGTACGGCTTAGCGTTCGGGAAGAAGACAGGGAAGTTCTGGAAAGACCCCAAAGGCCTCTTACCCCTCTGGAAAGAATAGAAATAGGACAGCTTAAACTGGTGGGTATAATCTGGGACACTGATGCCTCTCATGCTCCTTCGGCTATGGTTGAATTGCCTGACGGAAAAGGGTTTATCCTTAAAAAAGGTACAGTGGTCGGTCCAAACCAGGGACAAGTTATTGCAATTCTGACTGATCAGGTCATTTTGGTAGAAGAGGTTACCAATATATACGGAGCAACCGTGCAAAAACGGACAATTCTTGAACTGCGTCCCGGACAGGAAGGTTAAATGCCAAAAACACCCTTATTTTTTTTCCCCTTTCTTTTAACTCTTGCAGCGGTACTTTTCCTTGTTTCCTCTCCCGGGGTTTCAGCTATGAACGCAACAGAGACTAAGCTGAATCAGGTCCAGAATGAGATAACCGACCTGGATTTCTGGAAGGATAAAGAAGGTAATCTCTTTGTGTCTTTTAAGGGCCGGGACATCACATTGCCAACCGTGGGTTCAAAAGACAAATCCAGGATGGAGGTTCTGATACCGGGATTCAAAACCAGTTCTTCACTTGTCAGCCTTTACCGTCTGGACGATTTTGAAGCGGGAATCAGATCTCTTTTCATTCAAAACACCCTGTCCGGCACGAGACTGGTCTGGACCTGGGATAAGGAGATCCCCTTCAATGTTGCAAGGGATAAAAATAGCCTGACTTACATGTTTGAAAGATCTCCAGACTCCGGGCTGCAGAAAAACACTGACAAATACAGTTCCGGCGACCGGTTTTCAGCAACTTCCAGGGAAATTCGGTTTCTGGAATTCAACACTCTTTTTCCGGGCATGAAACAGGACTACACCGGCGAACTGATATCCATTGACTTGCAGAACGCGGAAGTGGAACACGTAATCCGGCTTATTATGTCCATTACCGATTACAACCTGATCCTGGACGAAGACGTGCGGGGCAGAATCTCCCTGCGCCTGACCCGAGTGCCCTGGGACCAGGCCCTGGATCTGGTTCTTGTTCAGAAAAACCTGGGAATGGTCCACTGGGGAGATATTATCCGGATTACCACAGCCCAGAAACTCGAAGCCGAGCGGGACCAGGCCAGAAGGGCAAGACAGGCTGAGGCCGAAGCCAGGGAAAGCATGAGAATGCTTGAACCTCTGGAACAGGAATTTATCCAGATCAATTACTCCACCGCCAACGATATGCTGCCCCAGATCAGGGACTTTCTTTCAGAGCGGGGAAGGGTTTCACACGATGCAAGGACGAACACCCTGATTGTTCAGGATACATCATCACACATGAGTGAAATAAAATCTCTGATACAAAATCTGGATCGCCCGGAAAAGCAGGTCCTGATTGAAGCAAGAATTGTTTATGCAACCGAGGAGTTCAGAAGGAATCTTGGCCTGCAGTGGAATTTTCTGTATCCCGAGCAAAACGCTTTCTCTCCAAGCGGGGATCTGCTTGGTGGTGTAAATTTCGGAAGCATGAACTTTCCGGGTATGGATGACACTGAATTTTTATCCATCGGGGGTTCGCTGCGCAGTGTTTCAGGGACTATTTTTACTCTGGATGCTCAGTTGAGGCTGGGTGAGACTCAAAGATTGTCCAAAACAATATCCTCTCCCAGAATAGTGACCCTTAATAATGAACTCGCGGAAATAGAACAGGGGGTGCAAATTCCCTATATAACGCTGGATGAAGCAGGTAACGCAACCACGGAGTTTATCCCTGCCGTACTCAAGCTTTTGGTTACTCCCCAGATTACCAGAGACGGCAATATTATTATCAGCCTGGAGGTCAGCGATGATAACCCGGCAATCGTGGTGGGCCAGGCATCAGTGGAAACCCGCATGGCCAAAACAAAACTTTTTGTTGCAGATGGGGAGACCATTGTTCTGGGCGGCATTAAGAAAATGGTTGAAGATCAAACACAAAACAGGATGCCGGGCTTAGGAAACGTTCCCTTCCTGGGATGGCTTTTTAAGCATGAATTTATTGATGATCGAATGGACGAACTTTTAATCTTCATCAGAC
>SKKD01000110.1 GCA_007121655.1 Desulfonatronovibrio sp. | reverse complement strand
TAAGGCAGATGGCATTATCAGGAAGAAGCATTAAGCCTGAGGGCGCCCTTGTCCCCAACTTGAGACAGAAATCCTCTCTTGAAAAGGCTTCAGTCGAACTTGCAGAGCTGTCCAGGGAAGCAAAAAATCAGGTTCCCTATGATCTTTTGGCTGTCCGTCTTGATTATGCCTGTTCAGAACTGGACATGGTGACCGGAAAAATCACTCCTGATGAAGTCTTAAACTCCATTTTTGACAACTTTTGCATTGGCAAATAATATTTTTTTATGACAGAAATAAACATCAAGAAAAAATCAGGCAAGGAACCCGCTTCAAAAGAGGATTTTGATCTGGAAACGTTGTACGTGGAATGTTCCAGATGCGGTCGGCCGCTTATCTGGGAGAAAGGCACCACCACGTTTCTCATTCAGTATTCAGGAATAGAAAAAACCCTGGATTCTGATTGGCTGATGCTCTCCAAAGGTTGCCCCGCATGCAGTCCTGATCAGAACGAATTCGTATTGACTCTTGCCGGTCCAGAGGACAAAAGGTTAAGTCTTTTAAGTAAAAAGCTAAGGTCCAACTAAGCATGAGGCCAGCCTGGGGTGCATAATAAACTGGTCTGGATAAACGTTTGTGAAGCATCCGCCGATAATTACGGCGCCATGCTTATGCAGGAGCTTAAAAGGCGTGATCCGGACCTGGAATTCCTGGGGATGGGCGGTCCTGCAATGCGGAAGCAGGGTCTTAAAGCTGTTTTCAGGTCTGAAGATCTTTCTCTGGTTGGCCTGACCGAAGTTTTTACCGCTCTTCCCAGGATCATGGGTTATCTTAAGACAATCAAGAAGCTTATGCATGAAAGGAGGCCCGCCGCACTGGTACTGCTGGACGCGCCTGACTTTAATTTTCGCCTGGCCAAAATGGCATATAATTTAAATATTCCTGTCTTGTATTATATAGCCCCCCAGGTTTGGGCCTGGCGCAAATCAAGAGTAAGGTTTCTTAAGAAATATGTTGATCGGATAGCCTGCATTTTTCCTTTCGAACAGGCTTTTTTTCGGAACTATGGAATAAAGGCTGATTTTGTTGGACATCCCTTCATGGAAACATTGGATTTGCCTGAATCTGGGGGAAAAGAAGATGAGAAAAGTCAGATCGCCATACTTCCCGGAAGCAGAAAAAAAGAAATATCCTCCCTGTTGCCGATTTTTTCCCGTTCTGCAGATCTCTTGCACCAGGCTTTCCCTGACCTGGTTTTTAATATAATCCAGGCGCCGGGAGTCCAAATGGACTTCCTGAAAAAGTTCTGTCCTCAAAAGCCCTGGTTTAGATTTATTTCATCTGAAAACAGGCACACTACCATCAGAAACAGTACGGCAGCCATGGCTGCTTCCGGAACAGTGACCCTTGAATGCTCCGTTCTTGAAGTTCCGGCCGTGGTGGCCTATAAGCTTTCCTGGATAAGCTTCCTGGCAGGAAGAATGCTTATCCACGTCAATCACATCAGCATGCCCAATCTTATTTTGGGCCGGGAGATTTTTCCGGAACTGATTCAAAGCCGGGCCAATGTGAACAACATTGTGTCAGCAATGCGAATCTGGCTGGATAATCCCCAAAAAGCCTCTCAGGTCAGGTCTGATCTGAAAAAGATTAAAGCTCTTCTGGGGAATAAGTCAGCCACCCAAACCTGCGCTGATCAGATATTTTATCTCATGAATAAAGGAAAAACAAATGGAAAAAATTAAACTGGGAGTTATTGGAGTCGGACATTTGGGAAAGGTTCACGCCAGGCTCGCCTCTGAAATTGATTGCATACAACTCGTCGGGGCTTATGATATTGATCAGGAGCTGGCAGCCCGGGTTTGCGCCGATTGCGACTCAGTCTCATATCCAAACCTGGAAAACCTTTTATCCGATGTGGAAGCCGTAAGCATTGTTGTTCCGACAACCGAGCATTTCAAGGTGGCCATGAAAGCCCTGGAAAACGACTGTCACATATTTATCGAAAAACCCATTACCTCTACGGTTGAACAGGCAGAACAGATAATTGAGAAAGCCAGAGCAAAAAATAAGAAAATACAGGTAGGTCATATTGAAAGGTTTAACCCGGCCATGCTTGCTGTAAAAGACTACAATCTGGATCCGATGTTTATAGAGGCTCATCGATTAAGCCGGTTCAATCCCAGGGGATGTGACGTCAGCGTGGTCCTGGACCTGATGATCCATGACCTGGATTTGATTCTTTACATGGTCAAAAGCAGGGTCGTTCACATTGATGCATGCGGGGTTTCAGTTGTTTCAGAAACTGAAGACATAGCCAATGTACGGCTTAAATTTGAAAACGGCTGCGTTGCCAATCTTACCTGCAGCAGAATATCGCTCAAGCCAATGCGCAGGATGCGTCTTTTTCAGAAAAATCAGTATATTGCCATGGATTTTATGGAAAAAAAATCTGACCTGTTCATCCTCAGGGACCAGGATCAGGGTTCTGAACCTGAAACATCATCAATTGTGGTCAGCCGGATAGGGGTAGGAGATAAGGCCAGAGACATTGTTCTGGAAAGACCCGAACCTCCCCAGGTCAATTCCCTGAAAATGGAACTTGAAGAGTTTGCCCGGGCAATAATTTATGATCTGGAACCTGAAGTGCCTGGAAAACAGGGCATGCAAGCCCTGGAAGTGGCCAATACCATATTGGATAAGATTGCCCTCCAGACCCGGCAGGCTGAGGGTTCAGCTCATTCAAACTGAAGCAGACACCTAACAATAAAACGGGATAGAAAAAAATGGAAAGTAAAATATTTAAATTGGGTCTTTCAGTGGAGGCGATTTCCCTTTATCTGATCTTGTTTGATCTTGATTTTTCCAAGGTGCCGCTGGAAATGGGGAATATTGAGCCAAGGTGGAACGCTTCAGAGGATCTATTGAAAAAGGCCCTGGATGAACTGGAAATGAACACGGTTGTAAGCAGAAGAGGCGACGCGCTGGAGATTAACCCTGCTTCTGCCTGGACAGAAACCAAAAACGCCTGATCACCTGACTGTTCCGGTTACCTGCATGAAGGTTTAAACCGTCAGGCATCTAAAATTCAACTCAAACAGATATACCCCGTGCACCGGGATTTCAAAACATCCTGCTTAGTAATGACTGTTTCAAAGGCTTAAATTAATGTTTTCAATCCCGGAGTTATGGACAGATCTTATCATTCCCCTTTTAAGACTCTGCCTGTTCATTTCTGTGGGCGTTTTTGTGGGCAACTTTATAGAAGCCATGAATTGGACAAGATTTATGGCTATGTTTGCCGCTCCCCTGGTCAGGGCAGGGCGACTCAAGGACATATCCGGGGCCAGTTTTTCCATGGCCTTTTTTTCCGGGGTCAGCGCCAACACCATGCTGGCTGAGGCTTATGAACAAAAAAAACTAAGCCGCAAAGAGCTTGTCCTTTCCAACCTTTTCAATTCACTGCCTACCTATTTTCTGCATCTGCCTACAACTTTTTTCATCATTGCCCCCCTTATCAAGGCCGCGGCAATCCCTTATCTTTCTCTGACTATTTCTTCGGCGGTACTGAGGACTATTGTGGTAATTATCATTGGCAGATTTTTTCTGCCGGCCAGGAAAGACCTGTGTGTTCAATGTGAATTGCCGCCGACGGAAAAGCTGGAATGGGCCAAGGTATTTTCTAAAGTCCGGTCCAGATTCGGAAAAAGGTTTAAACAGGTCATGATTTTTACCGTGCCGATCTATTCATTGTTTTATTTTCTGCAAAATGCAGGATTTTTCGCGCTTATTGAAAGGTTTATGGCCGATCACACAGGAATATTGAGTTTTCTCCCTCCCCAGGCCATAAGCATCATAGTGCTTCAGTTGGGGGCTGAATTCTCGGCCGGTCTGGCTGCGGCAGGATCTCTTCTGGACAGTGGGGCACTTGGGATAAAAGAAGTTGTTCTGGCATTGATTATCGGCAATATTCTTTCATCTCCCGTGCGAGCCATAAGACATCAACTGCCTTATTATTCAGGCATCTTCAGTCCAGCCCTGGCTGTAAGGCTGATTTTTTACAACCAGAGCCTCAGGGCGGGCAGCCTGATGGTGGTGGGTGTGGTCTATTATTTTCTTGGATAGGTATCAGGTGCTGTCCAGCAGTGCATTTCCATTTTGCAGCAAACACTGTACAAGCTGACGATCGATATATGGCCTTTACCCAGGCTTTCTCTCTTTTGTTCAATCCCGCGTCAAAAAAAAATGGATGAATGCTGCTTAAAGCGGTCAGTTCATTGTGAGTGAGTGGGCATCATGCCGTGGAATGCTGTCCATCATCGTGTGGAACGCTGTCCATTTTCCAGTGGAATCGTGTCCGCTTTCCCGTGGAATACGCAGGCGGAGAAAAATAATCTCTACGTCGCTCAGTATGACCTGATGGTAATCTTTCCTACCTCCTGAAACATCTTAAAAAAAAGCTTTGTCCTTACCCCCTGCCAGGCATACCGGGCTACATGAACAATGAATAGAGATCGACCATGCTCATTTGCTGGCAAAGTGAACATCCTCGGTTTTCTGGTCGACTCTATCCTTACTGGTTCTATCTCTCCCTTCCTTCTCGAATAATATCAACTAGTTCTTGTGTGGTAATTTTTACTTTAATTGAAGGCACATCCAAAGGGGAAGAAACGACTTTTTCCGGAACCAACGCAAAGGTCCTGCCGTCTTTTCTCCGGATTATCACTTTTCCCGTATTTTCCGCCTGGTCAAGAATCATGGCCAGTTTTTGCCGTGCTTCAGAATATGTAAAAACCTGCATTTTAAACCCCCAGGGTTTCGACGTTGAAAATTTGGGCGGATGCCATGAGCTTTCGGTCCAATGTCAATAACGGAGCCTTATATCTGATGGCACACTCCAAAAAATAGGCATCATATGCATAAATATTGGCCTGTTTGGATATTTTTAATGCCTTGATAAAATCTGGATCAATATACCGGATGGGGATGCCTTTAAAAATTGATATTCCTTTTTCAGCCTCTGTCAGTGTGAGCCTTTTTTGTTTAAACATTGCTGAAAAGGCGTTACCAATTTCCCATTGGATAGAACCCGGCGCTATGAGCGTGTTTCCTGTTGTAACTTCGATGATCCTTTTGCGTTCTGGCTCACCGACAATTACCGAAATCAATGCAGAAGTGTCTATTACAATTTCCACTGCTTTCCCCCAACACTTGCCAGTATGACAATTGTACAGCAGCTATGTTGTTTGTCAAGAACCAAAGAATAGAACACCAATCTTAACCAGCGCCGCCAATTAACCTTTTGTTGGGCTTAGATTATAGTCTCCCTGTGTCTTCACAGTGCTTAATTTCATCAGGAGAAAGAGGTCGGTCTACATATGCGTCTGTCTCCGGGGGATCTTCATTCTCAAGTCTCTCAATAACCTGAGGGTCTACAACTTCCTCAACTGAGTGATGGTTCCCATAATTCGCGCCGCTTATAAATGTAAATCTTGTCTGCCCCCTTTCTTGCCTCTTAAGTGGACTCATTAGAGTGACCACACGGTGGTTCCATTAGAGTGACCCTCAAGTGGCTCTATATCAGTGCCGGTAACACCTGCAGGCCTGCAGGTGCACAAAGTGTCAATACGTCCCCTAACTCTTCGATTCTTCGTCTTTACACGGTAGCATCAGGTTGTCAGGCAGCAGCTATTTCACGGACATGTGGTATCTCGCGATCTCGGATAGG
>SKKD01000080.1 GCA_007121655.1 Desulfonatronovibrio sp. | reverse complement strand
CAAGGCAATCTTTTGATGTGACCAAGGCAATCTTTTGATGTGACCAAGGCAATCTTTTGATGTGACCAAAGCGAAGCAGTCTGTAATCATAGCAGCTTGTTGAAAAGTCTTTACCCGGCAGGGTGTTCAGAAATTCCAAGCGGCAGTCCGGCACCTAGATTAAAAGAGATGATCGGCAGGTAAAGTTATTCGATTATCGAATAGTTTTTCCTGATGTAGTCCCGGGAAAAGGCATTGAAGTGCCACCATTCGATATTGATTGGATGCCATCCCGTATCAGTCATGGCGCTCCTTAAAATCAGGCGGTTTGCAATTTGCTCTTCTGACAGCTTGCCTTGCTGTTGAAATTGATTTTCCAGCAACGGCTGGGCCAGGGGACCGAAGTGATCCATAGAGGTTCCCATATCCAGTTCTTTTCCGGTATCCACATTTACCAGAGTTACATCCACAGCAGCCCCGAAGTTATGCATGGATCCCGTATACGGGTTTGCCACGTAAGGCTGCATGGGAGTGTCTACGACAAGTTTCCACATCCTGTGCTGAACAAACCGGGGCCTGAAGGCTTCACCTACCAGAACGCGCAGCCCGGGATGCCGCTTACGAATAAGTTCGTTTGCCCTGACCAGCATCCGTGCAGGTTTCGGATGAAGGTAAGCGCAGGTAAAGTCCCCGTATACGTTTTCACCCATGAAATTGTCGTTCCTGGCGTATTTCAAATCAATAATTAAACTTTGATCAAGCAGGCTGACATTGATCAGTCCTTCCTCGATCAGTTGCAGTTCGATATTGGAGGTTCCGGTTATTTTGTCTGTTGGTTGAGGGGACGCCGGTTGAATGTCAAAGATGTCAATATTCCGGGAAAATGCGGGCAGAGGCAGCAGGGTGCCGGCAAAAGCAGCTCCCGCAGACAGGATAAAGGATCTCCTGGTGAATTTTTTTTTGATTCCCATATTATAAGGCATTTTTTCTTGAGTGTTTTTTTGTTTTTGATTTCAGTCTGTTAACGTTGCTGTTCCGAAAGCCATTTCAGACCTTTATTATAAACAATGTCATGGCCGCCGTCAAAAAGAAAAATTGTCGCGTTTCCTGATTCACGCATGAAAATGACCGGTAGTCCCGCCTCCTCAAAAAAAGGATGTTCTTCCTCGTATCCCTTGAGACCTTCTGGAAGAGATTTGTATTCATCAATATACCGGTAATCATCTTCTGATATCCTGTCTTCTTCCCGGGCAAGGTCATTGAATGCCCGTACGGCGTGAGAAGGGGGGACAAAGGGGTCTTCCACGCCTCCACTGACGAACACTCTGATTTCTTTGCCGCGGGCGTTTCTCAAATAAGCAGAAGGGCTTCGCCTCCGGCATTCTTCCCTTGCCTGTTCATCCCTACTTGGATCTCCCCCGCACGAAGCCTCGATGTCTTTCTGGTAATCGTCGGTATAAGAAAATGGAGTCGGAACCAGGTAATCGTACCAGTCGTTCAGATCATATACAGGTACCCAGGCCAGAACGGCAGTAAATTTTTCCGGATATCGACCAGCCATGATAAGCGACATCATGGCGCCTCCGGAAAATCCTGTCATATAAATGCGGCTTTGGTCCACAGATGCATGTGTTTCAGCGTAATCAAGGGCAAGGAGCACATCCCGGACTGCTTTTTCCGAAGCTGTCGCCTCCTCGTTGTTGAACTCCCCGCGAAAATCCGGATGAATAAAAATCCAGTCATTCTTTTCGGCAAAGACTGCGTACGGAATTCCAAAATGCTGCTGGTAATCTTCGCTCCAGCTGTGAAGAACCAGGAGCAGTGGTTTTTGCCTGTCTGTTCCTGAATCGTACCATAGTGCCGGCTGGTCGGGTTCCTTGCCATCGCGCGGAATCGAAATTTCCATCACATGAGGCGCCGCTCTTTGCCACGCTTCCTCTTTGGGAAGATTGCGCAAAGGCAGCCTGGCCATTTGGGTAAATGAGATATATTCATCAACATAAATGATATCCGGTTCCTCTCTGGACCACAATCCGAAGATGAACAGGACGCCTATGCAGGCAAAGGTAAAATTGCCGGTAAGTTTTGAAAACTTCATGCTATTATGTTCCTTAAAATTGGAATATAACGAAAAAATATAATTGTACCCAGCGAAAAGATGAAAATACAGGCCGCAAATAAGGGAATCCCGGCCATAAGGGGAATAGCGATCCCAAAAGCGCTGGTATGGTCGATGACAAAACCAAGACGTCCGTCTCTGAAAAGTTCCAGTACCAGGGCATGGACCAGATAAATTCCAAATACGCTGTTCCCGATTTTTTGCAAAAATCGTGGAGAATTCATCCTGATCCGTTCTGCTCCGTTTGCGGTGATTTCCCTGCGGGTATTAAACATGCTTTTTATCAGCAGAAACAGAGGAAGAGCCATGGCCACGACTGTAGGACTGTAATAATTATAAAAAAATGGATGGAAAGCGCCTGTGTTCCTGCTCATCACATAGGTTCCGATGGCGGTGACCGCTCCACCCGTCAGGAATATCAATAAAAGGATCAACAACATTACTTTTGAGTAAATAAAGCGCTCTTTGAGTAGAAAGCCCAGAAGAAAATAGCCGGACAGTTTCAGCGCGGAGTATTCATCCATATCAGTCATAAGATATGTTTCAAAGTTCAAAGGTTCATGTAGAACAGGCAGAATTGAGGCCCAGAAAAACCAGAGCAGGACAAGATACCAGGCGAACTTCTCCTTAGTATTGTTCAGAAAGGCGCTGATCACCGGCGCGAAAAGATACAGGATAATCAGCATATAGATGAACCAGAGGTGGTAAAAAACAGGCCCGGACAACATCATGGGAATAAATTCCAAAAAGACGAGATCATCTCCCTTGACCAGGATACGGTAGGAAAAATAAATGGCGCTCCAGACCAGCAAGGGTATGGCAATTCTTCTGATGCGAACAAACAGAAAATGCCGGAGAGAAAATTCAGCCGCACGCGGAAGCACCAGAGCACCGCTTATCATTACAAAGAGGGGAACACACCACCTGCTGAACGAATCATACATATTGCCGGTCCACCACTCCATGGACCTCTCATAGGGAACCAAAAAAGGAGCGGAAACATGCAGCAGGATCACTCCGAAGACGGCCAGAATTTTTAAGATTTCAACCCACAGCAAGCGCATTGTCTGTTCCTTAAATAGTCCGTTAACGCGCTACGGTAATAAAGGAACGCGGAGGACGATCGGGAAGAAGACATGTGCTGAAACAAGAATTTGCGCATGACTTGAAGTGTTCAGGAAGGATCATCTTTTATGCCTCCTGCCTCGCCTCTTACAATGGCGTATACTTGGTCTCCTGAAACTTCGTCGTGGTCCAGCAGAGCCTGGACAAGTTCTTCCAGAGCTTTCCGGTTTTCTGTAAGGGTTTCCATGGCCCGTTCATAGGCTTTTTTCAGGATGGTCTCCACGGCCTGGTCGATTTTCCGGGCGGTCAGCTCGCTGTACTCCCTGGATTTGCCCAATTCCTGGCCCAGAACTATCTCCTGGCCCGAACCTCCCGGGGCCATGTGTTCGAATTCATCACTCATGCCCCATTCAAGAACCATGCTGCGTGCCATTTTGGTGGCGTGCTGAAGGTCGTTGCCCGCTCCACTTGTCACCGTGGAGAAGATCAGCAATTCCGCGCAGCGTCCGCCCATCATAACAGCCAGTTTGTCCATAAGGTATTCGCGGTTGTAAATGTATTTTTCCTTATCCGGAAACTGCTGGGTTACACCCATGGACTGGCTTCTGGGGATGATGGAAACTTTGTAGACCGGATCGGCATTGGGAAGAAGGGCTCCCACAACTGCATGGCCGGCTTCGTGATAGGCCACCATGCGCTTTTCTTCAGGGGTCAGGGCCAGTCCGTGCCTTTTGAGACCCAGGAGAATCTTGTCCCGGGCCAGTTCAATGTCTTGCCTTCTGACTTTCCTGCGCTGTTCCCTGGCAGCCAGCAGGGCTGCCTCGTTGAGCAGGTTTTCCAGGTCAGCTCCTGAAAACCCCGGCGTTTCCCTGGCCAATAGTTCCAGATCCACGTCGGAATCAAGTTGTTTGTTCCGGCAATGTATCTTAAGGATTTTGACCCTGTCCTTGACCGTGGGCAAATCCACCATGATACGCCTGTCAAATCTTCCCGGCCGGGTCAGGGCCGGATCCAGGATGTCCGGACGGTTGGTGGCGGTCATGACCACAACGTCTTCGTGGGACTCAAATCCGTCCAGCTCACTCAGGAGCTGGTTCAGGGTCTGTTCCCGTTCGTCGTGCCCTCCACCCACGCCGGCTCCGCGCCTGCGCCCAATGGCGTCGATTTCATCAATAAAAATAATGCTGGGAGCGCCTTGCTTGGCTTCCTGAAAGAGACTGCGCACCCTTTTGGCTCCAACGCCCACAAACATCTCCATAAAGTCAGAGCCGGTAATGCTGAAAAAAGACACTCCCGCCTCTCCGGCAACCGCCCTGGCAAGCAGGGTCTTGCCTGTACCCGGAGGACCAACCAGCATCATGCCCCGGGGAACCTTGCCACCGACATCCCGTATTTTTCCCGGGTCTTTCAGATAGTCCACCACCTCCATGAGTTCCTCCTTGGCATCTTCAGCCCCTGCCACATCCTCGAAGATGGTGCGCTGCTTTCCCCGGTCATATTTTTTGGCCTGGCTTTTGCCGATGCCGAACATTCCCCCGCCGCCTCCGCCCTGCATGCGCCTGTACTGGGAAAAGATGAGCCCGGCTATGAGCAGCAAGGGCAGAGTGGAAAGTATCAGATACCAGAAAAAAGGACTTCGTTCAGGCTGGGTATGGACCTCGATACCCTTTTCTTTGAGCAGGGGCATCAGGTCTTCATCCCCCATGGCCGGAACAAAGGTCACAAACTGGGTAAAGACGCGGCCGTTATCCTCAATTTCAGTTTCAAGGACGCCTTCTATACGGTCTCCGCGAATGTTAAGTTCTTTAACATTGTCTTCCTGGATCTCTCTTAAAAATGTGCTGTAGCTGATTTGAGCCGTCTGCAGCATGGGCGAAAGAAAGCTTAAAATGACCATGATCAGGAAAAGAAGAAGCAGAAAGTGCAGAAAAGTAAAATTCTTGAATACTGACTCTTGTTGCTGTTTTTGCACAGGGTAAACTCCTTTTTTTTAAAATATGCCTTTTCTCAACTTCGTCAAACGTGTCATGAGTTTTTGACAATTCATGGATATGGAGCTTACGGACAGCCATAAACGGGAAAAATGATCCCCGGACACCTTTTGTCCACTTTTTCCAATGCTAAAATATCAAGAGCCTGTCATTGTGATTAATGAGCATTGTAACCGGCTCTTCCTGATTAAACATAACAGGCCGGTAAAGTGCGGTTCATTATTTAAAAGTACGCTTCAGCAGGATGACCCATAACTATTTCCAAAACTGCCCCGAGTTTGAACTTTACTTTTTGCCTTAAATCGGCTTTTTAAGTCCCTGGAGCAGGCAAAAGCCATTAAGTTTAATTTACAGGAAAATATATTATTTATAGATATCTCTTACTCTGGAGTTTTGTAATGCCTGACGATCTCTTTCCCGATAATTATAAACCCGCTGAATTAGAACCATGTTCCGAGTCCGATTTTTTAAAAAAAACTGATTCGATTTCCTCCCGGAGTCTGAGCACACTAAAGCCGGCCGGTATAAGCAAAAATTTTACCAGTTACAGACAGGTCAGGGAAAAGTATCGTCAGT
>SKKD01000052.1 GCA_007121655.1 Desulfonatronovibrio sp. | reverse complement strand
GATTTGAACAAAATCCACGGCTAACGTCGAAGAGCCTTTTTTTGTTTGTGTACCGGACAGTCTGCCTGTCTGAATTCCGGCTTGCTCCGGAATGACGCGGAGAAGAAAAGAGTCGCCCGGATTTCGCTGAATCATGGCAAAACCTAATTCAGCAAAAAGTCATCCACATCCTTTCTCAGGGTACGATGTCTGATCCCTGGTCCATAACCGGCCCGAAACAATATTACCAGCCCCTGTTTTTGAAAATCGACTTCCGGAAACAGCCCGTGGAATCTCGTCCAGACTCTCCTGAGCAGTTTGGCATGCTTATCCGAAAAACTCTCCGGTCCTTTCCAGAGGCAACGCAGCCAGAAAAGGGTTATGGCGGTCATAGGCTGCATTTGCAGGCCATGATGGCCAAGGGTGAGCCAGATTCTTTCCAGGGCCTGCCCACCTTTTAGAAAGTCCTTTTTTTCCAGACCAGAGACTGTCACCATTCCTACACATCCGCTTGCAATAATGCTCCGGGCTGAATGCATGGCCACCATCCTTCCCAGGCCGATTTTGTTTACCCCATTCATTACCGGCCAGGGTTTTGTAGCCCGCAAAAACATTTCACCGGGAAGCCCCGCCTCAAGATTTTTCAGGGGGAGGCCGTCCCGTGTACTTTCCGCTTCAGCCTGGCTGAAGCGGATCATGGAAGAAAAATGTTCGTGCAGGTCTTTGTGTTCGGTCCTGATTCTGTCCGCCTGATATACCAGCCTGGCCACAGCTTTTATTTCTTTTCTGGAAGTAAGCATGTGCAGTCCGGATTCAGGAATATCCTTAATCCTGTCTTTAAGATCATCCTGAACCCACCGGGGAAGAGGATGTTTTAAGAAAGGACGCCTGTTGGTGCAGCGGTACCAAATCTGTTCGGCCAGAGGATCCCGGTCACTTTTTTCATCAACAACCAGGCTGACCTCGGCCATCAGATTCTTCTGTCCGGGGTCGGGGAGAAGTGTGATATCCGGATTAAGGTTAATCTCCCCTGCCGCCAGGCGCATATTCTCCAACGCGGCTCCACACGAAATGATTGACGCAGCCTGGTGAACATTAAAAAAGGAATTATCAGCCGAGGGATTCAAAAATAATGAAACAACAGCACGTTCTTCTGAAATTCTAAACTTCCAGGGTTGGGCATTGTCGCCGGAAGGGGCTTGGACAGCCGCCCTTACAAGATATTTCAAAGCCTTTACAGATATGTTTTCGTTCTTTTCAATAGTTTCGGGGCGTTCAGGAATAAACGGCCTGGCTTTTGAAGCTGTCGCGAGCAAAGTGTTTCTTACATACCAGAGCCTGACCTTCTGTTTAATGGACCTGTTTCCACCTCGTAGGTATCCTTTATGATATTTCTGCCGGAAAGGATCAAATTGAGAATAATACGGTACAGGTTGAAGTCCGGGCTTGCCCAGTACTATTCTGACGGCTTCAGTCACTGCCAGGGCTGAGCAAAGCTGACAGGCAATGCCCAGAGACGGGCCGGCGCCGCCTTTCAGGTCCACCCTGCCGAGGTCCATATAGGGGATATGGGTCGGTCTCGGCGCGAGCCCCATGGCGAAGCGCAAATACTTTTCCTCCTCGGGCATCTTGCGGCGAACATCAAAATAGGTATCAAAATCCATTCCGTCAGGACTGAAAACCAGTAAAGCAGAGCTGTAGCCCAGCGGCCCCGCGGTAATGACCGGGATACCCTTTTTTCTGGCAGTTTTGAACAGCAATCTTCTGATGTCGAACTGAAAAAAATCCAGTCCGTCCAGAACTACCTCTGTCCCTTGAAGAAATTCATTTATATTTTCCGGGGTCAGGCCTGATGAAAAAGGCTTTATTTCAAGATATGGGTTGATGCTTACAGCCTGATCAATCATTACTTCAAGTTTTGCCCGGCCAAAGGAGGAAACACTGGCCCCGCTCTGGCGGTTGATGTTTGCCGGCTCAAAATTGTCAAAATCGGCCAGATGGAAGCGCCCGAACCCGGTGCGGATCAGATTGATCAGGTGAATACCTCCAACTCCGCCCATTCCCGGGATGGCTATTCTGGAACGGCTGAGCTTTTCCTGCTCTCCGGGCGATAAAAGGCCGATATTCCGGGCAAAGGCGCGGGTATAATACTGCCGTTCTGAAGATATTCCAAAATCCTTGAGTTTATCGATCATTTGCTCAGGGTTCAAGTTCATCTCCTTTGGTTATGGTAATGTTGATGAAAATATTTATTCTTCTCAACTCTTAATCTTCTCTGAGAACTCTGTCCGCTCAAGGCCTGCTTCAGGCCGGGTGTGAGATATTTCTTATCTTTCTCTCCGCCTTTAGGCGTGAAGCCTTTTCATCAGGCGTTTAACCCGACTGATGTAAATTTTTATTCTTCTCAACCCTTATCTTCTCTGTGAACTCTGGTGCGCCAGGCCTGCTTCAGGCCGGGTGTGAGATATTTCTTTTCTTTCTCTCACCCGCCTTCAGGCGTGAAGCCTTTTCATCAGGCGTTTAACCCGACTGATGAAAATATTTATTCTTCTCAACTCTTAATCCTCTCTGTGAGCTCTGTGATCTCTAGGCCTGCTTCAGGCCGGGTGTGAGTCTTTTTCTCAACCGCGTCCGTTTCCCTTTAACATCAGCACCGCGGGAAGGACAATCAAATCGCCTATAACAGCGGTAATCATGATCAGGGCGCTGAGCGCTCCAAAATATACTATAGGCATAAAACTGCTCAGGACAAGTATTCCAAAGCCGACACAGAGAATGGCGGAAGAACTTAAAAGCGCCCTGCCCTTGACAAGCATGGTGGTTTCCACAGCCCTCGCAATGCTGAGTCCCTGTTTTCTCCCCCGGTTATAACGGGAAAGAAAATGAATAGTGTCATCAACCGCGATGCCGATCGCCACGGCCGCTATCAATGAGGTGGCCGTGTTTAATGGAATGCCCATCAGTCCCATGATGCCGAAATTGAGAAGTATGGGGAAGCAATTAGGGATAAGACTGAGAAATCCCAAGGCTAAAGATCTGAACACCATGAACATGAGCAGAGAAATGACTCCGACGGCAATGCTGAGGCTGTAAATCTGCCCAAAAACAATGGCGTCAA
This sequence comes from Desulfonatronovibrio sp., assembly GCA_007121655.1. GTDB lineage: Bacteria > Desulfobacterota > Desulfovibrionia > Desulfovibrionales > Desulfonatronovibrionaceae > Desulfonatronovibrio. The sequence goes on along the minus strand of SKKD01000052.1, from coordinate 2,705 downwards.
TGATGTTTACATCCTGAACCGCCTGCCCGGTCACCCGCATTGAAAGCCCCGGCGCTTCAAGTTGATCAATAAAGTTCCAGATATCATCAATAATCAAAGCCTGCTCCGCGGAGCCATGAACGCCAAGACGAACCATTATCCTTGAATGGTCAAAGTCCGGATTTACAAAATCCTCAATGTCGTCGGAGTCGTAAAGAAGCAGGTACTGGGCGACAAGCCCCCGGCTGTCAGGAATCGTGTAATAATCCGGATCTTCATTGTGAAAGGACATGTTCATGTCCTTTATAAAGTGGTTGAAGGAGGTGGTTACATCCACACCCGGGATTTTTTTAATATGGGATTCAAGCTTCTCAATCACCTCAAGATTATCCGGATCCTTAAATGCATCAAACTCCCCGGACCGGATTGAGACATCCAGCATTCCCACTCCGCTCAGCCGGTCTTCCACGAAATCTATGGCTTGCCTTTCAGGACTGCTCTTCTTGAAAAATTCAACAAGGTTCGTCTCCACCCTGACCTGTCCGGCGAAAAACACAGCCATCAGAACAATAACCGAGGTCAAAATCAAAATTTTATGCTGATGGGTGCGCACAAGAATATTTAAGCTGCCCAGTATCCTTGGCAGCCTGTGATCTTCACGGAAATTTAAATAAAGCTTTTCAGGGTCAAAAAGCAGAATAAGCGGGGGCAGCAGAAAAAAGGAAAAAAAGAATCCGAACACCATGCCTGAAGAGGCCAGTATTGAAAATTCACGGATCGGTTCCAGATCGCTTATGGACAGGGATAAAAAACCGACAACCGTGGTAAGGGTGGTCAAAAAGCAGGGAACGACCACCTGGTTCAACACCCTGGTCAGGGCCTCGGCTTTGTTCCGGGATCTGTCCAGAACGGATTTCTCCATATGGGTGAAAATATGCACTATGGCAGTCAGGGTCAGGGCCATGACCAGGGGCGGAACAATGGTGGTTACATTGTTGATGGGTATGCCCAGCATGCTGGAGAGGCCCATGGTGGAGCCCACGCAGGCGGAAATAATTACTACCGCCAGAATTGTGAGGCGGATATTGCGAAAGAAAAGAAAAGTGACCAGAGCGATGAGCAGATACGTGATCGGTATAAACCTGGCCAGGTCTCTTTGCATATACTGGCTCAGGCTGTAATTGGTTATTGTCCATCCGGCCAGATAAAAGTCCGTATCCGCTTTATACGGTTCGAGGATTTCTCTGGTCTGGCGGATAAGTTCCTGCCGGTAATCAGGATCATCCGGCCGGTCATACGCAAAAACCACGATTGCCGCGGATCTGCTGTCGGATGAAATAAGGTTTTTTTCATATAGAGGGTTTTCAACCCCCTGCTCTCTTAATTTTTCAAGCTGGGAAGGGCTTTCCGGAATATCCGCAAGAAAAGGCTGAACATAAAAATAATCGTCTTCGCCGATAATATTGTCGACATTGGCCAGGCTGACCACATCCCTGGCCAGGCCCAGCTTTTCGACTTCCGTGGTTATGTCTTTCAGAAGACGGAGGTTCTCCGGGGTAAAAATATCTTCTTTTTCAAAAGCGATCACAAAAAATTCATCATTGCCGAATACATCCTGAAACTGTTCGTAATACTTCTGATCCGGATGATCCTCCAGCCTGAAATAATCAACGTTGTTTACCGTCTGGATAAACGGAGCCCAGGATCCGAAGGCAATGGCTATTAATATGGAAAGGCCCAGAAAAAATCTTGAATGCCTGACGACAAACGAAAAATCCATGGAGACGTTTACCAGCTTTCCAGATAGCGGGTTGTAAATATTGAGGGTTGAACCCGGGGCGAATTATATTCTATTTCTTGGGTGATGAGAATGGTTTCATGATTCTGTATCATGTCTGTCATGACTACATGAACCGGAGTCCATATTTCCTGAATCCGCTCAAGCTCATGAACCTTGTAGGTTTTTATGTGCGTGCCGCCTTCATCGTAAAAATAAGTCTGAACAGGAACAGGACTATCCTTGGGAATCCAGCTTCTCAGCAGGGAATATTGTGATTCGGCAACCGGCAAAGGGCGGATTTCAAGAATCCAGCACTCACGACCATCGATCATTTCCTGACCGGACAGCTCATGGTCGGATTCTTCCACGGGCCTGCGCTCCATATCTTCATAAGTAAAATCAGAATTCACAAAAGAACGTCCTTTTTGTGTGGCTACAATTCTTCTGGTCCTGTCAAGGGCCGGCAGGTAAAGAAACTGCTGGGTGTCGCCGTCTCCCTGCTCCAGGGATAAGAACCCTGTTCCGGCTATGTCGGCCGGCTCAAGAAAACGAATCAGCGAGCTACGGACATTGTCCTGATCCATTGTCATGGTGATCAGACTGCGCATACGGGACCGGCCGTTTTTGTCCACCAGCTCCATGGTCATAGAGGCTAATGAGTTCTCCCCCATGTGATAATCATGGACGTCCCGGGCCAGATCTTTTCCTTCCGGAGGTGCATCCGATGCCTCAACCCCTGAAGATATAAAAACAAACATGATGGAAATGAATATGATGAATAAGTTATTTTTTTTCATGATAGAGTCTCCTTAAGGTAACTTAAAGCGTATTGGCAATTAATTCAGCATAATACTTTTTTGCCATACAGATTGCTTCTGTCGCTTTGCTCCCTCGCAATGATAGGAGAGCGTGACCTGCGCTGTGACTATCGGTGTCATTGCGAGCG
>SKKD01000022.1 GCA_007121655.1 Desulfonatronovibrio sp. | reverse complement strand
TTAAAGCAGGCTGTTGCTCTTTCCCGTCATTCCGGAGAAAGCCGGAATCCAGGATTAAGGCGGTATAAGTTACTCGCAGGTTTGGTCCCTGGCCGCCCGGATGGGACACTTATAAGTAACTGAAGAGGATTGGAAAATAATTCAGTATGTTATAGTTTTGACATACAGATTGCTTCGGTCGCTGCGCTCCCTCGCAATGACAGGTGAAACGTGCCCGGGCCGTGACTATCCAGTCATTGCAAGCGAGTCTTCTTGCCCTGCCTGCCCAGTTGAATCTCTTCCATTCAACCGGGGTTGAATACACGAAGTGCAGGCGCAGCCATTCAACCGGGGCGAGCGCGGCAATCCTTGTTGCGAGCAAAGCGAAGCAATCTATGAGTTTTGGTCATTTCAAGTTACTTGCAGGTTCGGTCCCGGATGCGCCCGGGTAAGACGCTTACAAGTACTTTAAAAAAAACTGGACCCCGGATCAGGTCCGGGGTGACGGCTAAAGCAAGCTGTTACTCTTTTCCGTCATTCCGGCGAAAGTCGGAATCCAGGATAAAGGCGGTATAAGTTACTTGCAGTTTGGTCCCGGACCGTCCGGGTGGAGCGCTTAAAAGGAAGTTTTATCGGCATGGCAGGTTAAGTCTAAGGATTATCAGAGCGTACCGCCCTTACATGATAAACTGCTGACCTGTTGTAGGTAAAAAGGACAATGCCGCTGCCGAACCTGATTCTCCATATGCCTTCAGACTCAGCCCTGTCAGCTGTGGAAGACCAGTAACTTTCAGGCAGTGTATTGGGAAACCATTCATCATCAATGGCAGGCGCGAATCTACACTGATTAACAAGGGAAAACAGCTCCCCGGCAGTTGGGACCCTCCAGTCGGCATAACCTCCCAGTTCCATGTTTTTTGCGTACGTAACTGCTTCATTATAATTATGCAGATCTTTTTTATTTTTCGAAGTCTTGATTTCCCAGATCAGACCGGTCAGATTATCCCTGGTCATGATCCATGATCCTCCATAATCCGCATGTACCTCATGGTCATCCAGCTCGGCCCCTTCATGTCCCAGCTTGGTATAAGAATAATCAGCGCAACGAAGCTTTGCAAAGTCAAGCCCTTCAAAATAATCAGCTGGGAAGGGACATGGTACCTGTATTGAATTATCATAACACTCGGCATAATCGGCTGCCGGCTTTTGGTCGGCTGCCGCAAATACAGATGACAAGCTCATCATCAATAAAAATAAAACAGAATATGCTGCTTTGCCCATTTTTCCTCCTCAGTAACGGTACTGGCGTGTGGTCACGCTGAAGACCATTTGACAGGCAGTCTGACAGGCTCAGTAATAAATTCATTCTTTGTAAATCTTGGACTTATACTGTTCACCCTGAAAGACTCCCATGAATTCCTTGCGCTGATAAAATTTTTTTGTTTAACTTAGCGTTCACATTTATCCGGGCAATTTGTTTAAGGAAATAAACTTTGCCGGGGGATTGTCAATTATGCACGGGCTGTTATTCAGGCAGGAAAATGACTACACATGATGATTTTCGATCAAAGAAAGTTATGGATACTGACAGGGACTTTGCGATCAGACCGGTTGATGCCGGAAACATACTAAGGCAGGCAGTTGTTCCGGAACATTCGGTCCCTTTCATGCGGGCCATGTCAGGTGGAGAACCTTTCACCTCGGGTGATTATCTTTTCTTTGCCGAAGATGACTGGCTTATGGCCATTGGTTACCCCTTATCCAAGAGTTATGATCAAAAAGAATTCAGACAGGCCGTAAATAAAGCCGTGAAGATTACCGGCGCCAATCAGTGCTGGGCCGTTAGTCCGCGAATGCCGGAACCCTTTGTCGGCAACCTTCTGGAAAAAGATGTATTTTTCATTCTTGATGTTCGTTCAAGGCCTGCTTCACGCCTGCTCAGACTGGCAGAAAAGGCTGAACGATCTCTAAGGGTGGAAATGAACCAGAGCTTTACCAAGGCTCACCGGAAATTGTGGGAACAATTTTTAAACACGAGGGATCTTCCGCCCAGAGTTCTCAACCTTTATTTAAGCACTGAAAGAGTTATAAAACATACCAGCAACCTCATTCTGCTCAATGCCTGGGACAGACAGGGCAACCTGGCCGCCTGTCTGATGCTCGATTCCGCCCCGCATAAGTTTTTGAGCTATATTATCGGAGCACATTCCAGGGAACACTATACTCCTTATTCCACCGATCTGCTCTTCAGAGAGATGTTGTTTCTGGCTGAAAAACTGAAGAAAGAGCATATTCATCTGGGGATTGGCGTTAATCCCGGAATAAGGCGTTTTAAAGTTAAATGGGGGGGAAAGCCTTTTCTGAGTTATGAACTGGCGGACTGGAGAGTCAGGAACAGTACCGGATTAGAAATGCTTAACACTGCGACACAGAACAAATCCCATTATTTTATGTCTTTGCCTGAACAGAGAAAATTTAAAATGCTCTGGGAGGTTGAAAAAAATGGTAAATTGTCCTGGATCGGAGGTTCAGCTCATTTTTTTCGATACAGCTTCAGGCACCATTTTAAAAAAATATTTGAAAGGGTCGAAACGGTTATTTTTGAAGGTCCACTGGATAAGGCAAGTCTGGCAGTTGTGGCCCATGTCGGCAAAAATCCGGGCTTGGATTCTCAAGCACTGATTTCATGTATGAACGAAGAAGAAATCAGGCTTCTGGAAAATGTCGTTCAGGGACCACGTGGTTTTTGGGCAAAATTAATGGGAATGACCTGGGCTGATGCACCCGATGTCAGGTACTTTCTTGGAAAAACCAGGCCCTGGATGGCTTTTTTCAGTTTATGGTCCGGATTCCTCAGACGGATGGACTGGAAGCAGTCCGTTGATAGAGAGGCTTGGGAGCTGGCCAAGTATATGGACAAAAATGTTCTGACAATGGAGAGAATTGAAGATCAAATCCAGACACTGGAGAGCATTCCGGTTGAGCGAATAATTAATTTTTTCCGTGCCTGCGGGCAATGGAGGAAACTGGCCAGGCAAAATGAAAAGGCCTACCTTAAAGGAGACCTGGAAAAGATGTTCGGCACCAGCACGGAATTCCCTTCCCGGACGGAACTGGTCATTCATCACAGAGACCGCATCTTTCTTGAGCGCATGACCCCTCATCTGAGACAGGGAAATTGCCTGGTTTTCGTGGGTACGGCCCATATGTTCAACCTTCGCCGCATGCTTGCACAAGTCGGATTTAGAGTCAGAAAAACAAACATGCCTTAGCAGGCTGATAAATACTTTCAATTGCTGAGTCGCTGCTCCGCCACAGACTTGAATCAGCAGTATTCATCGATTCAGGTCAGAAATCAAAAAAGCGGACTCCATCCAGGGTAATTGCGTCGGACAAGAGGGAACTGCTTAAGGAGAATGGGAAGAAAAAAGTTCCCTTATTTCCTGGCTGACTCTTTGCGGCCTGCCCGTTTCAGCATTTATCGGGCACCAGATTGTCAGGGCTTTGGCCAGGAGTTTGCGATCTTCCTTGCGCAGGATTTCCGTATTTCTTTCAAAGCTGAGCCGTTTTGCTCCACCTATCCAGGTCTTGGCGATAATTTCCTCTTTCTCCAGGGCAGGTGCCTTATAGTCGATTTCGTGGCGCAAAACCACCCAGAGTATTTTTTTCTGATGCTCTAAAGGAGCCAGGGCCTGCCAATGGGCTATGGCTGCTTCCTGAACCCAGTGCAGATAAACAATATTGTTCACATGGCCCAGTTCGTCGATATCAGAAGGAAGAACTCTGATGGTTATTTCGTATGTTTGGTTTGAATTCATGGTTTGTGGGTTATTGATTATCCAATGGCCCTTGCTTCGGCCTTGCCGGCCTGCTCATCCTTACCCTGTGCCTTAAGGGTTTCAGCCAGATCGAGCCAGAAGGACTGAACATCGGGTCTTAAAGCGACGCTTTGCCTGGACAGTGATTCGGCAATTTGTGGATCATCCCCGCTTTCTATATAAATTCTGGCCATGAGATTCAGGGAAAAGGCGTCTCTGGGATTGTTGATCAGGGCCTGGTGTAGAAATTCCCTGGCTTCTTCTTTCCGGCCTTTTTTCCAGGAAAGCCTGGCCAGGTGCCTTGGGGCGAGGTTTTGCCCGTCACTGGTCTGCCTGGCCAGGTTGTAAAATTCTCCGGCTTTATCCAGGAGATCATTTTTTTCAGCCAGCTGACCCAATCTAAACAGGCTGAAAGCATGGTCGGGATCTATCTCCAGACATTTTAAAAAGCCTCTTTCAGCATCCTGCATTTCTCTTTGCTTGAGACAAACACAGGCAAGGTTATACCAGGCCATCAGATTGTTTTCTTCATGATCGGTTATTTCCCGGAAATACTTTCCTGCAAGCTCCATTCTGCCAAGCCTCGCATAGCAGATGGCCAGAGAGTTGCGGGCCAGTGTATTGGATTCATCCGCGGCCAGGGCAAGTTTGTACTCTTCCATGGCGGCAAAGTTGTCTCCCTGGGTAAAAAGCCTGTCTGCGCTTATGGTAAGAGTTAGAGTATCAAATGATGCGATATAGGGAAAACCGGCAAGCCCGGCGTGTTCCAAAGCTTTGCGGCAGTTTTCAAGAACATCGATTCTGGAAAACTTGAGACAGGGATAAGTGGAAATGCCCGCATGAATAAAAACTTCATGCAGGTCATTAATTTCAGACCCGAGTTCAGACAAGATTTCTGATAATTGCTCAGGATTATTATCCGGCAGGTAAAAAATCAGGCAGGTTGAACTGTATCTTCCTCCAAGGGGATCCAGCGATAATTTATTTTTAAGTGACTTGACAATCTCAAGAACCAGGTTTTCTCCCTGAATACCCTGTTCGTTTTTGTCTTTGAACAAACCCTGGATTCTGATCATGACCATGCAGAAAGAATCAGAATCATTCCGTTTCCTACTCCACAGGGATATAAAGTCACGGTAAGAGTATAAACCGGTCAAGATGTCCTTATGTTGAATATCATCAACCCCCAGACCTTCTTTTTCCACGAGACTGTCTTTTTCAGACAGCAGGGTTAATTTATCTCCCGGTTCGATATTCCATGCGGGATCGTTGAGGTATAGAATCTCGGCAATGGAAATTCTGTCCTGAACTTCAAGAATGGTGATTTCTCCCTTGTGCAATGGCGGGTAATAACCCATGGAGGTTTTTTCCGGTTCTTTGATTACTTCAGAATGGCCATTAAATATTCTGGACCAGACCATAAATTTTTGACCTTCGCAGGCGTCAACATTTTTGCCAAGGTTGATCACCAGACGGTTGAGGGGCAGGCATTCCATAATCACCCCCCCCTGGGACAGGAGCCGCCCAAAGGAATAGACCCTGTTGCGCCCGTTTTCTTTGGCGATGTTTTTGGCATGATTCGCCTTTTCCACAATCATCCTGGACAGTTCATATGGAGATTTTCTGAATTGAGGACCTCTTATGTCCTGAGGAAAAAATGATGTTCCCGCGCTGGCTGTCAGGGATAATTTTTCCCCTGAAACATCGAATTCAAATACAAGTTCAGAGATTTTTTTTATGATGTTCCGGCCTAGATCAAGACATTTTTTTTGAGATGTCCTGGCCCAGAAAAGGGCAAAGTTGTCCGCATAAAGCCTTGCAAGGGATGCCTGATCAGGAATAATCTTCTGAAGATGTGAGGCCAGGTTCGCAAGAATTTTGTCTCCAAAGGAAAATCCGAAAGTATCGTTTATTTCCTTGAACCTGTCCAGATTGACAATCATGACGCAAAAAGACGCGCTATGAGGAGCCGGTCCATTATCCATGATTGCTTCAGGACCAGGAGTAATGCTAGCCAAGACAG
>SKKD01000123.1 GCA_007121655.1 Desulfonatronovibrio sp. | reverse complement strand
AGATATTCTTAATTCTTTACACGAAGGGATAGCTTAATTTTTAAAAGTACGCTCCAGCCGGATGAACCAAAAAGATTCTTTTGGCTTCAAGGCAAAGATAGAGAGTTTTCAGCCGCTGATGGCGCTGATCTACGCTGATAAGAAAAATATTGATTCTGGTTCCCGGACACTAATGGGTGGATTTGAACAAAATTCACGGCTAACTGTAGGGTTCAAGGCAAAGATAGAGAATATTCAGCCGCTGACGGCTCTGATCCACGCAGATAAGGGAAGATGATAATGACCTCCAGAGATAAAGACAGGGCCGGGAAACCGGAAAGTCCGGACAATGCCGGAATCAATGATAATAAGAAGACAGCGGACAGCCGGGCGGGCGCCGGGCAGACGTCTTCGGATGCTTGCGTGGATTTCTCTGTCGTGGGCATTGGCGCCTCGGCCGGAGGGGTTAGCGCGCTGGAGGATTTCTTTTCCGCCATTCCCCCCGACAGTGATCCGGACATGGCCTTTGTCCTGGTCCAGCACCTGTCTCCTGACTATAAAAGTTTTCTTAAGGACATTATTTCCCGCCATACCCGGATGCAGGTTTTTCAGGTAAAGGATGGAATGAAGGTCCAGCCCAACAGAGTTTATATCATTCCCCCCGGAAATGAATTGTCTATTATGAATGGAGCCCTGCAGCTTACGGAGCCGGTCGCCTCCAGGGAGCTACGGATGTCCATTGATTTTTTTTTCCGCTCACTGGCTCAGGATCTACGCGAGCGGGCCATAGCCGTGGTGCTTTCAGGCACGGGCAGCGATGGGACCCTGGGGGTACGCGCGGTCAAGGGCGAGGGAGGCATGGTCATGGTCCAGGATCCCTCAACAGCCGAATACGACGGCATGCCCCGCAGCTGTCTTGAAACCGATCAGGTTGATTTTGTGCTGCCTCCCCGGGAGATGCCCGCCAAGCTCATTGACTACTCGAACCGCGTTCTTGAAAAGCCTTCCGGATCCATAAGGGATTCCAAAAACAAGGATCAAAACGCGCTCAATAAAATCTTTGTTCTCCTGCGCACCAGCACCGGTCATGATTTTTCCCAGTATAAGCCCAGCACGATCCATCGCCGCATCGAACGGCGCCTGGCCGTACACCAGATTGACGGCCTGGAGAACTATTTACGCTACATGCAGAAAAATCCCGGGGAAGTGGAAGCCCTGTTCAGGGACATGCTCATCGGGGTAACCAGTTTTTTCAGGGACAGCGAAGCCTTCAACGCCCTGGAGGAACAGGTCATTCCCAGACTCTTCGCGGGCAAGGAAAAGGGTTCAATTATTCGGGTCTGGACGCCGGGGTGCTCCACCGGTGAAGAATCATATTCCCTGGCCATGCTTCTTGCCGAACAGCAGGACAAGCTGAAAAACAGGTATAATATCAAAATTTTCGCAAGCGACATAGACAGTCGGGCCATCAACACCGCCCGGACCGGTCTGTATCCGGCCAGCATAGCCGGTGATCTGACCCTGGAACGGCTGAAGCGTTTTTTTGTTTTAACGTCCGAGGATAATATCTACCAGGTGAATAAAAATATCAGGGAGATGGTGATCTTCTCGGAACACAACGTGCTGAAGGATCCGCCATTCTCCCGCATGGACCTGATAAGTTGCCGCAATCTTTTGATTTATCTGGGGGAGAGACTGCAAAAAAAGCTTATTCCACTTTTTCATTACGCCCTGAATCCCGAAGGTTATCTTTTTCTGGGAACTTCCGAATCCATTGGAGGATTCAGAGATCTGTTTGCAACAGTGGACCGCAAGCATAAAATATACAGGCATAACAAAAATAGCGCGCACCACCAGCAGGCAATCCTTGACAGGTTTCAGCCGCCCCCAGGCACCAGTGCGGTCCATGCCCGGCCCCCGGCAAAACCCCATTCCGGGAGACCGACTCTGCAGGAGCTGACCGAGAAGACCCTTTTGAGGCATATGGCCCCGTCAGCCGCGCTGGTCAACAGTCAGGGAGATATCCTTTATCTGCACGGCAGGACCAGTCAGTACCTGGAGCTTGTCCCCGGCAAAGCCAGTGTGAACAATATCCTTAGAATGGCTAAGGAAGGAATGCGTCTTGAGCTGGCCACAGCGCTGCATAAGGCCGTGAACGAACACAAGATAGTACTGCGCCCGAACCTTCCGGTCAAAACCAATGGCGGGGAAATTACCGTCAACCTGACCATCCATCCGGTGTCCACAGGCTGGTCGGACCAGAAGGAAAAAGCATCGGATCAATACGGAACAGTACTTTATCTGGTCACAATGGAGAAAAGTCTCCAGCTCCCCGCATTGCCACCAGAAGAAGGCCGGACCGCGGAGGAGGATTTCAGGAAATCCTGCAGGTGTTCGGAAGCGGACGAGCGCATCGCCTTTCTTCAGAAGGAACTTCAGGCCAGGGATGAATACATCCAGACCACCTTTGAGGAGCTGGAAACTTCCAATGAGGAACTCAGTTCCTCCAACGAAGAAATGCAGTCCGTAAACGAGGAACTGCACTCAACCAATGAAGAGCTGGAGACCTCAAAGGAAGAATTGCATTCGGTTAATGATGAACTGCAGAGCAAGGTGGCCGAGCTGGCCCAGGCCTACAACGATATGAACAATCTGCTGGCCGGCACGAATATCGGCACCCTTCTGGTGGACATGAAGCTGCGCATTATGCGCTATACTCCGGCAGTCACCAGGGTGATCGATCTTATTGATTCCGACATCGGCCGGCCTCTGAACCATTTCTCCTGCAAACTTAAAGACTGCGGCAGCCTGGCCGGGGAGACCCGGGAAGTACTGGAGAACCTGATCCCCAGGGAACTGGAGGTAGAGAGTGTATCCGGAGATTGGTATATGATGCACATCAGGCCTTACCGCACCGACAAGAACTTCATCGAGGGAGCGGTAATCACTGTGGTTGAAATTACCCGGCGCAAGCGAGCCGAAGAAAAACTCATCCAGGCAAAACTACGCCTGGAAAGGCAGGAACTGTTCAAGGATGTAGTGGCCACGATTCGCGAGCCCATGCTGGTATTGGACAGTGATTTACGGGTGCTTCTGGCGAGCGGTTCCTTTTACGGAACGTTCGAGGTGAACAGGGAGGAGACCGAGGGGCTTCCGTTTTATGAACTGGGCAACAGGCAATGGGATATTCCGGAGCTTCGCCGGGTGCTTGAGGAAATCCTGCGGGACAATACCGAATTGAATGACTTTGAGATGTCCCACGACTTTGAACGGATCGGCCACCTCTCCTTGCGGCTCAACGCCCGCCGGATCATCAGCAGCTCAACCGAATCAGAAATGATTCTCCTGGCTTTTGAAGACATCACCCGGAGGAAAAAGTCTGAGAAAGGATAAGTTTCAGAACCGTCTGCATCCCGACCGGGAGGAATCCGAATGTCCCTGTTGGTTGGTGATCGCGGGGTTTGGGATGCTGTTCGTCCCTACCCATGGGGCATATCGCCTCTTGTGCTTGCCTCTGTTTGTGAAAAAAACCAATTTTATTTAATCAATCTCAAAAATGCTTAGAAAATTAATTAAGTAATCATAGGGAGATATGTTATATATGAAGGATGAGGCAGGCAAGGGCAACGTAAAACTCAGGCAGAAAGCCGAGAAGCTTGTCCAGGAAAAAAACAAAAGCCAATCGCATGACATTGGGAATTTGTCCAGGGAAGAAGCAGGGCGGATTATCCATGAGCTGCGGGTGCACCAGTTAGAATTGGAATTGCAGAACCAGGAGCTGCGCCTGGCTCAGGAGGAGCTGGATGCCGCCAGAAAACGCTATTTTAACCTGTACGACCTGGCTCCGGTGGGCTATGTCACCGTCACTGAGAACGGGATAATCCAGGAAGCCAACCTTACCGCCGCCAACATGCTGGGCGCCCCCCGCGGCTCGCTGTCCGGAAAGGCGTTAAGACGCTTTATACCCTTCGAGGAACAGGACATATACTACCGCCACATGCAATCCCTGATTAAGACCGGACTGCCCCAGGCATTCGAACTGCGCATGCAGAAAAAAGACGGCGATTCATTCTGGGTAAGCCTGGAAGCGGGCATTGAGAAGTTTTCCTCCGAGAGCCAGCCTCTTTGCCTCGTCGTATTGAGCGATATTACCCGGCGCAAACAGGCGGAGGAGGAAAATCGCCGCATAAATTTGCTTGTTGAAACAGCAGGGCGCATTGCAAAATTCGGAGGATGGAGCGTAAAACTTTCTTATAATAAGGTATATATGTCCAGCCAGGTGGCAGCGATTCATGAAGCACCGCCCGGCTATGCCCCCACCGTGGAAGAGGCGATCAATTTTTATGCCCCTGAATGGCGGGAAAAAATCTTCAGGGTCTTCAAAAGGTGCGCGACAGAGGGCGTGCCCTTTGACGAAGAAATGGAGATCATTACTCTTAAAGGCAACCGGATCTGGATCCGCACCACGGGCGAACCAATACGCGACGAGAAAGGAGAGATCCGGCAGATAGCCGGAGCTCTTCAGGACATCAGCGAGCGCAGACGAACCAGTCAAGCCCTGCAGGTTTCCCTGAAGGAGAAGGAGACGCTCCTTCAGGAGGTGCATCACCGGGTCAAGAATAACCTGGCGGTTGTTTCCGCGTTGCTGGACATGCAGCGCCAGGAAGTGGACGATCCGGGTGCGGTGGCAGTACTCTCGGACCTGACAACCAGGATCAGGTCCATCGTCCTGGTCCATGAGCATCTCTATCAGAGTAAAGATGTGGCCGGGATCGATCTTCAGGATTATTTCAGCACCCTTCTGGAAGATCTGAAATCCTCAATGGGTCTGCAAAACAACATCCACTGCGAGGTCAGGGCGCAGGGGATAAAGGTCGGACTCGACATCGCCGTACCCTGCGGCATGCTCGTCAACGAACTGGTGATCAACGCCATCAAACATGCCTTTCCGGATGGAAAGACCCATGACGGGCAATCCGAGCCGGAAATCAAGGTTACGATGCACGCGGAAGACAGGCTATACCGGATTGTGGTGTCTGACAACGGTGTGGGCTTCCCCGGAGATGTTGATCTGGATAGCTCGGACTCCTTCGGGCTTCGTCTGGTCAGGATGATCGGGACTCATCAGCTGGGAGGCAGGCTTGAGCTGGATCGCACCAGGGGAACCTGCATTATTTTTACTTTTGGAGAGCGGAACAGCAAGATACCCGGCGAAACCGATGATTGTTGAAGGTGAGAGCTTTCCAGAGATAATAGAAAGAAAAGATGCTCACGCCCGGCGGGGAGCAGGCCTGGATACGCAAGAGAAAAAAGAATATCTCACACTCGGCCTGAAGCAGGCCTTGAGCGCACCCCGGAGCAATACGCTTCGCTGAGACTTCGTCTATTGCACAGGGCAGGCAGAGCTCACAGAGAAAAACATTTTTTCATTGCCCTGAGCAGGGCAATGAAAAAGGTCTTCCTCCCCAGGCGGGGAGCAGGCCTTGATAAGGAAGAGAAAGGAAAGAATGTCTCACACCCGGCCTGAAGCAGGCCTAGAGCGCACAGAGCAAGGCACGAGGAAGAGATAAATATTCATATCCACCGAGCCGGTGTATATAAATAACAAGCTCCCCGCCCGGGGCGGGAGACACCTTTTCATTACTGCAACTCGCAGTAATGAAAAACGCCTTCTCTCTTCTCCCAAGCTCAGTGCCTCTAGCGAGTCTTCGAAGCGGGCGAGAGAAAAAAATATCTTACGCCTTATCCCAAACAGGCAGTTAGCATGCTTTTAAGCTTTTTACCGGCTACGTACGCTTAAACCGGAAGAGCCAGATTTATGGGCGGGAATATCAGGTCAGATCTT
>SKKD01000002.1 GCA_007121655.1 Desulfonatronovibrio sp. | reverse complement strand
TAACAATGGGTCTTGGAATCCTGAGCAAAGAGATGATGCTCACTTTCCCTCTGATAATGATACTTTTCCTGGCTGTCACTCCCGGGTTCAGACGCAGCCTTTCCAGTCCCTGGCCCTATGCCGCAACAGTAATCGCCCTGGCGATGATAACACCCACGATTGTCTGGAACATACGTCAGGGATGGATAACGGCTGCTCACAGCGCATCTCATATCAGCACGCCATCCGGAAATTTCTTTGACTTTCTGATCACCTTCCCGGAATTCATTGGCTCACAGCTTCTGATAATCTCCCCCCTGACATTTCTGCTTTTTGCAGCCGTGGCAGTAAGCCTGCTGATAAGTTTCAAAACCCATACCCAGGCTCAGAGATTCCTGTTCATATTCAGTGTGCCCGCCCTGCTCATCTTTATGGTGCTCAGCTTTCATCAAAGTATAAACCCGAACTGGCCGGCGGTCTTTTACCCGTCCGGAATGGTTCTTCTGGCTGCCTGGGGATGCAGAAAGTATGATCTCGGCACCAGACCTGACCGGCTTCGACGCCTGTTCATGCCCGCGGTAAAAGTCGGCCTGACCTTCGCGGTCCTAACCTACGCCCTGCCCTTTTTAATTCAGCTCTTCAGCCTGGCCGGCTCGAACATCGATCCCACCTCGCGCCTGCAAGGCTGGAACGAGCTTGGCAGTAACGCGGACCAGGTCATGCGGAGTGTACCCAGACCTGACAGGACTCTTGTAATCGCAGCCGACAGAAGACAGCTGGCAAGCTCTCTGGCTTTTTACATGGAGAATCAGCCCATGGTTTACAGATGGACCTCTGGAACAGGTATCAGCTCCCAGTATGAACTGTGGCCTGGTCCGGTGGACAAGACCGGATGGGACGCCCTGATTGCTGTACGGGCCGAAAATGATGTCCCCCGGGAATTAAGGGAAAATTTCGAGCAGGTTGTTCCAATGGATAACATCGGCAAGGCCTCGGGCAGAAGCTACCAGATGTACCTGGGGCAGAATCTGCTAAGGTGGGAGTAAGCCTCTGATCTCATCCTTTTCTTTTCTTCTCTCTTCCCTCTGTGCTCCGCCCTCAGCACTTGACTCCCTGACATTCATAACATGATAAAAAAACCAGCAGGTCAGGTAGACCACTCCCCCGGCCCAAATTATATCACTAAGAAAATGACCCCCCTGAGCCATTCTTGCATAGCCCATGAGCAGACCATAAGATACTCCTCCGGCCAGACAGAGGACTGCCAGTTTTTTTCGACGATCTCTAAGAATAAAGAACGGGGCCATAAGATAAAATGCGATGGCGGCGTGACCTGATGGAAATGAGTAGGAACCTTTACTCTCAATAAATCTTTTGGCCATAATGATGGCCATCTGACCGGCAGAAGGTGACTCTCCATCACCCGGCTTTTTTACAGAAAAAACCGGCACAAATTCTTTATTTCCCTGAAAAAATTCTATGTGTCTGGGTCTTGGCCTGCCGGTTGCGCCTTTGAAGGCCTCTACCATGATGCCTGTCCCGAAAATCAACACCAGGGCCAGAAACAGGGTTTTTTTTCTGAACTTCATGAATGCCCTGACCGGAAAAGACAGCAAAAAGATCAGGAACGCACCAATGCCCAGGGCCAGGCCGGGTTTAGGACCATGATCATACAGCAGGCTCCAGATAAAGGTGTCCGTGTAAATCCATCCTTCGTCCTGATCAAAAAGCTTTTCTTGCAGGACAAGATCAAGATCAGTCAGCAGAATAACCCAGGAGATCAGGAACAAGGCGCCTAACACGGCACTGAGCTCAATCAGGTCTTTTTTGTTGATTCTTTGCAGCATTGTTTATTGCCGGGTTTATTTCACGAGCTGTCCTGGGAAGTTACTGTTCTGATACAGTTGACCAGAATCATTCCCATAAGTACTTTTTACTTCGATCACAAGAGTGTCAGGAGCGGTGATAACAGCTGAAGCAAAATTATCTGAAATTTTCCGCTGGAGCCTGAGTAGAAATAAAAAAAGGGATTCAAGCTAAGTGCCCGAATCCCTTGAATTTTTATGGTAGCGAGGGAGGGACTTGAACCCCCGACACTGCGGATATGAGCCGCATGCTCTAACCTCCTGAGCTACCTCGCCATAAAGAATGCTTCTGTTAATTCGATTGACACAAAAAATCAAGTCAAAACTTACTTACAGATCCAAAGGCTTGCCCCCTCCAGTTTATTCAGGACCTCGCCGCTGACTGAACCTACAAAAAACCTGCCAAGCCCGGTTTTGGGAGAAGTCTGGCATTTCCGGCCCATTGCAATGGCCGCAAAGTTGTTCTCCCTGGCATAATTGAGAATAACTTTGGCCACATTACCACCCTCGAGAGTTAAAGCTGAAATCCTCTCTTTGGGAAACCCGTTGTCCAGGATCTGTGAGAGGGTGTTGTCCAGAATTTCCTGATCCTTACCGGATGTCTTGGGAGTTCTTACATAAAGGACCGTGATGTCGTTTTCCGGTGCCGCTTCCATTACAAATCCCACATGATCAGCCGTGTTGAGGCTTTGCTGTGATCCATCAGTACAAAGAAGCAGATGTTTTTTTCGCCGCTCAGGCTCCCTGCATATCCAGATGGGCATATCGCACTGCTCGTCCAGGACTCTGCTGCTGACGCTGTCCTGAATGAGGTTCTCAAGAAGAGTCAGGCCTCTTCGTCCAAGTACGATGGAATCATAAAGGCCTCTCTGGCCGTAGGCGATTATATCCCTGACCGCGGAAACGGAACTCTGTCTGGAGTCGGTCTTCAGATTCTGCTCGGGGAAACCGAAATCAAGCAGCTTTTGTTTAACTTCATTTAAAAATGCCTGCTCCTTCCCGGCGGAAGAACCCATTTTTGAACCGCCTGAAGAATAACCTGAAAAACCGGAATTGTAGGCAATATTCAGGAGATCGATCAGAATATCATTTTTATTCTGGAAAAAATAACTCAGAAATCTGACCCCGTATTGATGCGTGGAATCTTTGCTGGCTGTCAGAAGAAAGTGTTTTTTGATTCTTTTCATGTTAACCACCTTTGAAAAAAAAATAATAAATCCAAAACAGGGCAATAGTCAAATGATTCGAGATCTTACCAATGAAAACCAGACAGTTGCGTAATGCTTCCCTGCCTGGTTTTCAACCTTCTTTCGTTACAAAAGTCCCTGCTCCCAGTTCCACAGCCCGGGCCTTTGTTTAAGCTCCATCTTCCTGGGCAGGGGTTCTTTCAGATGCAAAAATAATGAAAAGCCAGACTTTCGCAATTCATCTTCATGCCCTGTAAGATTGATTTCCCAGTTGGGGAAGGTGTAATAATTTTCATCGTGTTTCGCCGTCCAGAAGATTTCTTTTTTGGGACTTTCAAAAGTAGCAATGGGTTTGGCCTCTTCAGCAAAGATTCTGGAGACGCAAACCGGCCAGAGCCCTTGAATAACAATCCCTACGGGGATGCAGGCTGATTTTCCCAGGTTCATGAAGTCCTGTCCGGACAGTTCCGGACTGAGAACTGCTCCTTTAAATCCCATATCCTTTAAAATCTTCAAATGGGCCTGATTGGCCACGTTACAGAATGGCCCGGCCCAGAGATTGAGTTTTTTTTGATGATCAAACAAACCTGCCTGCCATTGAGATCCCAGGACAAAATTGACGGCGCCCTTTTTTTGCAGGGAATATATGAATTCGCTCCATTTTGTTTCGGCAGCCGGCCAGATTACAGGAGGAAGAAAATACCAGTTGGACCTGAAAAGTCCAAGTTTAGCCCTGATAATGGGATCCAGGCTTAATTGTATTCCTATGGTTTTTTTTATCTTTGGAGGGTATCGAAACACCTCCAGAAGGGTTGCTTTAGGACCGGATTTCAATGCTTTGGGCGCCTGATAGGAAAAGGAACTTTTAAGAATACCGGAATCCGACCCGGGGATTTGTGTTTCCAGATTTTTCATCATCTCCAGGAGCTGTTTTTCCTGACGATCAATCAGAAAAACAGGAAGGCCCTGTCTGCATCCCGGAGGCAGATTGAACTGCCCTTTTGCAGGAACGGTCTTCCGGATTTTGACCAGTTTATGACCGGAATCTCCTTCGTATCCTGTTCTGAGTAAATCACCAGGTAAAAGGGATATCCAGGGATTGATAAAGACATTTTTCGCAGCCCCCTTAGTCTTGCCAAGATAATTGCCCGAAGCTGGTTCACGCTTGGGGTCAATGGGCGTAAACGGTCTCTGGGGCAGAAAGTTGTAGTGGGTAAACCGGCGGCCAAGGGCAAGCTGCAGAAGGGTGACGGCTTCTTTCCTTGCTTTAGGATCGTCGGGACTGTCCCTTAGAATCTGATAAGCCCTGGTTGTGTAAAATACGTAATGCGGACCTTTTTTGCGGCCTTCGATCTTCCAGGCCGATACTTCCGGAATGTTAAGGAGTGTCTTGGCCAGAATATCCAGGCCAAGGTCCTGACAGGAAAAATACGTTCCCTTTGATCCTTTGTATGAATAAACACGCCTGCAGGGTTGTACACAACGCCCCCTGAGTCCGCTCTTCCCTCCCAGAAAACTGCTCCAGTAACAGCGCCCGGAAACAGAGTAGCAAAGAGCGCCGTGCACGAACACTTCCAGCCCCATGCTGCTCCCTGCAGCAATCTGCCTGATTTCATCAATATTCAACTCCCTGGGCAGGACCACCCTGGTGACGCCCAGTTTTTTCAGATACTCCAAACCCGCTGTCGAGTGAAAGTTGCCAAGTGTTGATAAATGCAGTTCGCTTTCAAGACCCACCTGCCGGGCAATATCCACAAGACCGGGATCCGAGAATATTACCGCATCGGGCCTGACCTGCCTGCCCAGCCTGTCCAGCAGCCTGCCCGCCTTGTCCGGCTCATCGGGTTTGAGCATGGCATTCACTGCGATATAAACCTTTGTGTTTCTTGAATGGGCCAGGCCAGTCAGTCCGGTCAACTCTGAAAGGGAAAAGTTGTCGGCTTCCATACGGGCTGAAAGGTGTTTTAATCCGCAGTAAACAGCGTCGGCCCCTGCGGCCAGGGCTGCCAGAAAGGAAAGTCTGTTCCCGGCCGGGGCCAGGATCTCAGGTTTATTCATATAAAAAACACCTTACGGATTGCTTGGAAGAAATTTGGGTCCACCCGGGTTTTTCCCGGGAACATATTTGCATCTTTTCGGGACATCTGGGGTGAAAATGACACCCGGGAGGAGGGCTTAAGGGATTGGGCGGTTCGGATTTGACTACCAGTGTTTTGCTTTTGATTTCAGGATCCGGTGTTGGCACCGCTGCCAATAAGGCCCTGGTATATGGATGAGCGGGATCATTATACAGTTCGTCCTTGCCGGCAATTTCAACGAGTTCACCCAGATACATAACCGCTATCCTTGAGCACAGATACTTAACCACCGAAAGATCATGGGAAATGAACAGGTAGGAGAGATTCAAATCCTGCTGAAGTTTTTTCAGAAGCTTGAGGATCTGGGCTTGGACCGAAACATCAAGGGCCGAGACCGGCTCATCGCAGATCACCATGTCCGGATCAAGGCTGATGGCCCTGGCGATGGCGATCCTTTGTCTCTGTCCCCCGCTGAATTCATGGGGATAACGTGGCATATGGGTCGGAGATAATCCCACCTTTTCCATAAGTCCTAATGTCTTGTCCAGAATTTCTTTTTTTGAACCCATCCTGTGGATCTTCAGAGGTTCGGAAATAATATTTCTGATTTTCTGCCTGGGATTAAGGGAAGAAAAAGGGTCCTGAAAGATCATCTGGATTTTTCTGCTCTTCAGCAAATCCGAGGTCGAGCAGATTTTTTCCCCGGCCAGGGTTACCTCGCCCTGGGTGGGTTTTTCAAGGCCGCAGGCTATCTTGCCCAGGGTT
>SKKD01000209.1 GCA_007121655.1 Desulfonatronovibrio sp. | reverse complement strand
GTCCGATATTGCCCTGAACAGCCAGAATCTTTGCCTCATTATCCCGGCTTTGCTCAGGAAGAAAAAAACCGTATCCTAAAAAGATAAGCAGCACCACAGCCGCGCAACAGGCCGGTTTCACCTTTTTCAAAGAAAACCATATCCCGCAGGCAGCCATTATCATGGCCAGGCCGAAACTGCCCACCACGCTCACCGCCTGGATGGTTTGAGGCCAGGAAGCGAAAGACTGGGCTGCAATAAGCCAGGGGAAACCGGTCAAGGCATATTCCCTGACAAGCTCAAGTCCTGCCCAGGCGCTTCCGCCGAAAACACCCAGCCAGAACCAGGCAAAACTCTTCTTTACCGTGAAAACAAACAAAGAATAAAACGATGTGAAAAAGCCAATGCAAAAACCCAGAAGCAAAGGACAGAAAACTGCCAGAGCCATGGGGAAGCCACCATAAACACTTACCGGGACAACGATCCAGTAAAGACCTGCGGAATAAGCCAGTCCCGAAGCCAGCAATGATTGCGCGAAAACCTGTCTGCCGGAACCTGCGCTCAGTGCTATACGGTTTAGTCCCAGAAAGAACAGGAAAATCATGGGTGGAAAGTGAAAAATGGGATTGGCAAACCCGAAAAAGAGTCCTCCCAGGCAAAGCAACACGGATAATGCCAAAAAATAGCTGGATTGGCTAATATTTAAAATCATTTAACAATTGGGGTTATCTCAAGCCATTGGATATGTTTGGCATCGGCTTCCCTTACTGAATAACGGAAAACACCGTCAAAAAACTCTTCGTCTTTTTGAGGCACTTTGCCTGCTATATGGCAGACATAACCGCCGACAGTTTCAACCTGCTCCGAATGTATTTCTACGCCGACTTCATCTTTTAATTCGTCAAGGGAGGTCCTTCCTGATACATAAAATGATCCATCCTGCTGGACCTGTATTTCCTGAGGCTTTGGAGGGTCGTATTCATCCTCTATTTCGCCGACAATCTCCTCAAGCACGTCTTCCAGGGTAACCACTCCGGATGTGCCCCCATATTCGTCAATTACAATGGCCATGTGAATCTTCTTAGTTTGAAATTCCAGAAGAACTTCTCGAACATTTTTGGTTTCAGGAATAAAATACGGGACACGCATAATATTGGTCAGGGAAACATCCTTTTCGCCAAGAAAAAAATTCATCAGGTCCTTGGCGTGTACCAGGCCAACCATGTGGTCGCGATTTTCCCGGTAGATGGGAATTCTTGAATGTCCACTGTCTATAATAGTTTTGGCCACTTCGACCATGGAATCATTAACCTCGCAACAGACCAAATCTGTTCTGGGCACCATAATTTCTACGACATGTTTTTGACTGAGCCTGAGAACATTGAGCAGCATCAGAAACTCGTCATTCTTAAGCTCTCCATCCTCTCTGGCTTCCCTGATTATCTCTTCCAGAGGAGCTTCACACCGTGAACTGAAAAATCTACGCAAAACCGACCAGAATTTATTATCCGATCCCTCTTCCAAGACAATTCCTCCTATTTAAGTTGATTGGCTATATTATAGAACTTAAACATTCAGTTTTAAAATTTTATGACAAATATCCGGTCAGTCAAAAAAAGTTTATCCAATAACACCTCATTGGCCGCAGCATATTTATTTTCTTAAACCCGGACTTTTTTGATGGATGCGGGGAGTGAAAGGAACATATCTCAAAAGTTAACACTTAAAATCAATTAAATCAGATAAATATAATTTGGGAAAAGTCAAATATGCCGATCCGGATATGAATTGCATCCTGTATTATTTTTATTCTCTTTTCAATGCAATTTATTAAATTTGTCTGACCGATTTATAAGCGCTCCACCCGGGCGGCCCGGGACCAAACCGATAAGTAACTTGAAATGACCTGAACTTAGAGATTGCTTCGCTTTGCTCGCAACAGGGATTGCCGCGCTCGAAGACTCGCTCGCAATGACACCTGATAATCACGGTTCTGGTTACGCCTCACCTGTCATTGCGAGGAAGCGTAGCGACCGAAGCAATCTGTATGAGCAAACCTTTAAGATACTGAATTTGTTACTTATACGCTTCAAGCTACTTAGAAGAATTGGGCGAAACAGCACTCTTTTCATTTTTTACCTTTTCCGGATCTGATAAACACTTCAAGACTGGACAAAGCGG
Source organism: Desulfonatronovibrio sp. (assembly GCA_007121655.1). GTDB lineage: Bacteria > Desulfobacterota > Desulfovibrionia > Desulfovibrionales > Desulfonatronovibrionaceae > Desulfonatronovibrio. The sequence goes on along the minus strand of SKKD01000209.1, from coordinate 3,719 downwards.
AAGGAGTAATTCCGGAAATCCTGCCTGCCTGTCCAAGGGTCCTTGGGCGTACATTTGTAAGCTTTTCAACAACTTCTGATGAAAGTCCGGAAATGGCCTTATAATCCAGATCCGCCGGCAATTCATAATTCTCGTGATATTCAGACCTGCGCACAAGTTCTTCCTGCCGCCTGAGATAACCTTCAAACTTAATCTCAATCTGAACCTGGTAGAGAATCTCACGTTCATACCCGGCCAGATCAAGCCATAAAGGAACCAGGTCCACTATTTCAAGTTGAGGCTGTCTCAATAAATCCGACAGGCTTATTGCTTTTTTGGGAACAGAGGCCCCGATGTCTTCCAGGATAGACCTGGTCGGGGCATCAGGCCGGATAATTATCGAGTCCAGACTGTTTCTGATTCTGGTTATTTTTTCACTCTTATCCCTGAATACTTTCCATTGATGATCTCCGACCAGGCCCATCGCCCTGCCGGCGGGAGTAAGCCTCTGATCGGCATTGTCTTCCCTCAGAAGCAAACGGTATTCCGCTCTGGATGTAAACATGCGGTAGGGTTCCGTGGTTCCCTTGGTTACAAGGTCATCCACCAGCACGCCTATGTATGCCTCACTTCGTTTGAGCACAAAATCATCCAGGCCTTTATGCTTTGAGCAAACGTTCAGGGCGGACCAGAGCCCCTGGGCCGCTGCTTCCTCATAGCCTGAGGTGCCATTTATCTGACCGGCACAGTACAGTCCTGAAATACGTTTTGTTTCCAGTGTCGGCTTCAGCTGAGTGGGAAAGATGAAATCGTATTCAATGGCGTAGCCCGGTCTGGCAATGACCGCCTTTTCAAGTCCGGGGATGGTGGCCAGCATTTCCTTTTGAATATCAAGGGGGAGACTGGTGGGTATTCCATTAGGGTAAACCTCAAAACTATCCAATCCTTCAGGCTCAACAAACAATTGATGTCTCAACTTTTCCGGAAACCTGGCCACCTTGTCCTCTATGGATGGGCAATATCTGGCGCCGATGCCTTTGATGACTCCCTGAAAAAGCGGTGAACGTCCAAAACCCTTCGTGATGGCCTCGTGGGTTTGCTGGTTGGTGTAAGTTATATGACAGGGCAGTTGGGGAAGAAGTCTTGATTTTTCCCGGAAACTGAACATGGGAGGCGGTTGATCTCCATATTGGGTTTCCATGGCTGAGAAATCAATGCTGTCCTTCAGAAGCCTCGGCACTGTACCTGTTTTTAATCGTCCGAGTTCGAGCCCCAGGGATATCAATGAACCTGATAGTCCCATGCTGGACGGATCACCAAGTCTTCCTCCCTGGTAACTGTCCAGACCGATATGAATCAGGCCCTGCATAAAGGTTCCTGTAGTGAGAAGCAGGTTTTTGCACTGAATCCGCTCCCCGATCATTGTCTTCACTCCGGCGACCCCGGAATGGGCAGTCAAAATCTCTTCTACGCAAGCTTCACGGATATAAAGATTATCAAGGCTGAACAGAGTTTGCTGAACAGCTTCCATGTATCTCCTGCGATCAATCTGAGCCCTGGTGGAACGCACGGCAGGCCCTTTCCGGGTATTCAGCCTTCTGAACTGTATGCCTGCCTTGTCGGCCCAGACTCCCATTGCCCCGCCCAGGGCGTCGATTTCCCTGACCATATGTCCCTTGGCCAGTCCGCCGATAGCCGGATTGCAGGAAAGATGACCTATTCTGTCGATATTGATGGTAAGCAGAAGTGTTTTCAGGCCCAGAGAAGCAGCCGCGTGGGAGGCTTCGCATCCTGCGTGTCCCGCGCCCACAACTATAAGATCATAAACTTCAGGTGGTGGGGGTTTAAGCATTAAGGCATATTACCAGGGGTTGGCCATATAAGCCATTACCTTGGCGTCATTAATGGTATTTTTAATATTTGAACATTCATTAGGCTGATGGGCGGTACCGGCCAGAGTAGCCCACACAACCGCATTAAATTCCCTGTGTCGCAGAAAGGAAGCTACAGTTCCCCCTCCTACTCCCTGAGGAACCGGCTCAACATCACAAACTTTTTTAATGGCCCGGGTAAGCTTTGTGACAATCTCGCTGGAGGGGTCGGTAAATGGAGCGGACTGCTCCCTTAGTAAAGTTTCACAGACAATCTTAACCCGGTACTCAGATTCTATTTTTGAACCTATGGCTTTTACCTGTTCCAATACCTCATCCAATTTGTAATCAGGCAATACCCGGCAATCAACATAAAAAACATCCATCCCGGGGATTGTATTGACATTGGGTACATTTGCCTCTTTTTTGGTGGGACAGAAAGTGGATTCAGGCGGGCTGAACAATTCACTGTGGTCGGAAAAATGATCGTATAGTTCCCCGAGCTTCAGGATAAAGGCAGAAGAGGCCACAAGGGTGTTTATCCCCTTATCCGGCCGGGATGCGTGACATTGCCTGCCCGTGACGGTGATTTTAATCCAGAGCATACTCTTTTCCGCCACTTCAACAAGCTTTGAGTCGGCAGTGCCGAAATCAGGTATCAGGTAAAGGTCATCCTTGCCGAAAAGTTCTTTTTTTTCATCAAGAACAAAGGGCAGACCGTGTTTATTGCCGGTTTCCTCGTCAGCCACCAGGACCAGTCCCAGGTTAATATCGGGTTTTATGTCCAGTTCTTTAAAAGCCCTGGCAGCCAGAATAGAAGATACTATCCCCTGGTGGTTATCCTCGACCCCCCTGCCGAAAATCATGTCACCCTCCACCCTCAGCTTGAAAGGGTCACTGTCCCAGAGGCATAAGTCCCCCGAAGGCACGATATCCATATGGGATATAATCCACAAAGTTTTCAGGGTATTTTTTCCCGGAATCATGGCGATGATGTTGGGCCTGTAACCGCCCTGCGCTCTTGGGTCAGGCGAGTTGATCTCAAATATTTCATCAAAGCCGGAATCCCTGAAATAAGAAAGCAGAAAGTCGGCCTTTTCTTTTTCACCCGTTCCCTGATTGTCAGGCCCAAGTGCTGGAATTGCCACAAGTTTCTCTTGAAGCTCGATGATCTTGTCTTTTTGATCTTCCAGGTATTCAGATATCCGGCTCATAATTATCCTGACCGTACATTAGCGGGCTTTTCTAACGGCGTCCCCGTGCAGCACGCTTGGAAGCCTTCAATGGATTGATCTTTACTTTTCCTGACTTATCCACTGTCGCCTTAATGTGGGTGGCGAAATTACAGGCGCCGCGATCCCACTTGACAGTTGGTTCAGGATAACTGTTGCAATAATTGTCGCCTTCAAACTCTGTGGTCCGGTCGCAACCCTCGCATTTTTCTATTACGGGATAACATTGTCCACCCACGTAAGAGCAGCCGTCTGAAGACATGAGAGCGCATTCCACGCCTTTTTTGATAGTAACGCATTTCATAAAAAAATCACCTCATATAAATTATCTTATATTCTTCAATCCCGGGCAGAGATTTCTGCTTCTAGTTCTAATAATGATAAACAATCCGGCAACAGGAAAGGGTTAAAAATTCAGGTCTTTTAAGTCAAGAAAAACGGCCACGTCCCGGGACATGGCCGTTTTATTACCAAAATTATTCAGGCTGGAAAAGTCCGGCCTTAATTTCATAAAGGCATATTAAAAACCCGGTGAAAAAATCTTAGCAGGAAGTACAGGATGAACATCCGCTGGGATCGACCTTAAGGCTGGAATTGATTACAAATCCGGCTTCTGTCATGTCGACCTCGATGGGAG
>SKKD01000117.1 GCA_007121655.1 Desulfonatronovibrio sp. | reverse complement strand
TTCACGCATGGTCCAGGCCATGCCCAGCAGGAAAGCCGCGGCCATGAAGAATCCGTAGGAATACAATGTGATGAAGCCGGTCTCAATCAGTACCGGATGCATATCTTTTTTTCTTGTAAAAGGAAACTAAAAGCAGAATTGCTCCGGTGGAGATAGCCATGTCGGCCACGTTAAAGGCCGGCCAGTGGTGGCCGGCGATGTAAAAATCCAGGAAATCAATGACCATGCCGACCCTGATCCGGTCAATAAGGTTGCCCAGGGCTCCTCCCAGGATGAGACCAAGGGCCGTGAACAGGTAGTGATCCTTTCTGTGAACCGTGCGCAGCAGATGGAGAATCAAAACAACGGCCAGGCCGGTGACCCCGATAAAGAAATAAGTCTGCATGTTTCCTTCGAGATCGGCCAGAAAGCCGAAAGCCGCACCCTTGTTGAGCACGTGCACCAGATTGAACAGCCCGGGAATAATTGTCCTGGATTCCCATAGGGGTATCGCGTTCTGGATCCAGATCTTGGTGATCTGGTCAAGAATCAGGATCGCCGAGGCCAGACCAAAAACTAATTTGTATTTCAACGACATGTTTTTCACCATACAGGGTTTAATGTTAAAAGGTTTAACAGCCTGCTGAACTGGATTTTTTCAACACGTTTTTAAAGGTTCGGGAGAAAGCGCCGGGAGCGCGCGGATCAAGAACCCGAAATTTCTTTTATTATTTCCACGCACCTGGGGCAAGCTCCGTTCTCATCAAGTTTCGGGCTGAATATCCAGCATCTTTCACATTTATCTCCGGGGGCCTTTTGTACCTTGATCATTAATCCCTCAACCTCACGGCTGGTAAAAATATCTTCGGGCGCTTCACTGATGGGCCGGATCAGGGCTCCGGACACTATAAATATGTATCCAAGCTCTTTTTCTAGGCCTCTCAGGGCATGAAATTTATCTTCATCAACATAAAGGGTGACCATGCCGTCAAGGGAGTGTCCCAGTTCTTTGGATTTTCTGTAGGGCTCAATGGCCTTGGTCACTTCCTGGCGGATCACGCTGATCATATCCCAGAGCTTTCTTTCTTCTCCGTGCATCAGTTCAAAGTCTGAAAAATCAGGACGCAGTCCGAATACCGTTCTGTTTGCAGTTTTAAGCTTTTCCGGAAGGTGCTGATAAATTTCCTCGGCTGTGAAGCTTAAAATAGGTGCCATGTTGGTGAGCATGGACTGAAGCATCAGATACAACGCAGTCTGGGCGGATCTGCGCTCCGGGCTCCCGGGCGCGTAAACATACAGCCTGTCTTTGATGATATCCAGATAAAATGAGGACAGCTCGACAATGCAAAGGTTATGAAGGTTGTGAAAGATCTTGTGAAACTCAAACCGTTCATAGGCCCTCTGCATAAGCTCATGTTTTTCCAGGATCAGGGTCAGGGCATAGCTATCCAGGGGAAGCATGTTTTCGGCTGCAATCCGGTCATTTTCGGGGTCAAAATCAAACAGGTTGCCCAGAAAAAATCTCGAGGTATTTCTTATTCTGCGGTAGGCGTCCACCAGTCGGCTCAAAATCTCGTCGGAAATGCGAACATCTTCCTGATAGTCCACGGCCGCGACCCAGATACGAAGGATTTCCGCGCCGAACTTATCGATTATTTCCTGAGGGGCAATGACATTACCGAGGGATTTGGACATCTTGCGGCCTTCTCCGTCCACAACGTAGCCATGGGTCAGAACAGACCTGTAAGGAGCCTGACCTCTGGTGCCCATCGAAGCCAGAAGGGAACTGTGAAACCAGCCCCGGTGCTGATCGGTACCTTCAAGATACAAGTCCGCTGGATAAGCGCATTCTTCCCTTTTTTCCAGTACCGCCGCAAAACTGGTCCCGGAATCAAACCATACATCCAGGATGTCATCCTCTTTGCGCCACACGGTTGATCCGCATTCAGGACAGGCAAGACCTTCAGGAACAAGGTCCTTTAAATCTGTCTCAAACCAGTAATCGCATCCGCGTTCATGCTTTTCAAACCTGTCGGTTATGGAAAAGATCCATTCCGGATCCATGTAGGTATGGTCGCAACCGGAACACAAAAGAGCGATGATGGGTACTCCCCAGTTCCGCTGGCGCGAAATGCACCAGTCCGGTCGGTGCTCAATCATGGAGTGGATGCGTTGTCTGCCCCAGGCCGGAATCCAGTCCACCTCGTTCATGATGGCGTTCAGGGCTCTTGACCTGAGGCCATTGGCATCCATGGAAACAAACCACTGGGTTGTGGCCCGGTAAATCACAGGTTTTTTGCAGCGCCAGCAATGCGGGTAGGAGTGGGTAAGCTTTTTTTCGGCAAGCAAAAGACCATCATCTCTTAAACGTTCGATTACCAGGGGGTTGGCTTCATAAACGCTTTTGTCCTTGAGAAAATCAACGCTTTCCAGGAACCTTCCCTTGTCATCCAACGGGGAAAGCACTTCCAGTCCATATTTCTGTCCGGTTTCATAGTCTTCCCGCCCGTGGCCCGGAGCGGTATGCACCAGTCCGGTTCCCGTCTCCAGGGTAACGTAATCCCCCAGCACCAGCAAAGACTCCCGACTGGCAAACGGATGACGGCCGACAAGTCCCTCCATGGTCCGGCCCCTGGCAGTTGAAAGGATTTCAAATTCCTCCCATCCAAAGATCCGGGCGCATTCCTCCACCAGCTCGCCGGCCAGTATAAAATATTTTCCCTGATGTCTGACCAGGCTGTACTCAAAATCAGGATGCACGGCCACGGCCATATTGCCGGGCAGGGTCCAGGGCGTGGTGGTCCAGATTACCAGGTAAGTGTTGTCCGGTTCAGCGCCGGGGAATATTTCCCTGACTTTGGGATCAGCCACAGGAAAGGCCACGTAAATGGAGGGCGAGGTGTGGTCAGCGTACTCCACTTCGGCCTCAGCCAGGGCTGTTTCACAGTCGATGCACCAGTAAATGGGTTTTTTGCCCCTGAATACAGAACCATTTTTGATAAAATTGCCCAGTTCCCTGGCAGTGGCCGCTTCATAGGACGGATGCATGGTCTGGTAAGGTTTTTCCCATTCTCCCATCACCCCCAGCCTGATAAATTCTTTTCTCTGGATATCAAGATACCTGGCAGCATATTCACGGCAGATTTTGCGGATTACAATGGGAGGGACGACCTTGTTTTTGGCCTTTAATTCCTGAGCGACCTTGTGTTCAATGGGCAAACCGTGACAATCCCAGCCAGGCACATACTCTGCACGGTATCCCTGCATGTTTCTGGACTTGACGATAAAGTCCTTCAACACCTTGTTCATGGCAGTGCCGATATGAATATGCCCGTTGGCATAGGGAGGCCCGTCGTGAAGCACGTATGTCTTACCGTCCCTGTTGGCATTCACCATTTCCCTGTAAGCATCCGTCTCTTTCCAGAAGTCCAGCATTCTGGGCTCATTGCGGGTCAGATCAGCCCGCATGGGAAAGGAAGTCTTGGGAAGATTCAGGGTTTTTTTGTAATCAGTCATAAGGTCCGCCTTTATCCTGGTTGGATCAGTGAAAATGAGAATAAAACAAACGTCCAAATTGAATCATAGACACATCGAAGTCAAGTATTTATCACCCCTGCTGAAGCAGGACTTTTTCAAAAAGCTGCCGATCAAAATGGTTGACGACAGTCCGGCTGCTTGACAGGAATGACTTTTAACCCACTGTTAAGAAGGAGGTTCGCCCTGGTGATTTTTAACAAAGCCCTCGAAATAATTACAATCATTGAAAAACGCGGATATACCGCCCTGATCGTCGGCGGCACGGTACGCGATTTCCTGATGCAAAGACCTGTCCCGGATATAGATCTGGCCACGGACATGCCCATGGATCAGCTTTCTCGACTCTTCCTGTCCAGCGATATCGGCAGGAGCAAAGATTTTGGAATTCTGGGCATAGAATACAAGGGAGAACATTTTGAAATTTCGGAGATGACCCGTAAGGGTGTTCATTCTAAACGGAATGCTTCAGGGGATGAGCAAAAAGAGATGCTCTTTTCCGCGGACGCCCGGCGCAGGGATTTCACCATCAATGCCATGGCCATGGACAGGGCGGGAATGATCCTTGATCCTCTTGAAGGGCAGGTTGATATCGAGAATAAGATTATCAGGACTGTCAGGGAGCCGGACAGGGTATTCAATGACGATCCCCTGAGGCTTTTCAGGGCCATAAGATTTGCCTCGGCCCTTGGCTTCGAGATTGAGCCCGGAACTTTGGAGGGCATTGAGCGGCTATCTTCCTCAATCAGCACCGTGGCGCCTGAAAGGATCGGGCGTGAGCTGATCCTTCTTGCCTCTCTTCCTGGAAAGGACCTGGCGACAGGGTTGAGGGTAATGGAGAGGACAGGCCTGCTTGAACAGATACTGCCCGAGATAAGCATATTGAATGAATTTGATCATGACCCGGAGCATCATCCTGAAGGCGGAGTGTACCGGCATACCCTGGCCGCGCTGAGAGCCAATGAAAAAGCCGACCCCGGAATCAATCTTTCAATTCTGTTTCATGACTGCGGAAAGGCCGTGACTTATGATCTTAAAGAGGCAAGGCCTTCATATTGCTCCCATGACAAGGCAGGGGAAGCCATCATCCGCAAAGCAGGTGCAAGGCTGAGATTTTCCCGCAAGCTGATCGGGATTATGTCTTTTGTGGCCCTCAACCATATGAAAGGCCTGAGGATCGGTGAAATGAGGCCGTCAAAGACTTTCAGGCTGATGACCCATCCGTGCTGGCCTGTCTTGGAGGCGGCGGTCCGGTGCGACTTGCTGGCCAGGAGCGCTGACCGGGCCCGGAGGTTTGACCGGGAAGCCGCAGAAACTGCCCGGAAACTCAGGCACTGGATGGATAAGGAAAAGAGCAAACCCAGGCCGGTGATCACCGGCAGGCAGGTTATGGAATATACAGGGCTGGCCCAGGGTCCGGACGTGGGGAGAATTATGAAGCTGACCACCACCTGGGCCATTGATAATCAGGTGACTGACCAGGCTAGAATCCGGGAGTACGCGCTTAATGCAAGCCGTCTGAAAAAAAACTGAAATGACAGTCAACCCAATGGTTATTTGAAACCGAATTTTTCGTTGAACTCGTCATTGAATTTTTTTTTGGCGTCGTTTTTCCCAGGTTTGTCCGCATCTTTTCCTGTTGCGGGTCCTGCCGCGGGAGTTGTCTTGATTTTTCCGGCATTTTCCAGGTTTGTCAGGCGTTCAAGCATATTCACGACCAGGGGGACATCCTCCAGTTCGACCATTGTCGCGGCAAGGCCGGTTCCATCACATGAAGTACAGGCCAACTCTTCGGTCACACCGACCAGCTTGTATTTTCGTAATAATATTCTGTAGTCGTCCGCCGACATGCTTCGAAGCGAACCGGGCGGGTGTTCTTCCAGAAAGTTCAGCCAGAGCGGGTTCAATATGCTGCCCGAACCCCTGCAGTCTGCACAGGGAACAACCTTCTGAACCTGATATTTTTCCATCTTATCACCTTTTTTGTTGAATATGGATAAAAAGCTGTCTTCAAAAAGATATCCGATAACGCTGACATATTTCTAAGTAACTTGAAGCGTATAAAAAATATATTCAGCATTAAAGTTTTTTCATGGAGATTGCTTCGGTCTCTCCGCTCACCCTGAGCTAAAACTCTCCGCACCCTGGGCTAAAACTCTCCGCTCACCCTGAGCTTAAACTCTCCGCTCACCCTGAGCCTGTCGAAGGGTCGAAGGTTCGAAGGGTCGAAGCCATTGAAAACTATTTCAGAAAGCCCTTCGACAAGCTCAGGGCGAACGGAGAGTGCAATATTTGTGAACTTTTCAACACCTTGACAGGTTATTTCAAGTTACTTGCAGGTTTGGTCCCGGGCGAGCCCGGGTGGAGCGCTTC
>SKKD01000028.1 GCA_007121655.1 Desulfonatronovibrio sp. | reverse complement strand
TGAAAATAGGCCTGAAGAATACAATAGCTACAGTTTAAGGGGCAGTTTTCCCCGATATGGATTATCTGATATCCGCAGCAGCGGTACTCTCTTGTGGCCGGGCAAGGACGCAGGAATCTACCCCGGTAATGTTTCAGATAAATCACCAGTGAGTTGTCGCGGGTAGTAAACTCAGAGATATTTTGTCCGGGAAGAAGCTTTTGCACTGGAACGCCGGAGAGTCTCCCAATGACTTTTCTGGTCAGCAAAGTATTTGCGGCTTCATGGTCAACAATAATTTTCTCGGGCAAAGGCATGTGATTCGGCAAGGGCGTAAATAAAGTTTCTTTCATGTTACTTAACCGGCCAGTCATCCAGGGCACCTGAATTGGAGATTTGCTCAAGCCGGTTCAGGGCATTATCCAGGTCCTGTTTGCTTTTGATCCTTGTTGAAATGATGATTTCCCCGGATTCAAATTCGTCTTTGTGTTCAATCCGCCAGCCTGTCCCCTTGCTGATGGCGCGCAGCCTGTAGTTCAGACTGTTTTTCATCCTGGAAAGGACCGGATATCTTGCCTGATAAACAACCCTTAGTATTGATTTTATCTTATCGTTGGGCGAAAGATCAATACGGAGAATTTTTTCCAGCTTCAGGTCTTGAATGATACCCACAAGTTTTGCTTGCTCCATCCGGGCTTTTTCCGCCAGCCATGTAAGGAGGTTCAGACTGTTGTTTTTGGACCAGCTAAGTTCTGCAAAAAACGGATAAAGGGCCTCCTGGTCTTTCAAAGCTAATTTTTCAAGGATTTCAGAACATTCCAGGCAGATGTTGCCCTTTGCCAGAAGCTGGTCCCAGGGCTGGGGCAGAGTCAGCCAGCTTTGCCAAAGGACTTGAAGTCTGGAGCCGTTTTTTATTCCCAACTGCCTCCATACTTCTTCAGATATGTTATTTATTGAAGCAAAATAGCGCAGGGCGAGGATGATTTTTTTCTGGTCCAGAGCTTGTCCCTGGTTGGAGAAGAAATACAGAAGTCCCTTAACATGTGAATCAGCTGTAGGGATTTCCAGAGCCAGGACTTCTCTGCCCAGGGCCTGAAGGGCCAGGACCCGCTTATATCCGGCAACAAGGATCTTCTCACCGGAATCGGTCATGAGCAGAACAGGTTCTGCCTGGCCGAAATTCTTAATGTTTTGAATATATTCTTCATCAGGCTTTTTCGCCCAGAAAAGGCATGGGTTCGAAAAATTTATTCTTTCCGGGGCAAGGAGCATTATTTGGGAAAGATTATTCATAATGTCTTTTTGTTTAATATTTCAAATCTTTATAATGGTTTGACCTTAATAGGCAACTTGACAACTTTTCATTCATCTTTCAATAGGACATAATCACATGGCCGATTGTTCCTGACGTAATTAAATTAAGCCTTTGCAGTAAAGCCAGAGAGAGATTAACCGGACCTTGGGGCTATGTCCAGAATTGCGTACACATGTTTGTTTTTTGGGGTTTCAGATCAAGCTTTTGTTGAAAAAACCGGCACTTCAAGGTATGTTGCAGAAATTATGAGCATGGGCGGGCCTTTATGATCGTCACGAGGAAATTTCTAAGCCTGGCCTCAAACCTTTCACCTTTAACTTTTAAACCTGAACTCTCGATATTTCAGAACAGGAATAAAAAATCACTAAAGGGGGCAAATTAATGCTGGATAAATTGGAAAATCAAAGAACCTATGCCTTGGTTGGACATGGAGGAGCCGGTAAAACTTCTATTGCTGAAATGTTGCAGTATAATTGCAAAGCCATTCAGAGGCTGGGTAAAATTGAAGAGGGAACCACCAGTCTTGATTTTGAACCCGAGGAAATTAAAAGAAGAGGCAGCGTTCAGCCGGCCTTCGCTACCTTCAACTGGAACAAGAACCAGCACTTTCTGGTTGATATTCCCGGTGACAATAATTTCATAGGAGATATAAGCTATCTTTTGACTGCTGTTGACGGAGCAGTGTTTGTAGTTGACGCCATCGACGGAGCCAAGCCTTTGACCAAGAAAATCTGGTCCGAGGTAAAAAAACTGGATCTTCCGGCAATCTTTTTCATCAATAAGATGGACCGGGAGCGTGCCAATTATGAAATGGCGTATCAGAGCCTGATTGATGTCCTGGGGATAAAGCCGGTTCAGCTTTACCTGCCTGTAGGCGCTGAATCAGACTTCAGGGGCGTAGTGGATATTCTGCAAAACAAGGCCTATTTTTTCGCTGAAGACGGCAAGCTTGAACCAGGAGATATCCCTGGCGAGATGGCGGACATGGTTGAAGAGATCAGGGAAACGGCAATTGAAAATATTGCCGAGAGTGATGAAGTTCTTATGGAAAAATATCTGGAAGAGGGCAGTCTGACCTCTGATGAGATGTACAAGGGACTTCGCATAGGAGTACTGGCTGGAGAGCTTGCACCGGTCTGTGTGGGCGCGGCACTTGAAAACAAGGGCGGACAAAAGCTCCTTGAAGATATTCAGCAGCTTCTGCCTTCTCCACTTGAACACCCGGAATGGAAAGGCGAGGACGACAGCATTAGAAAACCCCATCCCGATGAACCAGTTTCAGCCTTTGTTTTCAAGACCATCACAGATCCCTTTGCCGGTCATTTAAGCCTGATGAGGGTAATGTCCGGCAAGCTGGCTCCTGACATGACCCTTTTCAACCCTGCCAAGGATGAAAAGGAAAAGCTCGGCCAGCTGCTTTTTCTTGAAGGTAAAAAACAGACCCCGGTCAAATCAGAGTTGGGACCCGGTGCAATCGTGGCCGCTCCCAAGCTGAAAAAAACCAGGACCGGAGATACCCTTTGCCAGGAAGGCGGATCATTCATATTAAAGAAAGAGGCTCTTCCCCCGTGCATTTTGTCCTACGCCCTGGCGGCAGAGGTAAAAGGGGAGGAAGACAAGGTTTTTTCAGCAGTGCAGAGACTGCTTGATGAGGACGTAAATCTGACCCTGGCCAGAAACGAGGAAACAGGCGACATGCTTTTGTCAGGCATGGGACAGCTGCATATTGAAACAGCCGTAGAAAAGGCCAGGAGACGCTATAAGGCCAATATAGTGCTCAAGACTCCAAAGATTCCATTTCGTGAGACTATCAAGGGCAAGGCCGAGGTCCAGGGAAGATACAAGAAACAAACCGGGGGCAGGGGGCAGTTCGGTGATTGCTGGATCAGGCTTGAGCCCAAACAAAGAGGTGAAGGATACGAGTTCGAGGACGCCATTGTTGGCGGTTCGATACCCAGGCAGTATATACCCGCTGTAGACAAGGGAATTCAGGAGACAGCGGCCAAGGGAGTGATTGCAGGTTTCCCGGTGGTGGATTTCAAGGTCACCCTTTATGACGGATCTTACCATAGTGTTGATTCTTCTGAAATGGCCTTTAAAATAGCAGGTTCAATGGCTTTTAAAAAGGCGGTTGAGCAGTGCAAGCCCACTCTTCTTGAACCCATTGTCCTGGTTCAGGTTTATGTTCCTGATGAGTATATGGGCGATGTAATCGGAGATCTTTCCAGTAAAAGGGGCAAGGTACTGGGATCGGATTCGGACAAAGGAATAACTGAAGTTCGTGCCCATGTGCCCATGTCCGAGATTCTCCAATACGCCCAGGACTTGCGGTCCATGACCGGCGGGCAGGGAACCTTTACCATGGAGTTCGATCATTACGAAGAATGCCCGGCTCCCATAGCTGAAAAGATTATTGCTGAAAGCAGGGAAGCCAAGGACGGCTGATATATATCATTGTAACAGATATTTTTGACGCTGACAGTCTCCTGAATTGACCCCGCACCTGCTTTAAACGCCTGGCTTGAATCAATTAGCCAAGTGTTTAAAGCAGGTGCGGGGTTTCTTGTTGTGTTTTTTGAGTGGATAAAGTAAATTTATTAATTATTTTGATTTATAGATTTATCCGGAGAGATAAATCAGGTTATAGATTAGTTTCAACCTTTTGTTCAGGAAGACTTTCCTGATTCTTTTTTTGGAGATTTTATATGGATTTTGATGACAATTATGTCAGATTGACCCCTCTGGGAGGTCTTGGAGCCATCGGCCAGAATTGCATGGTCATGGAAACAAAGAACACCATGGTGGTAATTGATTGCGGGCTTATGTTTCCCGATGATTTTCTGTTGGGCGTGGATGTTGTTATTCCCAGATTTGATTATATAATCAAGAACAAGGACAAGCTCAAGGGTATTGTCCTCACTCATGGTCACGAAGATCACATCGGGGCGCTGCCCTGGCTCATGCCTTATATCAACGTTCCCCTTTACGGTTCAAGATTCACCCTCCAGCTTGTTGCCAACAAATTGACGGAATTCAATCTCAAGGATTACATTCGTACCGAGGTGGTTACTGAAAAACAGCCTCTGAGGCTTGGAGATTTTATCTTTAATTTTTTCCCGGTCTGTCACTCCATAATCGAGGGGTTTGGGCTGGGCATAGAGACTCCGGCAGGAAAAATCATCCATAGCGGTGATTTTAAGCTGGACCAGGAACCCATGGGCGGTCACAAGACAGATCTTGAAGCCTTCAGGGACTTTTCCGATTCAGGGGTGATGCTGCTTATGTCAGATTCCACCAATGTGGAACGGGATGGTTATGCCCTGACGGAAAGAGAGATTATGTCTTCACTGCGTAATTATTTTGCACAGGCCAAAGGAAGAATCCTGATAACCCTGTTTTCAAGTCATATACAGAGAATGCAGGAAGTTTTCGATCTGGCCGGCGAATTCGGCCGTAAAGTGGCGGTAAGCGGACGCAGCCTTGCCAGAAACATTGAAATGGCTATGGATGAAGGATTCTTGAAAGTGGAGGAGGATGCGTATTGTCCCCTGAATCAATTGTCTGATTATAAGGACTCTGAGCTGGTGCTTCTTTTGACCGGTTCCCAGGGGGAGCCCTTGTCCGCCCTGACAAGGCTGGCTCTGGGAGAGCATAGACAGCTGAAAATTAATAAAGGGGACCTGGTGCTTATGTCGTCCAGAATAATACCGGGCAACACCAAGGCCATTACCAGAGTGATAAATAATCTTTACCGGCTGGGAGCTGAAGTGGTTTATGAAAAGGTAAGGGCCATTCATGCTTCAGGACATGCCCACCGGGAGGAATTGAAGGTCATGCTTGAGACTGTGAGGGCTAAATTTTTTATTCCGCTGCATGGGGAATACAGGCATCTTTACAAGCATGCGGAACTGGCCAGGGAATGCGGAATAGCCCCTGAGAGAAGTTTTGTCCTGGAAAACGGTCAGCCGGTTACATTCAGTAAAGACAGTGTCCGTTTTGAAGAAGAGATAATGGCCGAGTCCATCCTGGTTGACGGCAAGGGAGTAGGCGATGTGGGCCATACAGTGCTCAAGGAGAGACATATTCTCGGCGGGGAGGGGATGGTCATAGTGATCATGGTAATAAGCGAGGATTCCGGTGATTTGCTCATGGGTCCCAGAATACTCTCCAGAGGGTTCATTTTTGAGCAGCACTACGACCATGTTCTTGAAGACGCCAAATGTCTTGTTCTGGATATTTTCGAGGATCTCCCCCCCGGAGCGACCAAAAAACTGGAGGAAAGATCCCGTACCACTTTGCGTAAATTTTTTCGAAAAATCCTGGACAGGGATCCAATTGTAATTCCCCTGATAATAAAGGTTTAATTTAACGTCCTGAGCTTTTGCCAGGTATATAGAGCCGGCTTGCCGCGAATCGCAGCAAGCCGGCTTTTTCGTTTGTTTGGTTGGGTTTGACAGTATTCATAATATCAATTAACGATATATAATGAGATTAACTCATTATTGCTCGTCATGCCGGCCAGCCTGTCCCGGACTTGATCCGGGATCGGTATCCAGAAAACCAAGAACCTTACCCCGGCTTTCGCCGGGGTGACGGAAATAG
>SKKD01000020.1 GCA_007121655.1 Desulfonatronovibrio sp. | reverse complement strand
ATATTTAAAAAGATACTGGAATCACTTGTCTTTTTTGCCTGACTTGAAATATGTATTCTTAAGACAGCACCCTGGATCAATTTTTAAGGTAGTTCCGCATGCCGGCCACCCCAGTGCTGCAAACAGCCGTCCGCAGCACTGGGGTGGCCGGGCGCCTCCGGAAATTTATCCTGACGTTTCAGCTGTTACTTGCAAATCAAAAAAATGTGGCTTAATAAAAGCAGCGAAAGCCTGTTATGGATACTGCTCTATAGTGAGTACCCGGGACAGGGTGAAAACCACGAAATCGTCTTTTTATTGCCTGAATTAATATTTAACCAGGGAGGCCAAGACATGGGACTCAAGAAATTTGTGCTTGACAAAAGAATCTGCCGGTTTGTTCTGGTATTCTATCTTTTTGTGGCCCTGCTGCCTTCGACCGGCGAAGCTTCACTCATTGAAAGCCGTCTTTCCACAGGCGAACAAATCTCTGAGCGGGCGGAAAAAATTGAATCGGTCAGGAAGGCCCTGGAGCATAAGATTGTGGCTCAAAGACTTGCCGATCATGGTCTCTCCCAGGAAGAAGTAATGGCCAGAATGCACAGCCTGGATGTCAAACAACTGCATCAACTGGCATCCCTTTCAGATGAATTAGGAGGCGGGGCAGCAGGCGCAGTAGTGGGAGTATTGCTGGTGGTCCTGCTGGTTCTGGTTATACTGATGGTTTATGATAAAAGAATTATTATCCAGTAATCCCAGGTCTGTGATCTGAATCCATTATCCTGTCTGGCCGGTGGCGGCGTTTTGCATGGACAGTGGAGCTTTTTTAAGCATTGATGACCTGAACCCCGGACCGGCATTGAAAGAAGACCGGCAATGTTCAGCAACGGAAAGAAAGACTTTCCGGAATGGAAACTAACCGGTTGTATGCCGGGACCGGGAAACAATAAGTATCAGATGACAAGAACTATTTTCACATTGCTTGTTTTATGTACAGTGCTCTCAGCCTGTTCCATCCCCAGAATCGTGTTTCTTACCGATCCCCTGACTGCTCAGGAACGTAATGATCTTGGGGTATCCTACGAACTCATGGGTGAGGCGGAGCTGGCCCTTAAGGAATATGAGCTGGCAGCAGGGGAAGATCGAAACTGGGATCAGCCGCTGATCAATCACGGCAATGTCCACGCCGGGCTGGAAAACTGGAAGCAGGCGGAACAAAGCTACCGCGGAGCTCTGAAAAGAAATCCTGCCAATCCGGAAGCCATGAACAACCTGGCTTACGTGCTAATGAAACAGGATAAAAACCGGGAAGCTCTCACCTGGACCATGAAGGCGGTTGAAATTCAGCCTGAAAATCCCTTTTTTTCAGCCACTCATGGCTGGGCTCTTTTGAAGACAGACAATCCGGAAGAGGCTGAAAAGGCATTTTTATCAGCCCTGGAAAAAACCCCTGCCCAAAGCCCTTTACACCAGCATATCAGAGAGGGATTGGATCAGATTGGTACTCATGATTAAACTTTTTGAGTATCATTTATCAAAATGCCCATGCCGGTGTATTTTGCGTCATTACATGCAAAGGAGCGAATTCCCGCAACCGGATGTGCCCTTTGCCTAGAAATGATGTACCCAGCGCATCTGGAATCTCTGCCCCTTGGGGCGATGACTGACATGGCTCTCAAAATAGGCGTTGAAAAACAGATGATTGCTCTGAGAAATACTCCACAGCGCCCCCGGGCCGATCCCCAAAACCTGTTCTCTTCCTGATACCCTCTTTCCATCCAGTCTGGAGTCGGTCACCTGCCTGAAGAAGTAGCCATTGACGCCGGCACGCAGCTTATTGGGAACCAGCCTCATAGGAAACCGCAAAGTTGCTGTGTAAGGCCTGGCCCGGCTGCAGTTTCGTGTCCCTGTTTTCAGCGTTCCAGAGATAGTGCATACGCCAGGAGCCGGTAAGCTTCGAAGTAAAAAAATACGTGCCGGCCCAGTAAGGATTGAACGAGAAGTGGTTGCTGCCCGGGTTCAGTCCCTTGTCCTTGTCATACTTGCCCGTTGGCCAGATGGTTTGCAGTTCGATGCGATGCATGAACCTGGGACCGTCAGGCCCCATAACCGGGTCCCACTGTAGCAGAGGGCCGACCAGGAGATCGCCCATGCCGGTTCCGTTGTCGTTCAGAAAACTTGCGGCATTAAAACTGACCACAGGGACGATCACGTCAATGCCCCACTTGCCACCGAATAAAACCTCCCTGTCGGACTGGTAGACGAACTGGCTCAGGCTGATCCATACGTCCAGCTTGGGGTCCATAGGCGGACCGTCGACCAGTTCGTCCGAGGTATAGTACTGGACATATTGAGCGAAATAGAGACCGGGTCCGGCAGGCGGGCCGCCGTCCATGAAACTTGTGAAACCGAGATTGACTGCGGGCTGATCAAAAGCCTCAGCCTGCATGGCGAACATGGACATAAGCAACAGAGTCGCTCCAAGCATGGACAGGCGACAGCATTTCATGGCTAACCTCCTAAAAAACATACAGTGTTACAGAGCGTTCGCAGCGAATCGGTCGCCTGGCCTGGCCTGAAAGAAAATTATGGTGATCAGCTCATGGCTGGTGAAGTCATAAACGTGAAGCTGAAGCAGGCTTAAGCATCACTTAAATATTTAGTCAAGAATTATTCACCGCAGCTTTCTTATGCGCCATGCATTATGCTCTTAACCCTTTGCCCTTGGCCCGCCTGTCAATTCAGGAATTGAGGAATTCAGGAATTGAAGAGAGGAAAAAGAGGCCAGGGAGCATAGCCTCACCTGTCATTGCGAGGGAGCGCAGCGACCGAAGCAATCTGTATGGCAAGAGCATACACTCTGAATTTGTTGGTTGTACGCTCTAAGCTGCTTGTAATGGGGTAAAGCGCGGCAATCGTTATGCGCAGCAGGGGAATGTCCTGAAAGACATCTACTTAAAGATCTTTTCCAGAGTCTGCTTTCTGAAGGAAAATATTTTCAGCAACTTTGGCCTGATCAGAAAATGATGGACAGGTTCGGCCAGATAACCCAAATGCAGCGAGTAGTGGACAAGATCAGTAATTTCAGTCCCCTGACCTGTTGCACGAAACAGGTGCTGGTGATGCCAGAATCTGTAAGGTCCCAGTCGCTGTTCGTCCACAAAGAAATCCGGCTTGTTCACGTGGGTGATTTCCGTAATCCAGCTCATGGGCATTCCGGCCAGCGCTTTAATGCTGTACTCAATTATCATCCCCGGATACATTTCACCGTGATCGGGGTTTTTAATATCAAAACACAGCCACTCAGGTGTTATCCGGCAAAGATTCCCCGGATCTGAAAAAAAATCCCACGCTTCATGCGTACTTATCGGCAATGACTGGGCATATTTAAGGCGGTGTAAAGCCATCTGTCTTCCTGTATTAGAAGGAATTCCTACTGAGAATCTTCAGCATAACTGCTCCATATTCTGCTTCCTGTCACGCAGGTCAGTATCAGTAGCGATCACAACCCTGTTTCTTCCCAAGTCTTTGGCCTGATACATGGCCGCGTCGACCTTGTTGAGAAGAGATTCAAGGTTCAGTTCATCATCCTGTCCTGAAGCAAGCCCAATGCTGATCGTAATCCTGACCTTCTGTTCGCGGACCTGAAAAGGAGTCTGACTGACGGCCAGACAAAGTCTCTCGGCCAGAGTTGAAGCTTCCAGCGCGTTGGTATTGGGAAGGAGAACGCCGAATTCTTCCCCTCCCAACCGGGCAAATATATCAATTTGCCTCAAATTGGTGCGAATTATTCCGGAGATTAACTGCAAAACATTGTCCCCTGCCTCATGACCAAAGGTGTCATTCACACTTTTAAATTCGTCCAGATCCAGCATTAACAGGGACAGGGGGGTCTTAAATCGTTTTGAGCGCCGAATTTCCTTTTCTCCTTCCAGAAAAAAGTAACGCCGGTTGCCTAAACCGGTCAGCTCATCCGTCATGGCCATTTCGCGGAGCTGGTGGTTGATCTTTTTAATTCGTTGTTCGGCCTTCTGCCTTGCCAGGACATTGGAAATGATTTCCGCTAACACCTTCAGGATGTTAATTTCGGTCTCTGTAAAAAACCTCGGTTCCCGGACAGCGTCAAAACCTACAAAACCTAGGTTCAGACCTTCATGAACCAGGGGAAGTACAGCCAGAGACTGAATATCCTGCTGTTCAAAAACCGAACGCATTTCATGGTTTTCATGCATCCTGGAAACACATGGGATATGAACCGGTTCCCCTTCCTGCAGGTACCGGAGGACATCATCTAATTTCTCAAAAGGAATGGCCTGCAAATTGGCTGATTGCGGTGCTGTTCCTCTGGAGCACCACTCATGGGTATTGGAGGTAACCCGGCCTGCAAGATCATGTTTAAAAATATAAACACGATCCACTTTGGTAAATTTCCCCACTTCTTTAAGCATATCGTTTATGGCCAGGTCAATTCTTTCGAGAGGAGCATTGATAAACTCGGTAGCCAGATTCATCAATAAATGTTTCAGGGCTTCCTGTTCACGCAGAGCTCCCTCAACCTTCTTCCGTTCGGTGATGTCGCGGCAGATACAGAAAGTAAGCCTGTTTCCGTTTATGGCTATACCATTGCAGCTGATTTCCACATTTAACTGACTGCCGTCCCTGCGCCGATAAAGGGCCTCGAAGCTTTTCCCCCCGGAGTCCACCTTATTTAACTTGTCTAGCAGTTCTTCCCGTGACCGTTTAAAGTCCCAGTCCCAGACATGCAGGGATTTGATTTCCTCTTCAGTGTAACCAAGCATGTCCGCAAAGCGTTTGTTCGCCTCAAGCACCGTTCCGTCCGACTTCAGAACCACTATGCCGTCCCGGGACTGTTTTACCAGCATCCTCCGCTGAAGGGACTCCTGAGCCAACCGATCCTGGACTACCCGGTAGTCATTTATATCGATTACAAATCCTGCCAGCCTTACAACCTGGTCCTGAATGGAATGAAGAATCCTGATGTTTACTGAAACCCAGAATGTGGAACCGTCTCGCCGTTTATGCCGGGTCTCGAAACCAGTCACCTCTCCCTGTGACTCCAGCAGGTCCAGCAGTTGTTTTCTGTGCTCAGGTTGCGCATAAATCTGGGTGGCAAGATCAGTAATGGATCCCATGGCTTCATCCGGGGAATCATAACCGTACATCCTGGCAAGAGCTGGATTGACGGACAGAAAACGTCCCTGGGGTGTTGAGATGAAAATCCCGATGGGAGCTTTTTTCAGGATCTCGCAACAGTCCCGAGGGCTTGCAGGGCAGTCAGGATAGCCTGTTTCAGTGGAAGTAATGTCCGAGACCATGATGAGCTCCGCAAGGGTAATACTGTTGTTTTCAAACAGGACAGGTGAACTTTTTCGCTCAGGAAGCAGCCTGGTAATTATGAACGGATACCTGAATTCGCTGATTATTGACTCCAGAAAAATGAAGTCGATTCCGAATCTTGCAAATGCCCGCTAAAAGGTCAACCAGGATTTTTATGTTCTGAAGTTACTCAGAGGGGCTGGATTCTAGAAGGACATGACTGAAGGATCCTGCATTTATAAGAAGCGATTCACCCGGGCGCGCCTGGGACCGAACCTGCAAGTAACTTGTAATGACCTGTCAGGCTGTTGAAAAAATCCCAATTGCTGTGTTGCTCCAAAAAGTTCAACCTCTTACGTATCTCTAAATACGCTGCGATCTTGAACTTTTTTTGCTCCTTGCACTTGGAATTTTGAACAGCCTGCTGGATAAGGACTTTTTCAACAAGCTGCTCCGCTTATGGATTACTTCGCTTTGTTCGCAATCCTCTGTGCCGATGAGATTGCCGCGCTCGCCCCGGATGAATGGCTGCGCCTGCACTTCGTGTATTTAACCCCGGTTGAATGGAAGAGATTCAAATGGGCAGGCAGGGCAGGAAGACTCACTCGCAATGACAGCCAGAATTCAGGAATT
>SKKD01000043.1 GCA_007121655.1 Desulfonatronovibrio sp. | reverse complement strand
TGGACCCTTAAGGCCTCGTCATAAGCAATCAGACCAAGATCCTGAAAAATCATGAAGTAGATCCTGTCATCAGCGCGGATATTCAAAAAGCATGTGCCCGGCAAATTGACCGGAGATATAGTCAGTTCTTGATCCCAGGTTTACAGACTCAACAAGCCGGCCAAGAGCGATATTACAGTGCCTTTTGCCCCTGTCCCCTGCAAGAAGGATAGCTCCCTTAAGGGAGGTGTTCCCGACCACATGGCTTTTATGAGATGAGCCTGGAGGAAAAAAGCCAAGTGTCTCCAGGTCAATAAGGTTGGAATGCTTTCCAAGAGCGCCTGCAATATAGATTGACTTTAATTTATCAGGAAGGATGTCGCCCTGTGCGCACAGGAAGGAAAGCCCCAGGGTAAAGGCGGCCTTGACCTTTAAGATTTCCTCAATATCCCGGCCGTCAAGATAAAATTTCCCGCCAAGGCTCAGACGCCCTTCCTTGATATTGGTGCTGATATTTTTAGCAATCGGACTCAGACCCTCTTTTACAAAATGACCTGATGGCGATACCAGTTTCAGCCTGATAAGATGGCCCAGAAGAGAAATATAACCGCTCCCGGATACCTTTCCCGTATGCCATGAATCCCGGGGCTCTATTCCCAGGCTGCTTATTTCGAATCCTGAAGCAACCCCTTCCCGGTAAAGACTGCCCGATTTAAGTCCTATCCCCTCAAGGGCCGGCCCGAGGGCCACGCTTGTGGAAATATATTTGTCAGGTGAAAGGGCCAGGACCAATTCTCCATTTGTGCCGAAATCAGCCAGGAGAAAAGGACAGGCAGGCTGGATTTTTTCCAGAATCCAGGTAAGTCCGGCGCTGATATCTCCTCCGACGAACGGGGAACAGAGGGAGGGGATAAATACATTTACCGGCTTGCTCCCCAGGGTTTCAGAAACTCCGCCTTCATAATCAAGGAAATACGGGGAAACCGAAAGGCCTGAAATATCCCGTCCCAGCAGAAAATAAAGCATGGCTGGATTCCCTGAAATGCAGATCCGGTTATCCGGCAAATCATAAAGATCCAGGATTGACTGCACCTCTTCCACCAGAAGCCGGTTCAAAAGATTATAATTCCAAGTACTTTCTCTGGCAAAAGACAGCCTGGACATGATATCAGGTCCGGCGCCGATCTGGGGATTTATTGCCTGACCATGACTGATCTGCCCATCCTGGTGTAAAAAACCCCACCTGACGGAAGACGTACCAATATCGATGCCCAGGTACTCGGGTACTTCCCTGCTTTTCCAGCTGAATTGGCCCGGAGCCTCGGTTCCTAAAAGCTCTACTGACTGACCCGGTTCCGGGCAATGGGTACAGCCGAGGCGGAGGCCCTGAGACAATTCCCTATGGGAAAAATATGCGTTATCCTTGAGGGAGGGTTGTGGAGGATTGGTTAGAAACCGAACCGCGCATTGTCCGCAAGTTCCTATCCCCGAACACAGGGGGATCCCCTTAAAAAATCTCTGAACAAACAGGTTTTGAGCAAGAGTCTTTGACGAATCAGCAATTATTATACTGGATTTACCTTGGCGGGTAACCTGAATCTTAAGCATCTTATCCTGAAGTGCGGATGAGCAAAAGACAGGCTGCCATCCGGTTTTTTCGCTGCGTTTTGCCCTTCTCTGCGGTGTCGCTCTTTTAATAATAAGAGGCAGACAAATTATAAAAACTTATCTCCGTTATCCGTAATATGTCTTTTTACGCACTCAATAAGCTTGTTGGAGCAGGTGAAAAGAGACCTTCTCCTGTGCCGGATTATATAAAAGTTTCTTTTAATATCAAGATCTGAAATATCCAGGATGGTAAGCTCTCCTGATTCCACATACTTTTGAACAGCAAGACCGGATGTAACGCCCACCCCCACTCCTGCCAGTACACATCTGACCAGCGCTTCAGTAGACTGAACCAGCGTGGAAATCCGCATGTCCTGCAGGGCAATTCCGCAGTCGGACATAGCATTTTCGAAAGCCTGCCTGGTGCCGGAACCTTTTTCCCGAAGGACCCAGGGCATGCTTTTAAGATCCCCGGGGGTAATCCTGTCAGGCAGTTTAAGTTTAAGCCCGGGGCTTGAAACTACATAAAGCGTATCTTTCAGCAAAAGCCCGTGATCAAGATCAAAATGATCTGCAAAACCGCCGACAATTCCAAAATCAAGCTCTCCGGATAAAACATCCCGGCATATCTTAATAGAGTCGCCTACTCTTAAGTCGACACATACTTCAGGATACTTTTTTCTGAAATCTGAAAGAACAGCAGGCAAAAGGTAATTTGACGGTATAGTGCTGCCGCCCACAACAACCTGACCGCAAACCTGATTTTTAAGATCATGGATGTCGGCCTTTGTTTCATCGATGATCCTGAAAATTTTCTTGACCCCGTTGTACAGGACCTGGCCTGCCTGGGTGGGAAGGACCCTCCTGCCGATGCGGTCAAAAAGCTTCACCCCGAGTTCGTCCTCGAGACTCAGTACATGGGTGCTTATGGTGGGCTGGGACAAAAAAAGATCCTTGCCTGCCTTGGAAAAGCTCTCCAGCTCATAAACGCTGGCAAAAGCCTGCAACCTTCTGAAATCCATACAAACCATGCCTTATGCGGACAAAATTGATATCATGTATAGTCAAAGCCAATAATACAAAGCAAAAAAAGGGGAGGGTGCCGGACCCTCCCTTATAGTCAAGGTTCTATTGTTTTTCTTTTTCGGTTTCTGGATCATCAGGCTGATCCGTCTTTTCAGTTTCTGCTTCGGATACTTCCTCAGGAGTCTTTTCCTCAGGCTCAGTTTCCTCGGACTTATCATCTATAGCTTCTTCAGAAGCCGGCGACTCCTCCCGGGCAGGCTTTTCTTCCACCGCCTGCTCCTCAGAAGTTGCCGGAGTTTCCGAAGCTTCTCCAGCTTCCGGAGCTGCGGTTTCTTCGACCCCGGCATCCGGCTTTTCAGCGGCAGGTGCCGCACCCTTGGGCTTTGCTTTTTCTTCAACCTTGCTCTCGAAATAGGTAAACTCTATCAATGCCATGGCTGCGGAGTCCCCGACTCTGGGTGTGGCAAACTTAACCACCCTGGTATAGCCGCCCTGTGCATTGGAAAATTTTGGACCGATCTCATTAAAAAGTCTCTGGACAAGTTTATGATTTTCAAGAACTTTATATGCCTGTCTCCTGGCGTTAAGATCATTACGAATGGCCAGAGTTACAAGCTTGTCCACTACCTTGGACAATTCTTTGGCTTTGGGCACGGTGGTTCTGATCCTTTCGTGCACTATCAGGGATTTTGCCATGTTTCTGAACATGGCTTTCCTGTGCTCCCAGGTGCGACCAAGTTTTTTACCGGATTTTCTATGTCTCATCTTCTTCTTTCCTTTTTAGCCATTCTTGATATTTTTGCTCGTAGTTATCGATTTGCATGTCAAAGCTGAAGCCCATGCTTTCAATTACACGCCTGATATCCTCAAGAGATTTTCGTCCAAAGTTTTTAGTTTTGAGTAAATCATTTTCCGGCTTCTGGACAAGTTCGCCGACCCGTCGAATTCCTGCATTGCGCAGACAATTGCTGGCCCTGACAGGAAGTTCAAGCTCTTCAATGGTCTTAAACAGACTTTCATCAAGCTCGTCCCCGTCCTTAATGTTGGGAACAGCCACATCTGCCTCATCTTCATCAAAATTAATGAATACTGTCAGTTGTTCCTTGAGTATTTTGGCGCTGTAGGCCAGAGCGTCATCAGGCTGTACAGATCCGTCAGTCCATATTTCCATGATAAGCTTGTCATAATTGGTCATCTGTCCTACCCGGGCCTGCTCAACTGTGTAGGCTACCTTTTTGACAGGAGAGAAGGACGAGTCAAGATTGATCAGGCCGATCTCATCGCTGAAACCCTCGTGCATCTCAGCCGGCACATAACCTTTGCCCATTCTTACTTCCAGTTCAATGACCAGCTCCTGATCCTGGGTCAAAGTGGCAATATGCAGATCAGGATTCAATACGGATAAGTTTTGATTTTCAATTATTGAAGAAGCGGTCACTACACCTTTGTCATTGGCAACCAGTCTGATGCGCTGCGGCTCGACCGTTTTCATAATAAAACGGACCTGCTTAAGATTGAGCACTATATCGGTAACATCCTCGACAACACCCTGGATGGAGGTAAATTCGTGCTGCGTGTTCTGAATCTTGATGGCTACAATGGCCGCTCCCTGTAGAGAGGAAAGCAATACACGGCGGAGAGAGTTGCCAAGTGTAGTGCCGAATCCTTTTTCCAGGGGCTCACATGCAAACTTACCATAATTGCCCTTGGATCTGGAATCCATAACAAGCTGCTCGGGCTTAACCAGGTTCGCCCAGTTTCTTGTATTTATAAGCTTGTCTTTTGATTGAATTATCATTTCAGCACCTTTGTTCTAAAAAAATCTGTATATCTTATTAAGGACATAACATCTCTACATGTAAATCATGCCCTGAACCGCTATTTGGAATAAAGCTCCACTATAAGCTGTTCGTTAATGGGAAAAGTAATATCGTCCCGCACCGGGAGGGCTTTTATGGCTCCCTTGAACTCGGTGCCGTCAACTTCGACCCATCCCGGGGCACCTCTGCGGGCCAGCACTTCCTGAGCTTCCTGAAACAAAATAATCTTTTTGCTCTTTTCGGCAACCGCCACGACATCACCCACTCTGACAATAAAGGAGGGGATATTGACCCGTCTGCCATTCACGGTAATGTGACCATGACGGACCAATTGCCTGGCCTGAGCCCTTGAATTGGAAAAACCCAGCCTGTATACCACATTGTCGAGTCTTCTTTCCAGAAGCTCCAGAAGATTTTCTCCAGTGGCACCTTTTCTGGAATCAGCCATTTCAAAGTACTTGCGAAACTGTCCCTCAAGAAGACCATACATACGGCGAACTTTCTGTTTTTCTCTAAGCTGGATTGCGTAATCACTTGATTTTTTCCTTGCGCGTCCATGCTCTCCAGGAGGATATGCGCGACGTTCGTAAGCGCATTTATCGGTATAACAACGGTCTCCCTTAAGAAAAACCTTGGTTCCTTCCCTGCGGCAGATCCTGCACTTGGATTCGGTATATCTGGCCAATTTAAAACCTCCTAATTAAACTCTGCGTCTTTTGGGGGGACGGCACCCGTTATGTGGTATGGGGGTAATATCGCGAATGAAGGATACCTTGAACCCGGCGATGTTGATCGCGCGCATGGCTGATTCGCGCCCAGATCCGGGACCCTTTATAAGGATGCCGACTGTTTTCATTCCGTTATCCTGGGCAAGCCTGACAGCGGTTTCTGCCGCCTTCTGAGCGGCAAAGGGCGTTCCCTTACGGGACCCCTTAAATCCTGACATACCCGAGCTGCACCAGCTGACCACGTTCCCGCTCATGTCGGTTATGGTAATCATGGTATTGTTAAAAGTGGCATTTATATGCACAATACCCATCGGGATATTTTTCTTTTCTTTTTTCTTTTTTGTTCTCTTGGGCTTAGCCATCTACTATCTCCGGTAATTATTTCTTTTTCTTGATGGTTGTTCTTCTTGGACCTTTCCTGGTGCGGGCATTGGTATGCGTCCGCTGACCTCTGGAGGGCAAAGATCTTCTGTGTCTCAGACCCCGGTAACATCCAATATCCATAAGTCGTTTAATATTGGCTGTTAATTCACGGCGGAGATCACCCTCAACCTTACAGGTATTTTCAAGCTCGGTTCTGATGATATTTATTTCTTCCGAGGAAAGATCGTCCGTTTTTTTGGTCCAATCAATACCGGTTGTATCCAGAATCCTGAGCGATGTGGTCCTTCCGATTCCGTAGATATAGGTTAACGCTATCCCAACCTTCTTCCTCTTGGGCAAATCTACTCCAGCTATACGTGCCATTTTTCCCCCACTTAACTATCCTTGCCTTTGTTTATGACGCGGGTTTTCACAGATTATTCTCAAAATGCCTCTGCGCCTG
>SKKD01000048.1 GCA_007121655.1 Desulfonatronovibrio sp. | reverse complement strand
CTGCTGCTCAAAAGAGGGGGGCCAAGGCGGATCTGTTCAATCCCCTTGGGCAGACCCTCAAGAGAGGCCCTGGTTCTGATAAGATCGTGGTGCTCAAGGCCGGGAATTATTAAAAGGGATTGCAGTGCGACTTTGGAAAAACCATGCTCAGCCATCAACCCAAGGGCCTGAACCGGAGAATTAAACATCCGGCCCTGCCGGGCAAGCTTTTCCCGGATCACCTTCGAGGTGTAGGAAAGATAAATTTCCTGGTCGGGAAAAATATTTTTTACTCTACTTTCAATATTTTGGTAAACCTTGTCCGCGCCTGGCACGGAAGTGCCGAATGCGGCCAGCAGTATGCCTGTCTTGTTGTTTTCTGAATTCACCGCGACTCCGTTTGTTTACATATTGCCAAGTTTCCGGATGAAACCTAATTAATTCTTTTTACTTTTCAGGTAAAGGTTTAACTTCTATGAAAATTAAACCCTGATCGGTACGATGGACTTGCTCAAGTTAAAACATTTTCTTATACTTGGGTTTATAATGCACCTAAAAAAATTTTTAATTGTCTGGTTATTGATCTTGCTTTGGACTCCCTGCGCCATTGCCCGGGAAATCCCGGACCTGCAGGAAGATCTGCCCACACCCGGTATCCGGTATCAAACAGAGATAAGCGGTGAAATGGAAAGCCGGATCAGGGATGCTTTGATCCAGATTTCCGACACCATAAGCCTTGAAGATCGGCCTCCATTGACCATAACCCAGCTTAACAGAAGAGCCAGGGCGGATGTGGATGAGTTTACCGACGCTTTTCGGTCTTTTGGCTTTTATGCTCCGGACATCCGATACATTATCGACGAGCAAGCCACTCCTGTAATGGTCGAATTCCAGATAGATCCGGGTCCTCCCTACCTGATTCAGGAGGTCAACATTCTCAACATCTGTCCGGAAATGACCGCCCTGCCTGATCTCCCCAGCCCTGAACAACTGAATCTCGAGCCGGGCACCAGAATCCGCTCGGCAAGGGTTCGTGACGCCATGTTGATTATCGTCGGACATGTGCGGGAAAAAGGCTACCCATTCCCGTATGTGGAAATCGGAGAGGTGCTGATTGATCATCAGGAACGTTCGGCCTATATTAATTACGGTCTCGATCCGGGTCCGTCCGCAGTATTCGGACAGACCCGGGTATCAGGATTAAACAGGGTCAAGGATGAATACATATTTGAACGTCTGCCATGGGAAAAAGGCGATCCCTTTGATGCTTCCCTGATGGAAGATTTTGGAAGAGTGCTTACTGCCTCGGGTCTTTTTACCATAGTTGAAATAAATCATGCCCGGGAGCTTGATGATGACAATCAGCTGCCCATGCAGGTAGATGTAACCGAACGAAGTCCAAGGACCGCCAGGGCTGGTCTGGGTTATCAAACCGACATCGGACCCGAACTGAGGCTGGGCTGGGCCCACAGAAACCTGCGGGGCAGAGGCCAGCTGCTTGAGTTTGATCTCACCATTTCCGATATACTGCAATCTCTTGAAGGCGGCTACACCATACCCGGCTGGCTGCGTCCCGACCAGAATCTCATCTTCAGATCAGGCATTGTCCTTGAAGATACCGATGCTTATGATTCAAGAAGCATTCTCGCCTCGACAATGCTGGAAAGGATGCTTACTGATACCATCTCCGCAGCTGTTGGAATCGGGTACCGGGCTACAAGGATAGAACAGTTTGGCGAGACCGATGATCTGGGGCTGTTTTTTCTTCCGGCGAGCCTTACCTGGGATGGACGTGATGATGTGCTTGATCCCGGCACTGGAATGCGTTTTAATTTGCAGCTGACACCTTTTTTCGACACTTTTGATCCTGAAAACAGATTTCTTAAAACCTATGCCAGTGCCAGTACCTACCTGGAACTTCTGTCGGAAAAAAGAATAGTCCTGGCCAACAGGGTTGCAGCCGGAGCCATTAACGCCGAGAGCAGATCAAAACTTCCCCCGGATGAAAGATTTTACGCCGGAGGCGGAGGTTCTGTCAGGGGATACTCATTTCAGTCAGCCGGACAACTTGAAAACGATAAGCCTGTGGGCGGTCTGTCCCTGGTTGAAATCAACAATGAACTCAGATTCAAAGTTAGTGAACGCTCCGGCCTTGTGGCTTTTGTCGACGGAGGCCGGGCCTTTAACTCCTGGTATCCTGATTTCGATGATAAACTGTTCTGGGCATGGGGACTTGGGTATAGATTTTACACTGATTTCGGCCCCATCAGAGCGGATATCGCATTTCCGATAGACCGCAGGGACGTGGATGACAGTTTCCAGGTTTATATCAGTCTGGGCCAGGCTTTTTAACTTCAAAAGCATGAAAACATCGCCATCTGGCTTGACAGCGGCGATGAATTATTCAGATATGCATCTAAATGAAAAAATATATCCGGAATATACTCATAGTTTTAATTTCAGTCTTAGCCCTTGTGATCCTTCTCCTTGGTCTGGCAATAGCTTTTATTCAGACAGATCCGGGGCAGAGGTTTATTGAAAGCAGACTTAATAACGCACTGATCTGGGATGAGGGCAGGGTGACCATTACCGGCATCTCTGGCAGGGTCCCCTTTGATCTTGAAATTGAAAACATCTCCATAGAGGACGAGCTGGGTACATGGCTCAGCATCAGCCAGGCAAGACTGAGGTGGTCCTTTTCAAGGCTGCTCAGCCGGGAGATCCATATTTTTGAACTGGGAGCCGCTACAGTCGACCTGGCCAGACTGCCTGAGACTGATACTGAGCCTCAAGAAGATGAAATACCTGCCCCGCCAGAGGATATTGAATGGTCATGGCCTCTGCCTGCCCTGACCGTGGAACATCTGTATCTGACCAGTATACAAATTTCAGACCAGGTTCTTGATGGAAATGCGGAATTAAGCCTTGAAGGCATGCTCTCTGCTGATGAAGATGGATTTTCCCTGGCCGATCTGAGCATTAACCGGTTGGACAAACCAACCTCCAGGCTCAGTCTCAGAGCGCATCTTACCAGGGATCCGCATTATCTTGATCTGGATCTGACGGTCCATGATTCGGACATTATAAAGTCCCTTGTCCCAATGGATAACTGGCCATCTTCGATTCTTATGCAGCTTGAAGGCTCCGGGCCTTTGAGTTCGTGGCGCGGAGGGCTGAAGCTGGACGGGGAGGACATGTTCAATGCCAGCCTTGATCTGCAAATCAGGGAGGAAGAGTTTTATTTTCTCCAGGCCGGAGGTGAGCTTTTTGTCAGCCCTTTTCTGTTGCCGGCACAGGGTCTTGATTTCACTAAAGATCCTTTACATTTGTTTATGGAAGTCGGACTTGATCATTCACAACGAATTATCCTTGAAAGTCTGGACATTGATTCTCCTAGACTAGGTCTGAAAGGTGATGCTCTTTTTGATCCTGAACAAATGAGCGCTTCGGGAACATTCAGCCTGAATATACCGGATATCAGCCTCCTTCTCAGGGGTTCAGGGTTTGAATCCAGCGATCCTCTTGATGTTATAGTTCATTTTGACGGTCCAGTGGATGAAGTGTCTGCGAATTTCAGGGTTATGGCAGGGGATGTATCCGGCCATGGCCTTTCAATAAGCCAGGCGGAGCTTTCAACCGATTTCAAGCTCAGGCCTTCCCCCGAAACGATTTATGCTGCTTCCGGTAATATTTTACTTTCGGATTTCAATATCCAGCAATACAGCAACCTTCCTGAGAATTTTGTTTTCAATTTCGATCTGGATCACACTGCCCGAAATGTCCTCGTCCTGAAAAATCTTGATCTTAAAGCCCGCGATCTTAGAGCAGATCTGGCCGGACAAATGGATTTAAGTACATTGATATTTTCCGCAGATTTGAAGACCTATGCCCACCAAGCACAGCAACTCATTCCCGGGCTGAACCGGGATACATTTTTTTCTTCCGATATGGACGCGGTAATCAGGGGGGGAGGCGACATCCGGGAGTTTCACTACTTTGCTGACGTGGACATAGCCATGCCTGAGTTTCAGGCCGATAATCCCGTCTTGAACGTTCTGGCTGGGGAGAGACCCAGGCTTGAGGGCAGCCTGTCTATTGGTCAGGATTTATTTCTTCACGTTTCCAGGGCCATGCTGGACGCCAGGGAGTTCATTTTTTCCGGTTCCGGAAGCATGGGATTCAGAGACATGGACATGGATTATTCCGGTGAATTGATTATGGCCTCCCTGGAAGGTATCGGAGAGGCCCTGGAGATGGATCTTTCCGGAGCGCTCAGTATTGACCTGAACGCTTACGGAAAGATTGCCCGGCCGGATATCGATGCTCTGATCAGGGTCGAGGACCTGGTATATGAACAACTTGATCCCACAAACCTTGAAGCTGATATAAATGTCGCCATCCTGGACGGATGGCCGGCCGGAAACATTGAAATGTTTATAATGCAGACCGGCAAACGACTTGATCTTATGACCGATTTTGTTTTTATGGAAAACAATCTTGAGCTCTCCAATTTGTCCGCCCGGGGTCATGGACTTGAACTCCTGGCCGAACTTGATTTTGATCTGGACACCAGCCTGGCCCGCGGGGATATTCTGGCGGACATTCCTGATCTCTCAAGCCTTGGGGAGTTTTTTGATCTGGACATTTCCGGAGCAATTAAGTCAGAAATAAATCTAACTGCTCCTCAAAATGATCAAAATGTTACAATTTCCTTGTCCGGAGATGCCTTGGAATTTGAAGATTTTTTCATATCCCGGATCCAGGCTTCCGGAAGAATGGAAGACATCTCCGTTCAGGGTGCTTTTCATTCGGAGATAAACATCTCCGACTTCAGGGCTCCCCAGACTGAAATCGAACAGCTTACCGTTGATTTGCAGGGCACGATGGACAATATCGAATTTTCTTCAACCCTTGCAGGAACATTTCATCATCCGCTGGATTTGTCTTTTGCGGGCCGTTACGCAGCAACTGAAGCAGAACATATCATTGAACTGTCGGATCTGCACGGTACCTTTGCACATGAACCCATGTACCTTGATTCACCCTCTGTATTTGTTCACGGTCAGGAGAGAACTTCCCTTAGTCCTTTTAACCTTATACTGGATACAGGCTCTTTATCCGCCGGGGGAATATTAACCAGTGATGAAGTCAACGCTTCCATTGAACTTAAAGGGTTGGACCTGGAAAAAATACCGGTCCAGCACCTTGATCATATCCTGGGGATTCTAAATTTGGATATAAGGCTTACAGGCAAACCTGCCAGCCCTGTCATCATGGCTGATTTGAATATTGAAGGCCTGGCCCCTGCGGCTCCTCACCTGGAAATTCCCCGTGCCCTTGAGCTCATAGTCGGACTATCCATAGCAAAAGGTCAGGCATCCCTTGAAGCTTCTCTTCTGCAAAACCAGACCGGGCTTGCCGGTCTAAATTTTAACCTGCCGGTGGATTTCTCCCTTGAACCTTTTAATGCTGCCCTGCCTGACACGGAACCTCTGTCCGGAGAATTCAATTCCAGTCTCGAACTTGAAACCTTGGCCATGATACTTCTCCCTCCGGATCAACTATTGTCCGGTACTTTCGACTCGGAATTTACAGTTTCGGGCACCCTTGCCGAACCTGACCTCCAGGGAACAATACAGGTCAGAAACGCTTCATATGAACACATGGACGCGGGGATTTACATCACCGACCTGGAATTAAGTGCTGTGGCGGATCAAAGCAGGATAACCATCTCCGAGATAAGTGCTTCCGACGGTTTGAACGGAAGGATGAGCGGCACAGGCTTTATTGACCTTGCGGAAGCAGTGCCATGGAACCTGGCAATGGACATTGACGGTATGAGGATCATTAATCATACAATGGCTGAAATCTATGTTGAAAATGGTGATCTGGATATTTCGGGCGACAGGTCCCAGGCCGCTGTTTCAGGCAGGATTATTTTCAGATCCGTGGATGCCAGCCTTCCTGAACAGGCACCTCCGGGAGTGGTCGATCTGGAAGTGACGGAAATCAATCTGCCTCCAGACCGGGAAACAGTGGAAAGACCGCCTTTAGGTGAGCACTACCCCGTCATATT
>SKKD01000006.1 GCA_007121655.1 Desulfonatronovibrio sp. | reverse complement strand
TTGGTCACATCAAAAGATTGCCTTGGTCACATCAAAAGATTGCCTTGGTCACATCAAAAGATTGCCGTGGTCACATCAAAAGATTGCCGCGCTCGAAGACTCCCTCGCAATGACACCTGATAGTCACGGTACTGGTTACGCCTCACCTGTCATTGCGAGGGAGCGCAGCGACCGAAGCAATCTGCATGGCAAACCTTTAAACTTCTGTTTTAATTCCCAATACACTTCAAGTTACTCAGAAGATTTTACTACATTAAGCAACAGCCTGAATAAACTATCCTATAGTTCTAATTTTACCTGATAAGAAACACCGGATTATTCAGAGATGCAATCAGCTCCTGCAGACTCTCACCCTGAAGATGCGGCCCTTCGCAGGGAATGAACAAGGGGCCCGGACCATACGATCTGACCGCTGAAGCTATTTTCTTAAGTTCAGGCGCCTGCAAAACCTTTATTGCAGCCTGCACAGACTGAGCTGCACATATATCTTTTGCCTTCCGTTGCATTTCCTCCTGCATTTCCTTTTTGTCGGGGGCTATGAGCAGCAAGAGGGAAAGTCCTTTCTTTCTGCTCAGGCTCAGGGCCACAGACAATGCCTTTTCTGAAAGCTCGGATCCGGTGAACAATACCTGAACAGGAGGATTAAAACTCATCCCCTTCTGCATGATCAGGGTCAGACCCCGTCCCTGGCTCACCACTGTACGCACTGTGGATCCGGCCATGCGGGGACGGCTCAGTGACCATCCGGATCCCCCCAGGATGGTCAGATCGGCATTTTCCGCCGCAGCCAGCACTTCTGCCGGCACACCCCCCCTGGTCACCCTGAATTTCCATGGCACCTCATGCCTTTTGGCCACGTCGCCCAGAATCCTCTTCAAACGTTGCGCCCGGATGCGCAATTGCCTTTCTGTCTCCGTCCGGTCAACGTATCTGAGTGTCGAGCCCCAAAGAGAAACCTCCCGGACAAACGGAAACTCACAGAGCTGCAGCAGATTGGTATCCTCCACAAAAAGACCCTCCAACTCCGCGCCTTGCGCGGCAGCCAGTTCAGCAGCGGTGTCCAGCGCGGCCATGCTGTGCTCCGAGGCATCAAGCGGAACCAGGATACGTTTTAAAGTTACTGGAAACTTGTCCCGATTCACGATTTTCCTCCTTGTTCCTGTTCCGAGCTGAACAATCTGCGCTTTTCAGAAAGTTCGTGCAGCTTCTTTTGGACCTCGTAGTTGATCGTATCCTGTGGATAGGCTCCGCTCTCATCCGCTTCCCCGGCAGTCCGGTCAGTAAGAATCTCCATTCCCTGGTCAATGGTTTCTACAGGATAGATATGGAACTGTCCCGATTCCACGGCCTGGATCACGTCGCCGCGCAGCATAAGGTGCTCGACGTTGGCTTCCGGAATCAGAACTCCCTGATCCCCGGTCAGACCTTTTTCCCGGCAGATGTCGAAAAAACCCTCTATTTTTTCATTCACCCCGCCGATAGCCTGCACCTGGCCGTGCTGGTTGACTGATCCAGTGACGGCGAGTGACTGCTTGAGAGGGATTCCGGATATTGCGGATAACAGGCAGTAAAGTTCCGCGCACGAGGCGCTGTCCCCTTCGACGCCGCCGTAGGATTGTTCCAGCACCAGACTGGCGGAAAGGGACAAAGGGGTGTCATAGGCGTATCTGGATCCAAGGAAGCCCGACAAAATCAGCACTCCCTTGGAATGGATGGGTCCGCCCAGTTTGGCTTCGCGCTCAATGTCTATAAGCTCTCCCTTGCCCAGTCGAACCCTGGCTGTAATCCGGTTGGGGCGCCCGAACATGTAATCCCCGAGCATAATGACCACAAGTCCGTTGACCTGACCTGCCCGCCTGCCCTGGGTATCAATGAGCATAATTCCGCGGATAATGCTTTCATGGGATCGCTCGCGCATGAGATCACTGCGATAAATTGAGGCGTCAATAGCTTTCTGCACGTCTTCATCTGTAACCACATCATGTGAATTTTCGCCTGCCTGGTAATCAGCCTCCCGCATCAGGTCAGTAAGCCCCTGTACGTATGTGGACAGTTTCTTCTGATCCTGTACCCTTCGGGCGCTGTATTCCAGAACCCTGCCCACGCCGGATCGGTGAAAAGGCCTCAGTCCGTCTTTTTCAATTACTCCGGCCATGAATTGAATAAAAAAATCCTGGTGCTGATCATCCCAGTCCATGCGCACGTCAAAGTCTGCTGCTACTTTGAACAGCTTGGCAAATTCAGGGTCATACTCCTTAAGCAGGTAATAAAACAGAGGACTACCCACAAGCACCACCTTGACATCAAGCGGCACGGGTTCAGGGTCCAGTGAAATGGTGGAAATCAGGCTGAACATCTCGGCCAGGGATTCGATCTTGATCTGCTGTGAAATCAGAGCACGTTTCAAACCGTCCCAGGCCCCGGGCTGAAGGAGAACTTTTTGAGCGTCCAGGATCAGGGCGCCCCCGTTGGCCCTGTGAAGAGATCCCTGCTTGATCAGAGTGAAATCGGTTATCAGAGCCCCCATCTGAGGTTGATGTTCCACCCGGCCCACCAGGTTGGCATATGTAGGGTTATCGTCATATATTACCGGAGCTCCCTGGACCTGACTGTTGTCAACCAGGACATTCACCTTATACCTGCGCATGATCTGATGGCCTCCGCCGGCAGTCTCCAGGCCGCTTGCTCCGCCGAGAAAGCCCGATCCAACCTGTTTGTAGCCTTCCTGTTGCTTGTCGGATTCCAGGATGATCCGGGCATTGTCTATTATGTCCTTTTGCACGGCATCAAGGTAGGCGCCCACCGCGGGAACGTCTTTGTGTTTGTCCCGGATCTCGTCAATCAGATGCCCCAGGGAATATAGAGCAACTTCATTGTTCAGCTCGTTGACCTTTTGGCGAATATCCCTTTGCAAGGCCGGAAATTTTTGAAACATACGCTGGGATTCATTCTGCATGCTTTCCATATCTTTTTCGATCTGCTTGCGCTGATCCTCGGGCAGCTTCTGAAACTCTTCAGGAGGCATAATCTCTTCGTCTTTCTTCAACGGAGCAAAGGCAAAGCCCGTGGGGGTCTTGATCAGGGTCAGGTTCTTCTCTTTGGCTTTTTGCTGCAGCTCATCAAGTACATTTTGGTGATATTCCTTAAATTCCTGCTGCATGGCCTGCATTCTGTTCTGATATTCTTCACTCTCAAAGGCTCCTTTCAGAGCGTTCGGAACTTCCTGAACCAGTCTCTCCATATCCTGAGCCAGAACAGTTCCCCGCCCTTTGGGCATCTTGAGCAGGGAAGGCTTGCCCGGGTCTTCAAAATTATTCACATAACAATAGTCCGGCGGAGAAGGTGCATCTTCCAGCTGCCGGAAAAGATATTGACGGGCGAAAGTATGTTTGCCCATCCCGCTGGGACCCAGGGCATAGATATTGTAACCCTCCTGGCGAATGCCCACACCGAATTTCAAAGCCTGGACTGCCCTGGGCTGACTGATCCCCCGGCTTATATCTTTTATTACTTTTACCTCAGCCGTGGTTTCAAATGAAAATCGAGAAACATCGCATTTCCTGTTCAGTTGCGATGGGCGCAATACTTTGTGCTGCATAGCAAGCTCCAATTTTTATTTAATCTGACACCAAATTTGTTGCCTGATCAGGGCAGTTGAGCCAGTCGTTTTTGTTGATAATTTTTTTCTGGATCTTTCTACTGTTCAGCGCTTAAAAAACAGCAGCGCCACACCGACCACGGCAGAAGCAGCGCCAAGGATAAAGAGCCATATGGTTGAATCCGTAAAACGACCGGTAAAGGTCTCAAAAACCTGTTCATCCAACGCCTGAGAAGATTGATAGCCGAAATAAAGCAGGATAGCGCCGACAACAAGAAGCGCGATTCCAATAATTTGATTAACGCCCATTTAATACCCCCTTGTCTGTTTTTATGTTTCAGAGTCATTTCTCAGCAATTCATCTTGATAAAACGGCCCGGAAGTTTATCCATAAAATGGTAATATACCCATAAAGCTTGTCAATTACATTCTGCTTAAATGATATAAAAAACTTTCAGGAAGTTAAAAGCGTCTCATCCGGGCGCATTCGGGACGAACCTGCACTACGCGCCTGGATTGCTTCGCCCCTCTGTGCAGATAAGATTGCCGCGCTCGCCCCGGTTGAATGGCTTCGCCTGCACTTTGCCTGCCCCGTTGAATAGCTCGAAGAGCTGGCCCCCGCAGGGCATTCAACTGGGGTGTATTCAATCACGCCTTGGGCGTGACAAGAAGACTCGCTCGCAATGACTGGATAGTTCATGGTCCAGGTTTCGCCCCACCTGTCATTGCGAGGAGCGCAGCGACAGAAGCAATCTGGATGGCAAGTATAACAGGCTGAATTTGCAGCTTATACAGTCAAGTTGCTTGTAGAATCAGGTCAGACATGAGGAAATGTTACCTGCAAGAGAAACAGGAAATTCAATACATGAATTGCCGCATAAAAATACAGCAAATTACTGATTTACTAATTTTATCAACAATCACATTTTTGAATCAGCAGACTTGCCGATAAGGAGGAAGACATGAGTCAGATGTTTATGGAAAAAGTAAAATCCACCGGACTTGCTCATTTATCCTATATTCTGGGGCACCAGGGGCAAGCCGCCGTAATCGATCCACGCCGGGATTTCCAGATATATATTGATATTGCACGCCAAAATGAATGCAGAATCACCCACATTTTTGAAACTCACCGCAATGAAGATTATATTATAGGTTCACTGGATCTTGCCCGTCGCACCAGAGCAGGCATTTACCATGGTCATGCCATTGATTTTAACTATGGAAACCCGGTTCATGAAGGTGATACTTTTAATCTGGGCGATATTGAGCTCGCCGTTCTGGAAACACCGGGACACACTTTTGAAAGCATCAGCCTGGTTTTGAGGGATAAAAGCTTCGGAAACCAACCAGTTGGAGTATTTACCGGTGATCTGCTTTTTATCGGATCAGTGGGGCGCACAGACTTTTTTCCTGACCTTCTCAAGGAGGTTGCAGGACTCCAGTACGATGGAATATTTGAGAAAATTCTTCCTTTGGGCGATCAGGTGATCCTGTACCCCGGACACGGTGCGGGATCCGTCTGCGGATCAGGCATGGCGGAACGTGAATTCTCTACCCTTGGTTTTGAAAGAGAAAACAATCCGGATTTAAAAATTCATCCCCGTGATGAATTCATCAGATACAAAATCGGGCAAAAACCCGAACAACCTCCCTATTTTAAAAAAATGGAAGAATACAATCAGTATGGCGCACCTTCCATGCAGACGCTTCCCGAACCTGATCCTCTTTCAGCAGAGCAGTTTGAGAAGGCCATGGCTGAGGGAATGCTGGTAGTGGATACCCGAAGCCCTGAAAGCTTTGCCGGTGCTTTTATTCCCGGCAGCATGGCCATCCCCCTGGACATGATCGCGGCCTATGCCGGGTATTTCCTTTCATACGATCGCAAAATCGGTCTGATCGTCGAGTCTCCAAACGATATTGATTTGGCGGTGCGTTATCTGATCCGCCTGGGTTTCGACAACATAACCGGCTATCTCTCAGGCGGCATGTACACATGGGAAACAGCCGGAAAGCATTACGACAGAATCGCTGCCGTCCATGTCGACGAGCTCGTCCGGAGATATGAAACAGATTATGATTTCATCCTGCTTGATGTCCGTGAAGAAGAGGAAATTGAACAGTCCGGAATGTTTCCCGGGGCGCTGCACATCTTCCTGGGAGCTTTGCCCGATCAAATCGACAAAGTTCCCAGGGATAAACCTGTCACAACTTTCTGCGGCAGCGGAAAACGGGCCATCATCGCCTCTTCAATACTTAAGCGGCATGGTTTTGAAACCGTGGAAGACAACCTGGGCTCCATGGCCGCCTGCAAGGAGGCCGGCTGTCCGATTGTTAAGTAACCGGCATAACTGTTGAAAATTTTTTCATTGCCGTGCCGCTGCTCCGGTACAGGACTGTTAATCTGAAAAATTAAATCTGGAGAATTGCATGTCAAAAAAGAGCTGCAAACAATCACCGTTCCTACTCTTCCTGCTTTTGCCG
>SKKD01000195.1 GCA_007121655.1 Desulfonatronovibrio sp. | reverse complement strand
TGGCTCCTGGATAAATATCTTGTATGGAAGCAATCTCGGGGTTTTGCCGGTCTATCATCACCCGCAGGCCGACCCGGCCTGGCCGGTCAAAACGGTCAAAGTGGTAAACCATCTGAAATCCTTCCTGCATTTGTACACAGGATACATCCTCCAGAAAAAAATCAGCCTGATCCAGTTTGCGTACCGCTTCCACCAAATCCTGAGGGTCCACAAAATAATCCAGGTCATACCCTGTATATATCGGGGTTGGACTTTCTCCCGTTTTTGGGGCTTCTTCCTTGTCCTGGGCCTTAACTGATTTTTCGGCAGTATCACTCATTTTTACCTCCTTGAGGCAGGATGCAGCTATCAGAAGTCGAAGTCAGAGTCGATGCTTGTGGATTTCCATCCGCCTGTATCTATCTGTCTTCAACCTGCTGATGCACCGGCCACCAGCGTTTGCCTGTAATCTTTTTTTGAACCTGGAAAAGACCTTCCAGCAATCCTTCCGGCCTTGGCGGACAACCCGGCACATAAACATCTACCGGGATAATCCTGTCCACGCCTTCCACGATGCCGTACTGATCCTTGAATACGAAAGGACCTCCGGAAATAGCACAGTTGCCCATGGCTATGACCCATTTTGGGCCGGGCATCTGCTCATAAAGCCGGACAATCAGGGGTGACATTTTGCGGGAGATAGTCCCGGCCACGATCATGAGATCCGACTGGCGGGGTGAAGGTCTGAAAACCTCGGCCCCGAAGCGGGCAGAGTCAAACCTGGCCATGCCGAAGCCCATCATCTCGATGGCGCAGCATGCCAGGCCAAAGGTTAGGGGCCACAGGGACATGGCCCGGCAGACATTAAGAATTTTCTGAACCGGGGCATAGTCTACGATAGGATCGTCAGTAGTGGTGTCAGCGAACTGCAAGGCTATATCTTGATTTTCTTGGGCCATGAGAAGACTCCTTTTTTCCAGAAGTAGATGACCGAGGCAAACAGAATCACTATAAAGATTAGAAGCTTGATAAATGGTACATAACCGGGGCTTTCTGTGTAGTAGGTTGCTACGGGAAACAGGTACAGGACGTCGACATCAAAAGCCAGAAAAAGCAAAGCATAGAAATAATAGTTGATGCCGAATCTGCCCCAGGCTGAACCGTAAGGAACCATGCCGCATTCATACGGCATCCTTAATTCTTTGGCCTGGACCTTGGGGGATAAAAAGTAGGAAAGGATGAAGGGGATCACTGCGAACAGGATCATACCCTGAATGAAGAAAAATATGATTGCTATATGCAGCCAGGATAAGCTCATGACAATTTTCTTCCTTTGAATTAGAAGTTAAATAGCAAAATAGCAGTGATCTTGAAAATTAATCTGATTTTAGTGGATAAGCTGAATAAAAGCTTGTAAAATCAGACTAATTTTGTCTGGAATGGCTCACGATCTTGAATCTTATCTTCTCTTTGGGGCAATGAACATGAGATTATAAATTATGTCAAGCAAAAAAAATATTTTCTTAAAAGAAAGTCAAAAAATCATGTAATAAAGGTGCCGAAATAAATCTTAAACCACCGTAAAACCAAAAAAAGTAACATCAGGATAATTAATCAGGCCACCGTAATCCGCTTTGCTTGAAATGTTTAACGTCTTCAGCCGTTATGAATGTGCATTGCCTGCTTAATTGCTTCTGCGAGTCCCAGAATGTCTTCTTTGGCAGTATCGTAGTTTGTTACCAGTCTGACTTCGGACTTCATTTCATCAAAAACATAAAAGAGATATTGCTCTCTGACAAGGTTGATAACCCTGGGAGGAATTATACAGTAAATCATGTTTGTCTGTACTTCCCTGGTCAGTTCCAGTCCGGGAATTTTAACCAGTTCTTTTTTCAGGTACAGGGCCATGCGATTGGCGTGCCTGGCGTTTGTCAACCAGAGGTCGTCGGTCAACAAGGCTTCCATCTGAACCGCAAGAAAGCGCATTTTGCTTGCAAGCTGCATTCCCTGCTTCCTTACGTACCTGAAACCGTCAGCGAGGTCAGGCCTGAGAAACAGTACAGCCTCGGCACCCAGGAGACCGTTCTTTGTACCTCCCAGAGAGAGGACATCCAGACCGGCATCGGCGGTCATTTCCTTAAGGGATGCGTCCAATGCCGCACAGGCTGTATATATCCTTGCTCCGTCCATATGCACGTAAAGCCCGTTTTGATGAGCACATTCACACAATTGTCTGATCTCCCCAACAGTGTAGCAAAAACCAAAGTCAGTCGCCTGAGTCAGAGACACAACCTTGGGCTGGGCATAGTGCTGATTACCGCGGCAACTCAGGAATCCTTCAATGTCTGCCGGAGTAATTTTGCCGGTCTTTGAAGGTACGGTATACAGCTTCACCCCGGCAAAATTCTCAAGGGCTCCGCATTCCGCAGTATTCAGATGAGCGTTCTCGGCGCAGATCACCGCGTTAGACCGCCGTGTCAAAGCGGAAATGGACAGAACATTCGCTCCTGTTCCCGTAAAGACGAAAAAGGGATCGCTGACCATACCGAAAACCTGTTTAAGCTTTTCACAGGCCCTTTGGGTATAATAGTCGTCGCCGTATCCCAGGGTGTGACCCTGGTTGGCTGACAGGATGGCATCCA
This sequence comes from Desulfonatronovibrio sp., assembly GCA_007121655.1. Classification (GTDB taxonomy): domain Bacteria; phylum Desulfobacterota; class Desulfovibrionia; order Desulfovibrionales; family Desulfonatronovibrionaceae; genus Desulfonatronovibrio. Next base: position 3,534 of record SKKD01000195.1, on the reverse strand, counting down.
TGACAAGAGGATGTGCGGGGGAAATATTATCACTGGCAAAGTGATTTCTGGGGGTACTGGTGTGATGTAGTCCGTCAATTTTCATAGCCTTTCCTTGCTGACAGCAGACTTGAAAATTTCATAAAAAAAAGGGAGTTACGGATTATCCTGTAACTCCCCCGAATATTTGGTGGGCCACCAAGGAATCGAACCTTGAACCTCCGGATTAAGAGTCCGCTGCTCTGCCAATTGAGCTAGTGGCCCGTGCCTGTCTCTGAAGAAAGAAAACTCATTATGCTTCCTGTCCAGGATTGTCAAGCCGACAAACTGGCCTGAATTAAAATACTGCGTTCTACATGGAATAAGGAAATCAGGATTCAAATAAAGTCTTTAAAAAACCTGTCAGCTGCCGATCAGGCATAGGGACGCCTTTCCCAATGCCCCCTGATTTACCCAGTCCCACTTTTCAAGGAACAGCCTGTCGCTGAGATAAAGGGCTCCGTCCGAGCTGCGCTCAATATATCTTTCCAATTGGCGCGGGCCTCCGTTGTACATCGCGTAAAGCATCCCGGCAATGGTTTCCTGATCCCAATCTTCACCCTGCTCTTTGTTTATTCTTGGAAGGGCATATTTGGTAAAATACAGCTCCAGTATCTCGCAGCCTGTCTGGGCGTTATAGGCTATATCCCAGCGAAGACTCTCCTGATCGTATATTCCTCTCCAGACTCTTTCATTTATTTGCATTATTCCCACGGAAGTATTGTTGTACGATCGAATATAGACAATTTTGTCATCTCGGATAATAAATTGCCTGAAACAGCTTTCCTGCCAGGCTGTGGCGAGAGCCGCATTTTTAAATAATGCGTGATAGTTCCTGGGAATGCCGCTCTGCTTCAGAGACTGCTCCGCTCTGGTCCGGACCAGGTCTGATGTGCGATCAAGGAAGCTCCCTATTTCATCCCTGACAAACACCCATTTTTTAATTTCTTCCAATTTGTTCTTTCCCGAGTTTTCAGCCCAGGCATATGAAGAAACCGGAATGACCGTCTTAAGCCGGGAAAAAAATGATGGTCCGGGAAAAAAAGTGCTGTCTTCAGGGGCAACGTCCTCAATTTCAACATCCTCAATTCCAAGGATCCGCCGCAAATCCGGCAAAACACCAGGATTATATTCCAGGTAAGGATCATTGCCGTCCTGAAGCAGCCTTGCAAGCCTTAACAGACCTTCCCTGCTGATATCCAGACCCAGGAGCGGACCGAGACTGTCCAGTGCGGAAAGGGTATCCCCCGCAGAAAAAAAAGCCATGTAACCAAGCAATGAATCTGAATCTTTTTCAACAAGATGATTTAGAAAAACCGGCTTTAAAAGCTCCCAGGCTTCAACAAATTGTTTGCGAACAAGATCATTGGAGAATTCAGCCAGTTCCAGCTCTTCTGAAAAGACATGGCGAAATCTAAGGATTATATCCAGCAAAACCGCCCGTTCCTGTTCGCTCAGGTTTCCGGCTGACAAAGAGGTGATCATATGGATCATGAACGAATCCCATGCTTCCCAGGAAGCAACCAGCAGCTTTTGATCTTCTTCAGTCAGAAGTGCGGGCACCTGTTCATCCTCAAACAGCTGAACCGGTACATCCATATGATTTTCCAGGTACAGCCCTTTTTCCTCAATATGGATCAGGACGGGGCGTAAACTGTCAACAACACTTAAGATTTCCTGGGGCTTTTCCCCGCCAAGTACAATTTCCAGAAAATCCTTCAGTTCATCTCGGGGCACCCCGAGATCCACCCTGATATCGTCAATAAAGCCTATAACATGGTCCTCTACCAGTCTCCAGACCAGGGTGGCCAGCCTGGCCGGATTGCGGTCAATGGTCTGCATCTGTGAGCTCACCGCTTCAAATCTTAAATTCCAGTTCTCCGGGTCAAGTACAGGCTCTTTTTCCATTGTCAGGTATCCTTCAAAGGAAACCGGCAGCAGACAATAATCCCCCATGGACTTTCCACTGCGCAGGTCGACCAGAACCTCCAGAAAAAGTCTTTGTTCATCCTGGTAAAATCTGGGCTCGGAAATAATTATCTCCCTGCACCCGGCCTCATCTTTAAGAAGAGTATTCTTTTGCCCGGGCTCAGTGAAAAAAGAACTTGCCACAAGTGTTTTCAGCAGTGAATAGTCCATGGTCATGGGCGCTTCCACAGTCCGGACTTCAGCATGAAGGGCCGGGCCTGGAAAGATCAGGACAAGGATGGTCAGACAAAGCACGCGGAAATGACATAAAGCCTGTTTCAGGTTGAAAGGGATCATAGCTTACACAAATGCTTATTAATATTAAAGTTGGTGAGGGATATGGATACATACCGGGGTTAAACAAAGTGCCCGGCTCACCTCTGTTTAGTAAGAGATGATTTTTCAGTCAACTGGTTTTGGGAAAAGAAATGCTTATAGTGACCCTTAACGGCCTGTTGAAAAAATCCTTATTGAACAGGCCGTTAAGAAATTCCAAGTGCAAGAAGCAAAAGAAGTTCAAGGTCGCAGCGTATTTAGTTATACGTAAGAGTTTCGAGCTTTTTGACGCGACGCAGCAATTGGGAGAATTTCAACGGCCTGTTAAGTAATTTTAGCAGCTGGAAGCTCTATGCCAGTTGCAATAATGCCAGAGACGCCCGGACATCGGACCCGCTGATGTCCGGTACGATGCTTAGTTCGAGTGCCGTCACTCCGGCCAGGTCGACTGCATAATTTTCAACTTCGCTAAACGTTTCAGGTGGACTGAAATTATACTGCTGACGGACAATCTCATGGTAAGACTGACCTTTACCAGGTGACCACCGAAGCACAAACTGCTGCGTGCGTGGGTATTTTTCTTCATGAAATTCCAAACGGATATGTTTTATCCGTAGCGGCTCGTGGAACAGCAGGCGTATAGTTTGCTCTCCTGGAGAGGATGCCCGCCAGGCTGAACCGGTGTCAAAGTGCAGTGCTGACTCAAACGGATGGGCGGGATCCTCGGAAGTGAGCTCGACTCGGGCAAGCCTTTCCACGTCCAACCACTCCTGATCAATTAGAGAATCCCCTTGAATACCTTGAGAGATTATTTGTTTACGCATTCACAGCACCTCCTCTTGTTTGCTTACCTGTAAAATGCCGCTGCTTTTCAGGTGTCCGGTTTATTTGTTATACCTGCTTTAGTAATACCAGCGGACCTCCTGTATTGTTCAAAAATAAGAGTTTATCTCAGGTTTGCAATCATTTCTGTTGCTGCTCATGCTGAGCTTGCTCAACTGCTCATCCAGCTCATTCACTAAATTATTGGCCTGATCAGCACCCGATTCTCCCTTTGCTCAGGCAGGCGGAGGTTGAATAAACTCGCTTTTTGAAAATATAAAAAAGAAAAGGGGTTCAGGCATTTAAAGCCCGAACCCCTTGTATTTTTTTGGTGCCGAAGGGGAGACTCGAACTCCCATGGGGGAACCCCCACTAGACCCTGAACCTAGCGTGTCTACCAATTCCACCACTTCGGCATCGGAAAGAATGATCTTTAGACCATCTTGTCCA
>SKKD01000124.1 GCA_007121655.1 Desulfonatronovibrio sp. | reverse complement strand
CTGCACCGACCAACATGTTGATTCGTAAATGAAGATCTTTTCAGGAAAAAAAATATTCAACCATGAAGAGCATGAAGTTCATGAAGTTAAGATCAAGCAGAATTTATTTTGGTTTTACTTCATGCTCTTCATGGCCTTCATGGTTATAACTCTTCAAAAATTGATTTTTCTGCAACAATAGGCATCCAACCCTCATGCTTCAAAACGTATCAGTAATCCTGTCCAGGCCCAAGTATCCGGAAAATATAGGCTCTGTTGCCCGGGCATGCGTCAACATGGGCTGTTCAAGCCTTATAATTGTTAAACCGGTCAATTTTGATCTGGACAAGGCAGCCCCCCTGGCTACTTCCAAAGGGAAACTCCTCCTGGAAAAGGCCATTATCCATGACAGTCTGGAAAAGTCCCTGGCCGGTTTCAACCGGGCCTACGCCACAACCGCCAGACTGGGCAAATGGCGCAAGGGAATTCTTACTCCCTGGGAGGCGGCCGCAGCCATCATGGATCAGAAACAGGGTCCGGCCTCCTCGGCCCTGGTGTTCGGACCGGAAGACACCGGACTGCTCAATGAGGAGGTGGAACTTTGCTCTCACATAGTCTCCATTCCAACCTCCAGCGACGCCTGGTCCCTGAACCTCTCTCAGGCGGTGCTCCTCATACTCTATGAATGCTTCAAGCATGTCCCTGCCGGGCTCACGGGGAATATCAGGTCTGAGGATTCGCGTCCCATCACCCTGGACGAGGCCCGGGTTCTCCAGCAGAACATCCGGGAGGCGCTGTTGGAAATCAGCTTTCTGCACCCGGATAACCCGGATTACTTTATGATGCCTCTGAAAAGATTCATGGCCAGGTCAAATCTGCGAATCCATGAATACAGCCTGCTCATGGGTATCTGCAGGCAGATCAGATGGGCGGCCCGGAGAGAGGGAAGAGGGAAGAAAGAATAATAAGCGGTGAAGGGAAGAAGCGATGAGTTGGGAAGCGGTGAGCGGTGAGTTGGGAAGTGATGAGGGAAGAAGCTGAGGGAAGAGCCAGTGGTCTGTAGTCAGTGGTCCAGGGTCCGACATCCGTATGAACCTGGCTGAAACCTCCTGGGGTCTCTCTTCGTCGCCCCGGCGAACGCCGGGCTCCAGGCATAAAAAGAGCTGGATACCGGCTTTCGCCGGTATGACGGAAAGAAAAAAGGCAATTATGACGGATTAAAAAGCAAATCGGTGAAAGGCGTCAACAGTCCTTTTTCTGTCATCCGTCATCAGTCAACCGTACTCTGATCAAACCGTCATCCGTCATCCGCCGTCCGTCGTCGCCCCGGCGAAAGCCGGTGCAGTACGCATAAGAATCTGGATACCGGCGTTCGCCGGTAAGACGGAAGGGAAAAGGCAAGTCTGACGGATCCATTACTCTGGTTCCAGATTATTTAAAATCTCCAGCAGCAGTTTCGTCAGGTTTTTATTGATTGAACAGGCAACCTTCAGGATTTCCTCGTGGGAGGTTTCGGCCATGCAGTCGGGCAGGTTCTGATTGGTCAGACATGACAGGCCCAGAATCCTCATCCCCATATGCCTGGCAGCGATGACTTCCAACACCGTGGACATGCCGATGGCGTCGCCCCCCATCATCCTGAAAGCTCTTGTTTCCGCCGGGGTCTCCAGGGAAGGTCCCTTTATGCCTACGTATACTCCCGACTTGAGCGCAATTCCAAGCTTAAGCCCGGCTGCCTGAGCAATGCTTATCAGCTCGGGACAATAAACCCTGCTCATATCGGGAAACATTGGTCCCCATTCTTCATAATTTTGCCCCACAAGAGGATTTTCTCCCGTAAGGTTGATATGATCGGCAATGCTCATGATGCTTCCGCAGTTGAAAAGAGGATTGAGGGAACCGGCGGCATTGGTCAGGATAAGTGATCCGGCTCCAAGAAGCTTCATTACCCGGACAGGGCGGACAACCTCACCCGGGGAATAACCCTCGTAGGCATGAGCCCTTCCATTTAAAACCGCCAGCTTCAATTTTTTAACTTGACAAAAACAAAGACTTCCAGAATGACCAATAACAGTAGATTCGGGAAAATTAGGTATCTGGTCGTACCTGATGGTCATTATCGGACTTAGAGACTGGACCGGCTCACCGAGACCGCTGCCGAGTACGAGCAAAGCGTCGGGTTTAAACTCTGGAAATTCTTTTTTGAAAAATTTTACGCTTTCCAATACTTTTGTTTTTTCCGACATGATGTTATCCTCAGTTATTGTTTACGGTCAGAATATTGCTCCCTGGAAGCACGTTTCTAATGGCAGAGCTTGAGTGCGTTTGTCAATGTTTCCGGCTTGATGATAGACTCCTGGACATTTTTAATGCTGCCGGGATTTTACTTTTTTGTTAACACAAAAAGAATGCAGAAGAAAATGAAAAAAAATAAAGTCCTTATCGCCAACAGAGGAGAAATAGCCCTGCGGATTATAAAGGCCTGTCAGGATCTGGGTGTGGAGTTCGCCTGTGTTTACACTAAGGAGGACGCCAATTCAGAACATTGCACCGAGGCCTTGAAAAAAGGCGGAGAAAGTGCCCTCTTCCGGATAAGTTCCTACCAGGATCCCAATGAGCTGTTTGCCGTGGCCGACGCAGCCGGGTGCACCGCCATGCATCCCGGATACGGTTTCTTTGCCGAAGATTTTCGTTTTGCCAGGAGGGTGGAGCAAAGATCAAAGAAGTTGTCTTATATCGGTCCTTCCTGGAAAGTGATTCAGGAACTCGGAGACAAGATCAACACAAAAAGACTGGCAAGAAAACTTGAAGTGCCCACTGTTCCCGGTTCAGACAGGCCGATATTCGACGATCTGGAAGCCGAAGAGCTGGCCACGTCGCTTTTTGAATTTCAAAGAGAAATGGGAATTGACCAGCCGGTCATATTGGTCAAGGCCTCAGCCGGAGGCGGCGGCATGGGCATTGAAGAAGTAAGCGACCTGGACCGTTTCCGGACAGTGCTTCGCAGAATTAAAAATTACTCCATGCGGCAGTTCAGGGATGAAGGGGTGCTTATTGAACAGAGAATCTTTGACTTCAACCACCTTGAAGTCCAGATTCTGGGAGACCGTCACGAGAACGTAGTCCATTTCGGCACCAGGAACTGCACTATCCAGAGCGTCGGCAGGCAGAAAAGAATTGAAGTAGCCCCGGGCTTTGACCCCAAAAACATAAGCTATGCTTTTGACGCAGATAAAACTCTTTCCGACATAACTGAATATTCTCTACGAATGGCCAGGGAAGTGAATTACGACAGCGTGGGTACCTGGGAATGGATAATAAGTCCCACGGGCCAGCCATTTTTGATGGAGGTTAATACCAGGATCCAGGTGGAAAATGGTGTCTCAGCCATAATCTCCAGGATAAGGGGCGAGGAAGTTGATCTTATCCGTGAGCAGGTCCGTGTGGGACTGGGGGCCAGACTCGGCTATGAACAAAAGGATGTGGTTTTCGATGGCGTAGGCATTGAGTACCGAATCCTCGCTGAAGATCCCGACAACAATTTCATCCCCTGGGTCGGCCGGATAGAAAAGTTTTCCTGGCCCGAGCATCCCTGGCTCAGAATGCATACCCATGTGCCTGCGAACAGGCCTTACGACATTCCCACTGAGTTTGATCCCAACCTTGCCCTGGGAATCGTCTGGGGCGAAAATCTTGATCAGGCAAAACGGCGCGGAAAGATGTTTCTGGATAAACTGATACTTGAAGGCCGAAATCCCGCAGGTGAACCATTAAAATCCAATATTGATTTTTTACGCAAAAAAACAGATATACTTCTCGTCTATTAGTAAGCTCAGAGAGTATTGATAAATAAATATAAAAAAGCATAGAGTGTAACTATGAGCCAAACAGAAAAACAGATTCTGGATCTTACCGAAAGGTTGATATATATTGAAGATATATTCGGGCACCGTGAAAATGAAAATATTGCCCTCCTGAGATCCAAGCTCAACGACTTTAAAAATAATCAGTCCACCCTTGATTCCGGACAATTAACAAGACATATTTCCTCCCTTAACGACCTTTTTCACTTTTTGGAGAACAAGCTGGAAAAGGAACTTACTCCCATGGATAAAGTTCGCATAGTCAGGCATCCTCAACGTATCTGCCTCAAGGATATCCTGGAAAACGTATACGACAATTACACTGAAATAGGCGGCCAGGATGAATACAGCATTGATCCTGCCATGATCATCGCCAGGGCCTATATTACCCGTAAGGTAGGCAAGAAGGTCTACAAACAGCCGGTAATGGTCATAGGCCAGGAAAAAGGGCACGGCGAGGAATTTCGAAACGGGGGTTCGGTCAAACCCTGGGGAAACGCCAAAGCCCTTGAATATATGAAGGTCGCTGAAACCGAAAACATCCCCATACACACCTACATATTTACACCCGGGGCCTTCCCAGTTGAGGATTATCCCGGAGCAGCCCAGCAGATCGCCAAAAACATATATACAATGGCCGGGCTGAAGGTTCCGGTTGTTTCAATAATCTCCGAAGGTGGTTCAGGAGGCGCCGAAGCGATCGGCCTTGCGGACACCAGGATAATGCTCTCCCATGGTTACTACTCTGTTATCTCTCCGGAAGGCGCCGCAGCCATTGAAGGAAGACTCGGAAGCGGTCCGCGGGCCACTCCCGAGCTCGTAGAACGCTGCGCGAAACAGTTTAAAATAACAGCCCGCGACAACCTTGAAATGGGTTATGTTGACCGGATCCTGGACGAGCCTACTCTTGGCGCCCGGACTGAACACTTTGATTTCTTCAAAAAGCTCAGAGAGGAAGTAATCCTGGCCACTGATGAAATAGTGCTTTCGGTACGGGGAGTAAAACTTTTCAGAACCCTTGCTCTTCGTAAGCTCAGCAACCCTAATATTTATGTCCGATGGAGCCTTTCCCTCAAGTCCAGAGAACGTTTAGTCTGGCATAGATACCAGAAGTTCATGTTCATGAGCCGAAAGTATCTCATGGACAAAACCCCTTCCTGGCAAAAAGCATTCTCACTGGTGAATGAATACGGATGGTCGGTCTATGCCTTTTTACGGTATGAATTTCTTGGCAGACACCAGAGAAAGATTACCCATCTGGCGGAAGATGTCCAAGGCGAGGTCCAGGCTCTTTTTGGGAAGATTATCAACAGGGGCGCCCGAATAATCCAAAAGGTGCCCGGGATGAAAAAAAATAACGAAGATGCCTGCCGCCTGACAACCCTTTCCTCCTGGGAGTCAGGTATGACCTGGGATGAACATTGCCGGTACATCAGTCCCCAGGCTAACCAGGACAAAACAATCACCTGCCCCAACAGCGCCACTTTCGGGTGCCTGGATCTGTGGGCTCCGGACCTTTTCAGCGATTTTGCCGGTGTTTGCAGCTATTGCGGACATCATTTCTCCATGGAATACGAATGGTACCTTTTTAATGTATTTGATGCCAGGTCCATCAGAGAATTTAACCCTAAAATTGAAAGCGGAAATCCCCTGGGTCATGACGATCTGGACATCAAGCTGGAGCAGGCCAAAAAAAATACCGGCCATAAAAGCGCATGCATGACCTTTGAGGCAAACATAAAAGGAATACGTGTAGTGGTGGCCATGCTGATGGCCAGGTTCAGAGGAGGCAGCGTGGGAGTTGCCGAGGGAGAGAAATTTATCAGGGCTGCTGAAATGGCCAGAAGAAAGCACCTGCCTTTTTTTGCGTATGTCCATGGTACCGCCGGGATAAGGATCCAGGAAGGAACCAACGGAGTTATCCAGATGCCCAGATGCACGCTGGCTGTCCGCAGGTATCTGGAATCAGGCGGATTGTACCTGGTTCTGTATGACACCAACTCCTATGCGGGTCCGGTGGCCAGCTTTCTCGGATGCTCACCTTACCAGTTCGCCGTTCGCTCGGCCAATATCGGATTTGCCGGTCCGGGAGTAATCAGGGAAACAACCGGACAGGATATCAAGCCCCACTATCACAAGGCCTTCATGACCCTCTCACGGGGACATATCCAGGGAATATGGGATCGCAGGGAAATCAGAAACAATCTTCACCATGCCCTTATGACCATGGGCGGAGAGTTTCTTTATTTCAGGTAAAGTTTTAAGTTTTTAGTTTTAAGTTTTAAGTTTTAGGTAAGAATTACTTAAGGTTTTAAGTTTTAAGTTTTAGGTAAGAATTT
>SKKD01000011.1 GCA_007121655.1 Desulfonatronovibrio sp. | reverse complement strand
TAATTACTGAACTCTGCTGTCGGATTATTTTGCGTCCGCACCAGTGATTTGTATTATGCCTTCTACATTTTAATACAAAAACGACATTCTTTATCTCCGGCCAGAATGGTGCTTTCCATGATTACATCAACTTCTCGGTCAAGCCCTATGGCAAACTTTCGCTTTATGTTTCCAAGGGTGCAATAACATAATGTATCAGAAGCACCCCGGATATCATCGTTAACCAAAGGGCAGTAACATTGATCAAAGACAACATAATGTTGCCCTTTTTCAAGCTTCAGTCGCCATTCCTCAGATAGTTTTTTTAAAAATCCACCTTCATCCTCAGCAGAGTCCTTTATCTCTAAAAGCCTGTCGTCTGTGAGATGTGTATACGGACACTTCTCCCCGCAAGCTTCCATGATTTTAATACGAGTAGAAAGGTCTACATTTTTATCCAGATTATGTAACAGCTCTTTAACCCAAATGCCCATATTTCATCATCCTGCGAACAGAGTGCTGTAAAAGTCCTTTGAAACCGCTGCATCAGCGTTTTCTGAAAAAAACCGTTTGCTCCACAGCATCTAGCATCAAGTTTGTTCTTCTTCCTGATAAAACCGGATTGTATCTCGCCCTGCTGCTTTTGCCTGATACATGGCCTTGTCGGCGCATTTCAGAATGTCGTCGGCACCGGTTTCATGGCCCAGAAAAACAAACACGCCAATACTCGCCGAACAACGATATTCTATGATGTTCTCAGCCTCAGCCTCGCGAGCGAGGTTCAAATAGTAGACATCGGCTAACCTGACACGGATCTTTTCTGCAACTACTCGGGCATGGGCGATGGATTGCGCAGGATCCGTCATCAGGCTGGCAAGCATCACCACAAATTCATCACCGCCAAAGCGTGCCACGGTGTCCATCTCACGCACGCAGCTTTTTAATCGATTTGCAGCCTCAATCAGCAACAGATCGCCTACAAAATGCCCGTACTTATCATTCAGGGGTTTAAAATTATCCAGGTCAATAAACATCAAGGCCCCATGGAGCCCGGTGCGTTTGCCGGCAATCAGCGCCTGGTTCAAGCGGTCGCTGAGCAGGCGGCGGTTGGGAAGTTGGGTCAGCGTGTCATAAAACGCCAGCTGCCGAATCTGGTCCTGCATCTGTTTACGCTTGGTGATTTCCCGGGTGATGCCGTGAAACCCGGTAATGCTCCCGTCCTCGTCCTGCACAGCCTTTAAAAAGACCTCTCCCCAAATCACGCTGCCGTCCTTGCAGCGGTGGGGTGCCTCAAAGTCAACAAAGTCAGGGGTGCCGCCTGCCTGCTCAGCTTCCTGGCGCCTGGGCAAAGCTTCGGTGACGATGGCGATGCCTTCTTCATTGAATAATTCAAAAATATGATGGCCGACCACCTCTTCGGCCTTGTACCCCCGAAAGCGTTCGTCCGCCGGGCTGATGTAGGTGATGTGAAGTTCGCTGTCAGCCCGCCAGAACACATACAGGGTGTCCTCCGTCAGTAGCCGATAGAAAGTCTCTCTTTCATTCAGCTCCCGGGTGCGCTCCTCAACCAGGGCTTCGAGTACCCGGTTGCGCTCCTGCAGATTATTGAGTGAATTGGCCTCGCCTTCCTTCGCCAGATGCCAGGGAACCGAAAGTCCGCTATGGACAATTTTCCAAGTCTCGCCTTCAAGACGAAAGATCAAGACCTGTAGAGCGACCTCCCGTGAAAGAACCTGTTCGTGAGCCGGTGAATGGATATTGAAAAAAGCGGTTACAACAACGATATGCTCACTTAATTCCTGTATTGAGATGTCGCGCATTTCGGTGCGTATACGCCCGGGCACCTCGGAAAAATCCTTTTGGATAATTTTGATCCACTCGTTGCGATCCCTGACCAGAACACTGCTGCCGACAGTATAGCCGCTGAAGTCTTCACTGAAGAACGTTATTAACCGATCATCCCGTGCAATGCAGAGTTTAATGTATTCGTCAAACAGAGCGCGAATTTTGTGATGGCGGTCCGTATGAAGAATGATGGAGGTCATGGGGAATACTCATTTTACAAAAACAATATTAAAAGACGTACATGTAACATAATAAACCTGACTGCCGGGCGGCACCAGCAACAAAAAGTGCGGAAGTGAAGCTATGGCAATGTGCTTGGTTTTTATCAGGCAACACAACCATCTTTTTAAGTGGAATACAAGGGAAAAAGCCGGGTCTTTTTAAGGTTCATTTTGATTGCTGTTATACCGATTTTGTTTCTATAAATTCTTTTAGATCCGAATTCAGGATATATTCCAGCTCATCAAAATTTTCCTCTTTTGTTTCGGCGAACAGAAATCCGAACACGGGATAGCGGGTATAATCTATCTTTCTAAGCTCCAAAGGCTTTTCAAAACCGGCCAGGAGCCTGTCGTAGTCAAAGCGCGGGATGTCTTTTCCATTTATCCCGGTAGAGTTGTCCAAAATGATTATACTGAACAGCTTGCCTTCCTTGTTCTGCAAGGCATCTTCCCAGTCCGGTCTTAATTGATCATAATAGTAGGTATAGGGGTTGAACCCCCAGGCTTGAAAAGTCATGTCCGGCGTGGTGCACCAGCCTCCGAAGCGCAGGGGATTGACCTCTATGGGCAGGATCTGCCCGTCCATCCGGCGCCTGAGCTCCATATGCACTGGAAAGTTTTTCATCTTGGCTGCATTGCCGATTTTTGCGGCGAAATCGGTAAATTCCCTGAGGTTATTTTGGATTATATCCTTGGAGGTAGTGTACACCCTATCACTTACGTCTGCGTCCGAAGAAAAGATATGCTTGAAGATCGACAGGACCACAGGCTCGCCTGCCAGGTCATAGTAAGCATCCACTGCGAATTCTTCCCCGGTAATGCACTCTTCAATCAAGAAACGCTCCGCGTCCAGAACCTCTCGAGGATAGACGTTCTGCACTTTTTTTATCTCTGCTCTGATCGCTTTAACCGTCTTATGCCATTCCTGCGGGGTATCGACCCTGTGCACTCCCATGCTGAAAAATCCCACTGCCGGTTTTATGATGCAAGGCATAGGTAATTCTTCCACCCGGATGTCTTCCAGATCTGCCTCTGAAACGCCCCGGAAGTAGAAATCCGGAAATATATCCCTGGCAAGCTCCCTGAACAGGAGCTTGTCCTTGAATTGCCTGATTTTTTGGGGCAGGGAAGTCTCTTGAAGGTGCCTGGAGATCCAGCCCAGGGAATTTTCAGACGAGGAGTAAATCCGAAGGCCGCTTGATCTTCCGACCAGATCAGCGGCCTCTTTTTCGCCAATAATATTCGTGCCCGGCAAAAGACTGAGCCCCTTTGCCGCTTCTGTACCCACTATCGGGATTTGATGGTCCCTTATAGTCTGTTTGAAAAAATCGGATATGTAAGGTTTATCTGCGAAAAACAATGTCATCATTCCTTTTTTATTTTCATGCCCAGCTGAGACGGTCCGGTCTTCTGAAACAATAAAAATTCAAAAAATTAAAACCATCAGAATCGTAAAGAAAGGCCCACCTCAAGAAATTGAGAGGGTGACCTGCGGAATTCGTTGTAACTCCGGATATCAAGGAGCTTTTTGAATACCAGCTTGTCCGCCTCCAATACCTTGATGAACTCGTTCACAACCTTGAGCAAAGCGAAATCCGGGAGGTCCTGGGGCAGGAAAAAATATGCTCAATCATTGATCCCATTATTGAACGTCTGCTGGTAGCCAGGGGAAATGTTACTCCGGAACTCATAAAGGACCTTAATGACTTAGCTGTTCAGGCAAGGTCTGAATATACAAGCACATTAAAAACAGACTGATCCTGATGATTCTTGTCTTTATCTTCAGCATGTTCTTGTTAATTTCCGGCATGCGTTCAAGCCTCCCCTGGCGCGGAGACTGACCGTCAGGGGCACGGTCATCAGAACCTGGGCCATCCCGTCTGAAAGAGTTGAACTCTGCCGGCAGTAAGCCAAACAGCACGCTTCATCCGGATGAAGCGTGCTGTTTTAATTGATACCGCCTGCTACGCTCAAAACCCCAGCCCGGTTAACTCAAATTCCAGGCAAGTAACTATTTTTACATTAGAGTACAAGAAGAAAAGCCTGGATTTTTATCTGGAGGGAGCAGAAAACCTGCAATCATGATTGGGCGATAATTGCAGCATTGATTTTGCTGTTTATATTAACTTAATCTATTGAATAGAAATATTTGAGTCCATTTGCTGTTTTAATTCTATTTATCCGGCTGGAGCGTATTTTGAAGATTAAGCTATTCCTTCGCGTAAAGAAAAAGAATATCTCACGCCCGGCCTAAGAAGGCCTAGAGCCACCCCGGAGCAATACGCTCCTCTGAGACTTCGTCTATTGCACAGGGCAGGCAGAGCAAGAGTGGAGGAAGAAAATCTAATATTCATATCCACCGAGCCGGTGTATATAAATAACAAACTCCCCGCCTGGGGCGGAAGACCCTTTTTCATTACTGCAACTCGCAGTAATGAAAAATGCCTTCTCTCTTCTCCCAACCTCTGTGGCTCAAGCGAGTCTTCGAAGCGGGCGAGAGACAAAAATATCTTACGCCTTATCCCAAACAGGCAGTTAGCATGCTTTTAAGCTTTTTACCGGCTACGTACGCTTTAACCGGAAGAGCCCTTTTTTGTTTCTTGCACTTGGCATTTTTGAACATCCAGTTGAATAAGGACTTTTTCAAACAAGTTGCTGTGTCTCGATCATCTCAGGAAAAAACGCACTGCTTTAATTCCTCTGATATTTTACGGTAAACATCCGAAAAGCGCAAAAGACCTACCACCTTATCCTTTTCCATCACAAACAAAGAATCATGGCGGGCCATGACAAAGAGATGAAATGCCTGATCAATGGAATCATCAACTGAAACCATGTGCCCTTTGGATGGTTTGGTTGCGAAAAGTTCAACTTTCAGCTCCGCGGACCTGCGGCAAAGATCAGCCAGAGGTTTCTGCCACAGTCTGTAGTCTTCCTTCATTGATTCCAGCACATAACTGAGACCCCAGCGATAAAGAGTATCCGGTTTCTCTATCTTTTCGTAGTTGGCTTCGAGACCCTTGATCAGGTCCATGGGGGAAACCTTGCCCAGGATGGTTCCATCCCGGTCTTCAACCAGCAGTATGCGTTGTTTGCTTTTGCCGGCCTTGAAATCCTTCTGTGATTTTTCCAGAGCGATCAGGGTATCGTAAAAAGTTGTCTCGCTGGAAACGCGCGGAAAATCTTCAACCGGGCTCATCAGTTCTCGAATAGTTAAGTTTTCCACAATTCTTCTCCTGTATGTATTTTTGATAAATATGGTGACTATGTGGAGAATGGCTAATGGTTAAGCACCGCCGGGCAAGGGCTTTTCAACAAACTGCCAAAGTATCGAGTCCATCTCGGATGCGGATGAAATTATGGAATGCAACAGCCTTTTAAATATTAATCCGTTATGCAGGACAGTCAATAAAATCACATTCGTCTCTCGCGGGTCTTAACCATCGCTCTCCAGGAATATGAACCGCCCGCTCCGGGAGTCGCTCAAGTCGCAAAACTCGCGAAAAAGAAGGGTTTTGTCTCTGCCGGGTTGTCCATTACGAAGAGCTGCGCTCTTATCATGGACCACAGCAGAACCAAAGGCTTCCACGCCAGACTGCGTATCTCTTTTATCAGGTACCCACTTTCGCTTATTGTGTTGCTTACTGCGCATGCCAAAGACAGGTCCGGGGGGGCGAGAGACTAAAATATCTTACGCCCTGCCCAAACATCATTCAGCATGTTTTAAGCTTTTACCGGCTATATACGCTTAAACAGGAAAAGCTAAAAAAAAAGGGCTGCTCCAAAAAAGGAAACAGCCCGAAAGGTGCAACTGCCTGATCTGCCGGGAAGGAAAAAATAATTTTGCAAACCCTGTACAGGTGGAGGCTTAACAGCATGAAACTCCGTAATCTACGAGGCTGTTTAAGAAAATTCAAGCGTGTCAGACTGCATGGCAAACCTTTAAATTGCTGAATTTGTAGTTTATGCGGTTAAAGTTATTTGTAAGCGCGCCACCCGGGCGGCCCGGGACCAAACGCAAGTAACTAGAAATGACCTTAGCGCGTTAGAGATTGCCGCGCTCGAAGACTCGCTCGCAATGACACCTGATAATCACGGTTCTGGTTACGCCTCACCTGTCATTGCGAGGGAGCGAAGCGACTGAAG
>SKKD01000153.1 GCA_007121655.1 Desulfonatronovibrio sp. | reverse complement strand
TAACAATAAAATAATTCTTAAAAACAACTTGAACAGTACAAATTCAACGTGTTATACAGATTGCTTCGGTCGCTACGCTCCCTCGCAATGACAGGGGAGGAGTAACCAGTACCGTGACTACCGGGTCCAGTACCGTGACTACCGGGTGTCATTGCGAGCGAGTCTTCGAGCGCGGCAATCTCACCGGCACAGGGGTTGCGAACAAAGCAAAGCAATCCAGGCGCATAGGTCGTTTCAAGTTACTTGCAGGTTCGGTCCCGGGTGCGCCCGGTTGAAACGCTTACAGATAGCTTGTTTTTAAAACAAGCTCAAGAATTTTAAAAGGGTTAATAATATAATATTTTTCAGGATGTCTAATAAAAAATGCCCGGCAGCCAGGTGGCAATTCCGGGCATAAGAATAAGCAGGGCCAGCAGCAGGATAAAACAGGGTATGAACAGCATCACACCCTTGAATACATTGGCCAGAGAGGCTCCGTGTCCCATTGAAGCCACTATGTAGGCATTGATTCCCACCGGCGGGGTTACAGCCCCCATGGTGGTCACAACGGTAATGAAGACTGAAAACCAGACCGGATCATAACCCAGGGACATGGCCACAGGAAAAAAGATAGGGATGGTGATGATCAACAGGGCCAGGGCGTCCATTATTGCTCCCCCCAGAATATAGATCAGACCAATGACAATAATGACCACAAAGGACGGAAGAGCCATCTCCCCGACCATGGAGGCCAGATCATAGGGCAGCCTGGTCACGGCCAGAAATCTTCCGAAAATTACAGCCCCCAGAATTATGGTCATAATCATGGCTGATATGCGCAGAGTGTCCGTCAGAGCCAGATTAAAACCTTTCCAACTCAGATTGCGACCTGCCACACCAATGACCAGAGCAATGAAAGCCCCCACGGCCCCGGCCTGGGTGGGAGTAAAAAAGCCCTTGATCAGTCCGGTCATTATCAGGGCGAAGAGAATGACGATTTCCACTGTTCCCTTGAGGGAGTAAATTTTTTCCTTAAAAGATGTCTTGACGCCGGCAGGGCCCAGTGACGGATTCCTGCGACAGGCCAGAAAGATGGCCAGCACAAAAAAAAGACACAGCAGAAAGCCTGGCAGCAGGGCTGCCCAGAATAAAACCCCTATGGCCTGGCCGGTTTGGAGTCCGATGACAATGAGCACAACGCTTGGCGGAATCAGCACTCCGAGGGTGGCCCCGGTTGCCACGCTTGATGCGCTTAACATCGGATTGTAATTATATTTCTTCATTTCAGGCAGAGCCACCGTTCCCATGGTGGCTGCCGTGGCAGTATTTGATCCGCAGATAGCTGCAAATCCGGCGCATGACAAAATCGTGGCCATGGCCATCCCGCCTCTGACCCTGCCCATCCATAAATAAGCCGCCCTGTAGAGACGCTTGTTCACCCCTGCATGGAAACTTATCTGTCCCATGAGAATAAACATGGGTATTACTGTCAGGCCGTAGGAAGAAAAAACCTCCCAGACCTCATCGCCAAGCATTCCCATAGCGGCCTGGAGATTGACCACCCAGGCAAAGCCGGCAAATCCGACCATGGCCATGGCAAATCCTACAGGTATCCTCAGAAAAAAAATTATCAGAAGAAGGACTGTGATTCCTGTTAATCCGGTAAGAGTCAGGCTCATTAGGGCTGATTATTCCTTGTGGGATAGTTGAAATAGGCAGTGACGGTTAATATTTGCGACTGGACAGCAGTTGAGCCAGCAGTGTCAGAACCAGTGCCCCAAAACCAAAAGCCAGAACAAAGATTAACGGATAAAATGGAACCCTGAGACTTTCCGAAAGCTCTCCAAAAAGTCTCAGGGAAAAACCAAGCAAAACAAGCTGCCGGATAATAAGGAAGAAAAAACAGGCCAGAATAATTTGCGCCACAAGGTCCAGCAACTGTCTGACCTTCCTGGGAATAAACCTGTCAAAAATGGTAACGGTGATATATCCCCTAACCTGCTGGGTCGGGGCCAGAGCCAGGCAGACGGCAAGGGCTCCCAGAAAACCCGTAGCTTCATAGGCTCCCTTTATGGGTTGGCCCAGAAAACCAAAAATCATATTGCTGGTTGCCAGGGCCATCATCAGGCACAGGACCAGGGCTCCTGCCATCAACAGCAATTTGTTGAGTGAAGAGGATAACCTGAACAAAAAATCAATCATAATCGTCCGGCAGCTGGTTTAGAATTACTGGCTGGCAACTTCAGCCTCATATTGATCCTTAAGTCTGAGCAAGTCAGCCAGGATTTCCTCGGCCGGCAGACCGGTTTTTTCCGCTTCCTGTTTCCATTTTTCAACAAGAAACTCAAGTTTCTGATTAATTTCGGCATATTCTTCCCGGCTTAGCTCAAACATCCTGGCATCATATTTATTTCTGGCATATTCAAGGGACTTTTCCACCTGGGCGTCCATGTATTCTCCTGTCCAGAGAGCCTGCTCACGACCCAGTTCTTCCATAATCCGGCGTACATCTTCAGGTAAAGCATTCCATTTATTCTTATTCATTATAACCGCAAAGGGGTAAACCTGGAGATCAAGCCTGGTCTGGTACGGAGTATAGGCTGCAAAATTAAAGTCCAGAAGAACCTCCATGGAAGAAAGCAGGCCTTTAACCATCCCCCTTTGCAGGGCTTCGGGCGTCTCTGACATGGGCATATCTACGGGCACCGCTCCCAGAACTTCCAGAATCTGGGAAGCAGTTCCTGAAGCCCTTATCTCAAGCCCCTGCAATTCGGCCAGATTTCTTACCGGCTGTCTGGTCATCAGATTGGACGGAGCCGTCCCGAACATTGTCAGAACCTTAACCTGCTCAAACTCCTTGGGCTGATACTTTTCAAAAAGATCCCACAAAACCAGGCTGGCTGCGGTGGAAGTTTTAAAGCCGAAAGGAAGCTCCAGGACCGTGGTCATGGGAAAGACGCCGGGCTGGTACGACATGCAGATATTGCCGATATCGGCCTGTCCCTGGATGACTCCCCTGAACATGTTTCTGGCTCCCAGAAGACTTCCTCCCGGATAAGTGTCGATCATTACCCGGCCGTTGGTCCTTTCCTCCACAGCCTCTTTCCACCTTTCCATCTGGACCGAGGGAAAAGTACTTGCCGGCGGAAAATTCGCGTAACTAAGCCTGATGGTCTCCGCCGAAACCAGACCGTACGAACCCATAATCAGAAAAATCGTCAAAATAATTTTTTTTAACATTTCAGCCTCCCGGGTTACCAGAGTTGAAAAAAACTTACAGTTCAGGGCTTTCAAAAACCTCGATAACGAGGTCTGGAAAAATTATTGTTGAAGCAAAATATTTTTTTATGTCAGCAGCCTGTTGAAAAATCCCGTACCAGGCAGAACGTTCAAAATCTCCAGGCGCATTGCACAACCCGGCACCCACTTGAGATAAGAAAATTGAGGACCAAAGTCATAAACAACATCTCAAGATAAGGGTCTGAGAAGCAACACAGCAACAGAGTAATTTTTCAACGGCCAAAAGACAAAAAAAAAGCCGCCAGACTATTGAGCCTGCGGCCTGAAAAGACAAAATCCCTGCTTATATTCAAACATTGTCCTGCACTGGTTCAGGCCGACTAATATCTATTGTCCGCCACCAGTAGAGACCATATTCAATGTGCCATGCCGACCTGTTGGTACCTTGCATACAGATCATTTAGTTTGTCTGCAAAATATTTGTCAAGCATTTTCAAGGCTGATAAAAGGTAAAACACAAGTTTTGACTCAAAAACCTGTTTTAACTTGAAAATAACCAGCACTGCGTTATTAATATCTTTGACAGTTTAATGAATTACCTTTTCAGGGAGCCAGCCCCATGTCCAGCGCTATTCTGTGGAAAGCACGGAAACACCTTAAGGTTCAATGCATATCATGCAGTCATTATTGTCTTATTGAACCCGGAGACCGTGGTCAGTGCGGGGTCAGAAAAAATATTGAGGGTGAGATGCAGACCCTGGTCGGAAACAGAGTAGCGGCACTTAATCTTGACCCCATTGAGAAAAAGCCTCTGTTTCACTTTTTACCCGGTACCCTTACCCTTTCCCTGGGTACCATGGGCTGTAATCTGGCATGTACTTTCTGCCAGAATTATTCCCTGTCTCAATATCCCAAACAAAACAGACTCGTCGAAGGCGAACCCATAACTGCTGACAGGATTGTCTCCATCGCCGGCGCATATTACGCGGCAAGCATATCATACACTTATTCCGAGCCCACGGTTTTTATGGAGCTGGTTATGGATATCGCAAGGCCGGCCAAGGAAAAAGGCCTTAAAAACATCATAGTCAGCAACGGCTTTCAGAGCCCTGATTGTCTACGGGAAATGAACGGACTTATTGACGCAGCCAATATTGATCTCAAGGCTTTCAAAGACGATTTTTACCGGGAATACTGCAAAGCAGACTTGAAGCCTGTTCTGAATAATCTGATAAGGATCAGGGAAATGGGCTGGTGGCTTGAAGTCACCACCCTTTTAATCCCCGGGCTTAATGATTCGGAAGAAGAGTTAGAGGATATGGCCGGGTTCATTTTCAAAGAATTGGGGGCTGATACACCGTGGCATATCTCAAGGTTTCATCCTACCTTTAAAATGACCAGCGTAAAATCCACTCCGGTTGAAACCCTGGAAAGAGCCTGGACAATCGGCCGGGAGAAGGGAATAAGGTTTGTCTACACCGGCAACGTCCCCGGCCATAAGGGGGAAAACACCCTTTGCCCTGCCTGCGGAAAAGAGGTGATAACCAGGATAGGCTTCGAGATTAAGGGTTATAATGTTAATGACCGGTTTTGCGCATATTGCGGAGAAACAATCCCCGGAGTCTGGAAATAATTGCACTCTGATCTGGATTCGAACCTCGCCGGAAAGACGAGAGAAGAGCCCTCAGTTTGCCTGCTGATTTACATCACGATTTATTACTTACCGACTCTAATCATATCCACCATCCACTGATTCACTGATCCATCAGCAATAGACTTTCCTTTGTATAAAAAAAAATATATCTCATCTTCCAGACCTACTTAAACAAGCAAAAAGGAAATAGCTCATGGATACGAAAAGAAATATTTATCTTCAGACTATCACCATTGATGAGGCTTTGGAAAAAATAAAACAGGCCGTCGCCCCTGGCATATCCATGGGATTTGAAACCGTACCCACCCAGGAAGCAGTATTCCGGGTCACTGCCGACCCTGTCTGGGCCAGGTACTCTTCACCCACCTTTCACAGTGCGGCCATGGACGGTGTGGCTGTCAGGGCTGAAAAAACCTTTCAGGCCCGCGAAGGCAATCCGATCAGTCTTAAAAAAGACCTGGACTTTATCGAGGTGAACACCGGCAATGCCATGCCCCCGGATACGGACTGCGTAATCATGATTGAAAAGATAGTTCAACAGGACTCCGACACCATTCTTATCGAGAATCCGGCCTTTCCCTGGCAGAATGTCCGCCGGGTGGGCGAAGACATCGTGGCCACGGAACTGCTCATTCCTCAGAATCATGAACTTTCCGCCTATGATATCGGCGCTCTTTTAAGTGCCGGGATATGGAAGGTGAGGGTCAGGGAAAAAGTACGAATTCATATTATTCCCACCGGTGATGAGGTCCTGGACTTTACCTTAAAGCCTGAGCCAAAGCCGGGCCAGGTTATTGAAAGCAATTCCCAGGTCCTCATGTCCATGGCGGGGCAATGGCATTGCAACACTGTAAGAACTCCTCCCGTGCCCGACGATCTTCAGCAGCTTCGGCAGGCAGTCAGGTCAGCCCTGGACTCCCCTGCCCATATCATTGTCATCGGCGCCGGATCCTCGGCCGGGACCAGAGACTACACCAGAAGAATCATGGAAGAATTCGGCGCAGTCCTTGTTCATGGCATAAAGGCCATGCCGGGCAAGCCGACAATAATAGGAGTGGCCGGCAATAAAATTATCGTTGGCGCTCCCGGATATCCTGTGAGTTCGGTCATCTGTTTCGAACAGATAATCAGGCCCCTGGTTTTCTGGTTGTCCGGAAGATACCTCGCAGAACCTGAAACAGTCGAAGCCAGATTAACCAGAAAAGTCCCTTCCAGGCTGGGCATGGAAGAATTCCTGAGAGTTTCCGTAGGTCGGGTCAAAGACGGATACGTAGCCACTCCCCTGGCCAGGGGGGCGGGAATGATCACGACAATGACCAGAGCTCAAGGAATCACACGGATAAGTCAGGATCTGGAAGGCCTGGCCGGCG
>SKKD01000053.1 GCA_007121655.1 Desulfonatronovibrio sp. | reverse complement strand
ATTATCAGGCAGGTCCCTTTCCCTTTACTGAAACCTCATACTACGACCGGGAGCTTGACACCCCTATTTCCCGACGGATACTGACTTTTGAACCCCTTGTGGCACTTGATGGTCTTGTGGAGGCCAAACTTGCCACCAACGAACTGGAAGAGCGTTTCAAAGATGAGGGCAGTAGAATTTTCAACCTTGATCCGGGCATAGTCACCATGGAAAGACTAGTCCTGGCAACTGGCAAGAACTTTACGCACAGGATATATTTAACAAAAGGAATATGGGCCGACCTAACCTTGATTTTTACCCGGGGAGACTGGAAGGACCTTGACTGGACCTTTCCGGACTATTCATCTGAAAAAATAAAGAAACACTTAAGAATAATCAGAACCAGATATCATGAACAACTATTGGATAACCAATAACAGGAATAATTCACATGGCCATCAGCATGACCGGCTACGGTTCGGACACTCTGAACAAAAACTCCTGGACCCTGTCCTGGGAAATTAAAAGCGTAAACAGCCGTTTTCTTGATATCAAGTGGAGGCTGCCGCATACCTTTTACTTTTTACAGGGAAAATGGGAGAAAATTATCCGGACAGAGGCTTCCCGCGGACGACTGGATATTTCCCTGAACATCAAAATCCATGATCCGGAAATTCTGGATCTGAGGTTTGATCAGACCATGGCTCAGGCAATGTTGTTCCAACTGGAACAGTTTGCCCAAAAAATGGGACATGACTTCACTCCTGATCTCAATTTATTTTTGAAAAACCCTTCCCTCTGGCAGGAAGGCAAGGCGAGCATGGCATCCGGCCTGGAAGATGATCTCGGATTATCCCTGCTATCAGCCCTGAAAAACTGGAACAGCTCAAGAAAAAATGAAGGTGAGATTCTTGTTGCTGATATCTCGGAACGCGTGGGAAAGCTGGAAGCTATGACAGCGGAACTGACAAATCTGGCCAAAGATAACTCTCAAAACAGGTTTAACGACCTCAAGCAGAAATTAACCAGGATTATTTCCGAAATGTCCCTGGAAGCCGATGAAAGCAGATTACAGCAGGAACTTATAATCATGGCTGACCGTCTTGATGTTTCCGAAGAATTAACCAGGCTCAAAGCCCACCTTCACTCAATAAACGAGCTGCTTTCCAGAAGCAGCAAACTTGGCCGGAAGCTGGACTTTCTCCTCCAGGAAACCTTCAGGGAAATAAACACCTGCGCCAATAAATGCCAGAACACCGAAATGAGCAGGGTAGCCGTGGATTTCAAGGCGGAGTTGGAAAAATGCAGGGAACAGGCCCAGAATCTGGAGTAAAAGCAAATGTCCACGGATAAGCTCAAATTACTTAACATCGGTTTCGGCAATTCAGTAGTAACCTCCAGGGTGGTGGCCATTGTAAACCCTGGCTCATCCCCCATGCGAAGGCTGCGCGAAGACGCCCGCACCGATAATCGCCTCATCGACGCCACCCAGGGCAGGAAAACCAGGTCCCTGATCATTACTGATTCCAACCACGTGATTTTGTCGTCAATCCAGACTGAAACCATTACTCAGCGTCTGGCAAACATTGAGGTCAAAAGTGACGGCTAAAGGTCTTTTGCTGACCATAAGCGCTCCTTCGGGAACCGGGAAAAGTACGCTGATAAACATGCTTATCCGGGACCATCCTGAATTCGGATTCTCAGTCTCGTATACAACCAGGCATGCAAGGCCGGGGGAGATCAACGGCAAAGACTATTTCTTCGTTGACCATGAAGAGTTTGTCTCTCTCAGAGACAGTAATTTTTTCGCTGAATGGGCACAAGTTCATGGAAATTATTACGGCACGCCAAGGCAGAAGATCCTGGATGCGCTGGATTCCGGACATAGCCTGATCTTTGATATTGATGTGCAGGGAGCGGCCCAGCTTAAAGAAAACCTGAACACGGGTGTTTTTATCTTTATTTTTCCGCCATCCCTTAAGGTGCTTGAAAAAAGACTTCTTAAGCGTGGGACTGACGATCCTGATACAGTGCGCAAAAGAGTACATAATGCAGGTCAAGAGATCAGCCGAAGCGAACTTTTTGATTTCTGGATCGTCAATGACAACCTGCTGGAAGCCTACAATGATCTTAAATCAATTGTCAGGGCGGAAAAACTCAGGCCCTGCTTCAGCCCCGGGCTTCCTGACAGGATCATGGATTTTAAACATGGAGTACATGGAGAACATGAAGTTTAAGACATAAGCAGTCAGGACTTTTTCTTCCCTTCATGTCCTTCATGCTCTTCATGGTGGATAATTCTTTTTCTTTCTTAACTGAACAGTCAAAAGTTCTCCCCGACATGCCCGGGACTAAAGCGCATAATTTCAAAAGGAGCTGAAAATCCTTGACAGAAGTAATTATAGCCCTGGACTTTGATGATCCGGAAAATGCCGTTGATTTTGCACATAAAATCAAAAATGAAACCAGCTGGGTAAAAGTAGGCCTGGAACTGTTCATTCGCGGTGGCCCCGAAGTGGTTGTCAGGCTGAAACAAATGGGCTTTTACGTCTTTCTTGACCTTAAGCTTCTGGACATACCCAATACCGTATCAGGTGCAGTTTCCAGCAGTGTGGATATCGGAGCGGACATGCTGACCTTGCACATCCTGGGTGGAGAAAAAATGATCCAGGCCGCGATCAATGCCAAAAACCGTACCACCGGGGAGAAAAGTAAAATCATTCTCCTAGGGGTAACTCTTTTGACCAG
Source organism: Desulfonatronovibrio sp. (assembly GCA_007121655.1). GTDB lineage: Bacteria > Desulfobacterota > Desulfovibrionia > Desulfovibrionales > Desulfonatronovibrionaceae > Desulfonatronovibrio. The sequence continues at coordinate 3,541 of SKKD01000053.1, read as the reverse complement.
CATGGATCAGGATGACCTCCCATGGCCTGACCGGAGAGATACCGGCGAGATAGTATGCGACCTGGCCCGAAGAGCCCATACTCTCGGTCTTGACGGATGCGTGTGTTCCGGACTTGAAGCCGGGCGCATCAGAAAAATGACCGACAGGGATTTTTATCTGGTAACTCCGGGAATAAGGCTGGAACCCGCGAAGGACGACCAGAAACGGGTGGTGACTCCGGAACAGGCTCAAGCATCCGGAGCTGACTTTCTTGTTATCGGCCGGCCGGTTATTAAAAATGCTGATCCTGTTCATGCGTTGCGTGAAATAAAGAAACGCCTGACCCGGAATTCTGAAAAATTCCAATAATTTTTTTCAATTTTGCCTCCTTACCCGAAAAGCCCGTTTGAACTTAAAACAAGCACATGACTTCATCAAATACCAAGCCCGAGATAAAATGGCGAGTCAGGGAATTAGAAGCCTCTCCCGGGGAGATTACAAGCCTGGCTCAAAGGCTTGAAATCTCCCCGGTCCTTTGCAGTCTCCTCTACCAGCGCCGGATGACCACTTATGAGGATATGCACTTTTACCTCAGTCCGGGGCTTCGCTATCTCGCCCCCCTGGAGGATTGGGTTGGTCTGAGCAAGGCCGCGTCCATCATAGCTGACTCAATCGACAGGAAAGAGAAAATCGCAGTCTGGGGCGATTACGATGTAGATGGAATAACCTCGGTTGCCCTGATCAAGGATTTTTTCAATAGAAAGGGTCTTGATATTCTGCCCATACTGCCCCGCCGCATAGAGGACGGTTACGGACTTAACTGTCAGGAAATTGAAAACCTGGCCAGGGATGGAGTTAAAACACTGATCACTGTGGACTGCGGCATCTCCAATCTCAAGGAAATTGCAAGGGCCGGAGAACTTGGCATAAAAGTCATCCTGACTGATCACCACCGGCCAGGAGAGATATTGCCCCAGGCTCATGCAGTCATTAATCCCAAGGTCTGCTCCTGCCCTCACCCGGAATTATCCGGGGTGGGCACTGCATTTTTTCTAATGGCCGCCCTGAACAGGATCCTGCCGGGAGAACCGCTGGACGTCCGTGATTTTCTCGATCTTGTCGCCCTTGGCACCATAGCCGACCTGGTGGAACTGGATCGGACCAACAGGATACTGGTCAAGAACGGGCTTTTGCTTCTTAACAAGGCGGACAGACCGGGCATCCGCGCCCTCAAGGAAGTCAGCGGCATAAGCGCTGCAAAGGACATAGGCGCCGGAGAAGTTGGATTCGCCCTTGGCCCTAGAATTAACGCGGCAGGCAGACTGGACGATCCTGTGATGGCCCTGGAGCTGCTGCTCACAGCTGATTACGGCCTGGCCCAGAAGCTGGCTCAAAGGCTGAACAAATTAAATGATCAGAGAAAAAAAACCGAAGAAAAAATCCTGCTTCAGGCCAGAGAAATGGCTCTTGGCATGCTCAAAAACCGGGGGCTGGTGCTTTTTGATCCCGACTGGCACCCGGGGGTCATCGGAATAGTGGCTTCCAGGATAGTTGATGAATTCCACCGCCCCTGCTTTGTCCTGACCGGTGAAAACAACCTGATTAAAGGTTCCGGACGAAGCATAAACGGTTTTGACCTGTATAACGGATTATGCTCTCTGAGTGCCGTTCTGAAAAAATTTGGCGGACACAGCCTGGCTGCGGGATTGACCATAGAAGCCGGCAATCTTGATGAGTTCAGGAAGATGTTCGATCTGGAGGTGGTGAGAATACTTGGCCCTGGTACCACTGCCAGAGAAATCATTCTTGACGCAAGACTGGAATTCAAAGAGCTTACTCCGGAATTTATTGCCGAACTTGAGCTTCTCCAGCCACTGGGTCCTGGAAACCCGCGACCGGTTTTTCTGTCGACTGAGCTTGTGGTTCTTGACCAGACGTTATTCGGCAAAGACAAACATGTAAGATTCAATCTCAAGGATGAATCCTCGGGTATTTGTCTGCGCGCTCAGTTCTGGAGAAAGGGAGAAACATGGGGTCAGAGATCCATAAAGGGTAAAAAAGTGGTTCTGGCATATACACCTGCCATCAATACCTACAGGGGCGTAACAAGTATCCGTCTTAATATCAGGGAAATACTCTCGGTAAACTGAACTTGAATTTATGGAGATCCATTATGGGAAAACTTTGTTTCATGCTGACGTGCTTCTTTTTTGTTCTGGCTGTCTCAGCCCCGGTTAACGCGGAGCAACCTGCCCGGGACAGAGTTTTCATAGACACGGGGATTGATCATACGTTCAAAGCCCGAATCAGGGGAACAGATACTGAAATATCAACCAGCAGGTACAGTATTAAGGGCTCCTATTCCAATTTCATCCTTTCCTATGATTACACGGACTACTCCTGGGACAGGGACGGTGATGCGGGATTGGGAACCGGAGCCGGAGATCCCTGGACCGGCCTGCATAATATTTCGCTTGGCGCCAGGAAAAATTTTTTTCTAAACCCGGAATGGATACTCAGCCTTGGAGGAGGAGTTAACACGGCTTTTGAAAAAGAATTATCCGACTCGTTCGGGGCAAGAGCTGATTTTTCTTTTATCAGGATTATTAACAGAAACTGGTCCACCGGGATCGGCGCTATCGGCCTTTATCATCCTGTCAGGAGCAGAGTCCTGCCCGTGCTCACCATTAGTTACACTTCAGCGGTTGATCATGGATTATCCCTCCGCCTGGGATTTCCTGAAACAAACATCCGTTATGAATTTAATGATAAACTGGCGGCCAAAACATACTTTAGCTATTCAGGAAGGATTTACCGCCTGAAAAACGACAGCAGGGTGCAGGAGAAAGGCTACTTCAGAGACAGGTCTTTCAAGATCGGTATGGAGGTGGAGGCAAAACCAGTCAGGGCTATGGCCATAACTGTTGGTTCATATTATCTTTTTGAAAGAGAGTGGGAAATTTATAATAAGAATAAAAATCGCAGCCAAAAAGAAAGAATTGGAAACACACCCGGGATCAATATGAACCTTTCCTGGAATTTTTAGCATGCAACCTGTGAGAGGCAACCTGAAGATAGCAGTTCTGATCGGCATTCTGGTTGCCGGAATAGTTGTCCAGAGACTCGGATTACTGGATGTTGACCGGTTTCTGGGCTGGTTTGATATTATTGCCGATACGTGGTGGCTTCCCCCCCTGACAATCATTATTCAGCTCTTCATGTACATGACGGCTTTTCCCGGCTCTATCATCATGTTGACCCTGGGGATAATCTATCAACCCTGGACAGCTACTATTCTGGTCGTGGCGGGTGGAGTCTCGGGCAGCCTGGCCGCTTATTATTTCGCCTCATTCATGTCTTCATCATGGACTGCGAGGTTTTCCAAAACAAAAGTATCCAAAATCCTTCAGAATAATTCAGGTTTTCTTCAGCTTTGCGCCCTGCGCTGCCTGCCCGGCTTCCCTCATGCCTTCATCAATTACAGTTCCGGCGTCCTTAAAGTAAGCCTGCTTCCTTTTATTGTCAGCACGGGGCTTGGATTCGCTGTTAAGGGTTTTATCT
>SKKD01000155.1 GCA_007121655.1 Desulfonatronovibrio sp. | reverse complement strand
GTTTATTTTCCAGGATACTCTTGAAACACTGGATAAACTTTTCAGGTTAAAGATTGATCCCCTGAGGTTTTTAAAGGCCCCCTGGAAATATCTTGATGTTTTGCCCATGCTGGCCAGGGTCATGCCGTCAATGGTCAGGAGCGGGCCTGTGCTGGAGAGTGAAACGGAGATTGACAAACTCCCCGCCCTGGTATCCTGGCCCATGGATGGTGGGCCGTATGTAACTCTGCCCCAGGTTTATTCCGAGAATCCGGCCAGACCTGGAATCAGGAATTCCAACATCGGCATGTACAGGATTCAGCTTTCAGGCAATGATTTTCAACTGAACAGGGAAGCAGGACTTCATTACCAGATTCACAGAGGAATCGGCCATCATCACCAGCTGGCAATTCAAAGGGGCGAACCACTGAAGGTTAATATCTTTATCGGCGGACCTCCCGCCCTGACTCTGTCAGCGGTCATGCCCCTGCCCGAGAATGTGCCGGAGATTATTTTTGCAGGCGCTTTGGGCGGAAGCAGAATCAACATGGTCAGGGCGATTAACGGATTGCCCATGCCGGCTGAAGCTGACTTTTGCATTTCAGGTCATATTAATCCGGATTTGGAAAAGCTGGAGGGGCCCTTCGGAGACCATCTTGGTTATTACAGTCTGAAACATGACTTTCCTGTGCTCAGGATTGAAAAGGTACATTGCCGCAATGACGCGGTATGGCCCTTTACCACCGTGGGCAGGCCTCCTCAGGAGGATACGGTATTCGGCACCCTCATCCATGAGCTTACCCATGAGCTCATCCCCACGGTTTTCAGCGGGGTGCGCGAGGTTCACGCCGTGGACGCGGCAGGAGTGCACCCCTTGCTTCTGGCAGTGGGGCGAGAAAGTTATGTGCCTTTTGCCCGGGAAAGACAGCCTCAGGAGATTTTGACCTGTGCCATGAATCTTTTGGGTCAGAGTCAGACCTCACTTTCAAAATATATAATGATTGCAGCATACGAGGACGACCAAGGGCTTTCAGCAAAGCGCATTCCTCGTTTCTTCAATCATATGTTAAAAAGAATGGATTTTACCCGGGACCTGCATTTCATAACCAGAACCACAATGGATACACTGGATTATTCCGGCATCAGCCTGAATCAGGGTTCCAAGCTGATTATGGCCGCTGCGGGCAGGGTAAAAAGAAAGCTTGGAATGAAGTTGCCCAGGGATATGGATCTGGGGACCGAATTTTCAACAGTCAAATTCATGGCTCCGGGCATCATGGCCCTGCAGGGAATGAAAAACAGCCGGCAAAGAGATTCCCATGACCCATTGATGGCTGCCCTGGGCCGAAAGCTTGAACAGGTTCCGGGTATTGAAGAGTTTCCCTTTGTCGTGGTTGTGGACGACGCTCACTTTACTACGGCAGACTGGAATAATTTTTTGTGGGTGGTTTTTACCAGGTCTGATCCTGCCACGGACATCTACGGCATAGGAGAATTTGTGAACTGCAAGCATTTTGGCGCTTCCAAGGGTATCATCATCGACGCCAGGCTAAAACCTTATCATCCTCCCGTACTGGAAGATGATCCTGAAATCGAAAAAAAGGTGGACAGGCTCGGTGAAAAGGGAGGTCCTCTTTACGGGATTATTTGATAAGCATGTTCAAAAAGCGTCGTTCAATGGTTCATCAGCAGTACTCCTGATCGATATTCCTGGAGAAATCCCCGTACCTGCATTTTATTTGATCAGTCTTTTGCGCATGGCCCTGATTGCCAGAAAATAAAAGAGCAGGCCAAAACCAAGCAGATAGGCAAGGCTTATGAAGGGATCCGACTCCATCCTGCCCATGGTTAAAAGTCTGGTCAACTCCACAAGATGGTACAGGGGGGATGCAAGGGCCAGGTACTGACCCCAGACCGGGAGGCCTGATACCGGAAAGAACGTTCCGCTGAACAAAAAAAGCGGAGTTACAAACAGGAACATGGGCAGATTGAACATGTCGATACTGGGAGTTATGCCTGTAAAGAACATGCCCACCGATCCGAATCCCAATCCGCCGATAAAAGCCAATGGAACAACCATAAGCCCCCAGGGGTAGGTTACATACCCGAACGCTGAAATCACGACCAGGATGATGGCCGCAGCCATCATCGACTTGGTGGCTCCCCAGACTATTTCCGCGGTGATCACCTCTTCCAGGGACAGGGGCGTGGAGAGCATGGCGTCGAAGGTTTTCTGATAATACATGCGTACAAACGAGGCAAAAGTGGTCTCAAAAAAGGCATTGAACATTACGGCCGTGGCCAGAAGGGCAGGGGCAATGAAGCGAATATAGCTGAGTTCTTGTCCGGAATAAACAACATCCCCGATGAGACCGCTAAGGCCCACTCCGAAGGCGGCCAGATAAAAAAGAGGTTCAAAAAGAGGAACCAGAAAATTTACCTTCCAGATGCGGCGGTAAACAATCAGATTTCTTTTCCAGACAGGATAAAAAAGCAGGGTAAGGTTGAATTTTTTCATTCACGCAGCTCCCTGCCGGTCAGGCGAAGGAAAACATCCTCCAGAGTTCCGCTTCTGAAGAGACACTTTTCCGGACAGAACCTGTCCCTGATCACCCTGCCCAGACCATCAAGATCATCAGTGTAGACGATCAGCCTGTTTATCAGTTCCTCATGGCGGATCTTTTTCTGTCTGATAAATTCCTTAAGATCCCGGCCGGGATTTTCCACCTCAATCACGGATGTGCCGGCATATCTGTGGATTAGCTCTTCAGGGCCTCCCTGCACCAGGATCCTGCCTTTATCCATAATAATCAGCCGGCGGCAAAGATTGGCCGCCTCCTCCATGTAGTGTGTGGTCAAAACCAGGGTCATGCCCCTGGAACGCAGATCGTGCATTTTATCCCAAACCTGGTGCCTTGACTGGGGATCCAGTCCAGTTGTCGGTTCATCCAGAATGATCAGGCTGGGATTATTGATCATGGACCTGGCCAGCATGAGTCTCCTGACCATACCTCCCGAAAGTTGGCTGACCTGATCCTGCCTTTTGTGGTTCAAGGCAAAAAAGTCCAGCAGCTCATCGGTTCTTTGGAGTGCTTCTTTCCGGGGTACCCTGTAATATCCGGCAAAAACAATAAGGTTTTTTTCAACGCTCAGGTCAGGATCAAGGGTGTTTTCCTGCTGACACACTCCAATTCTGGATCGAATATCCCTCCAGCCGGTTTTTATATCCAGACCAAAGACCTTCATGCTTCCTGAACTCAGGGGTGAAAATCCGTACATCATCCTGATGACAGAAGTTTTTCCAGCTCCGTTTGGGCCCAACAGGCCGAAAAATTCTCCTTTTTCCACCTGAAAGCTTACGTTGTCCACGGCAGTAAATGACCCGAACTTTTTGCTCAGATTCTTTGCTTCAATAATTGAATTAGCTCTTTCCATTTTTTTGATAAATCTTTTCTTGCAACCCTGGAAAAGCAGAAGCTTGTGAAGTTGTCAGCTTGACTCTTAAAGGTCCTTTGATTCCGAATATTTTTTAATCTTAAGTATATTAACTGTTTATTAATATATGTCAATCAGCTGGGGAGTACACGCGACTTTGAATCTGTTTATGTATGAAAGGCATATTTATTGCTTAACATTTTTTTTGCTTAAATTGAAGGCAAGCTGCCGACCAGAAAAAAAATATACTAAAGGAGGATGCAATGTTTGAAAAGCCTGATAATCCATTTTTGAAAGACAGCCGGTCCCCTTCAGAGCTGGACAAAGTCGCTCAGGCTTCCAAGGCCATCAGTAAGGTCAGGGATAGTTTTCAGCAGGAATTGGACAATCTGACCGACCAGGAGGTAAATCCCGAAATACTCGAAAGGGCCAGCCGGGGAATGATCGAGGCTGTAGAGCAACAGGGGCTGGATCTGGAAACATTTACTCAGTTCATGGAAGCAGTCCTAAATGATGAAGAATTAAAAAGCGACTTTCCGGACTGGCTTGAAGATGAATAACCATCTTGCCTCAGGCCCTGGTTAATGCTGCGGATCGAAAAGAGGAACCTGATCAGGATGTTTCCGCTCAGGCTCAGGACAGATCCTGTTTTTTCTGCTCATATTCCTTGCGGTCGATTTCACCCTTTGCATAGCGTTCTTTTAAAATATCCAGGGCTCTGCCAGGCGTTTTTGAACTCTCCCTGTGCTTTTCCGATCTGGTGCTCTGAAGAAGCCATTTGACTATCAGGATCATGGCAACCAGGAGCAAAAGCAGGATCAGCAGATGAAATATCAGGCCGATCCAACCCATGCCGCTCATCATGCCTCCCCAGGATGGGTGCATATATTCGTAGCTGGGACTCCTCTGGGCCAATGCCGACCCGGGGTTGAAGATGTTTTCCCAAATTTCCTCGGGCAGTGCCTTAATCGGATTATTCATGTCCAGACCTCCAATTATGCTTTACAGACCCCGCTTTCCATCTTAAGAACACCGCCCTTGGTGTCAAGTGTGCAGATGTTTTTTAAGTTGTTAGTATCATTGACTATTAAGAAGAAGAAGAAAGGGGGAGTCCTGCCTGTTCTCCTTCTTTCTTCTCGCCTTTCAGCTTACCTTTCGGGCTGTAATGCTCAAGCAGAACATTGATTTCTGATCCGATAAGAATCACGAGCCCGGTGATGTACAGCCATAACATCAGAATGATTACCGCTCCGATGCTGCCGTAGGTGGCATCGTAATCGGCGAAGTTGGAGGTGTAGGCTGCGAATCCAAGAGACACAAGGATCAGCAGGGCCGCGCCGATTAAGCTGCCCGGAGTGATAAACCTGAATTTTTGCTCTACGTTAGGTGCAAAACGGTAGATTATAGCAAATCCCAGCAACATCGCGAATACGATCACGACCCAGCGAAACACCGCGAAAAATATCAGCAGAGCACCGGTAGTGCCGAGCAGGTTGCCGATCCAATCTTCGATGAGTCCGCCGAGCACTATAAGGGAGAAAGCGCCGATCACCAGCAGGCCGAAAAGCAGGCTCAATATCAGCGCTGTTACACGGACGCGCACGAAGCTGCGGTCTTCCTTGACGTTGTAGGTTATATTGAGTTGCTGCATGATCCCGTACATTCCAGTGGATGTCGCCCAAAGCGTACCCAGCAGGCTGAAAGACAGCAGTCCGCCGCGTCGTTCTCCGGTCACCTCCATCACCACACCCTCGAACAATTCATAGGCTTCCGGAGGCAGCGCCTGCCCCAGCAGATCCATAATCGCCTCGTCAACCCGGTCGATCGGCAGATACGGGATGATGGTCATCAGCAGGATCATTGCCGGAAAAATCGCCAGGGTCATATAAAAACCAAGGGCGGCAGCACCGTTGAAGACGTTGTCGTTACTGATCTCCTGGTTAAGATCGAGCAGGAACTGCTTGATAGAAATGCCATGGATCATGGCGGACTCCTTGGGATTAGCCGGCCAGAGCAATGCCGTCGGGTTACCATGATGGGAAAGCTCCTTTATGCTTTTGTGCGGTCTTTTCTGTTCCGCCTGACTGCAGCACAGATATTTTCAACTCACCCAGATTAAAATATCCCTGCACCTCTCAATGTCAATTCATCTAAATTACTCCTGGCTTGAGGTATCTGAATCGAATGCCTTATCCGCATGAAAAACCCGGCAGAATAAGTATCCAGCCGGGTTTTATTTTGTGCCTTGAGCAGGCAACGGTATCTGTTACAGGTCTTGCTGCTTTGAGCGGTAAAATGCAGCTGAGCTAATTTCCCCCAAAGACTGTTGGCGGAGCATACGGATGTGTTCCCTCAATCACTTCCACTCCGGCTTTATCTTGTACAGCCGAAATCAGGTCGTCTTTTCTCTTGCAGAACTTCATAATACAGGTGCCTATATGGACGGCATCTATTTGTTCATCGAGGGCGGATAACTGCATTTTGAGAAGGGCCATGCTGCATACTATCCTGTTTTTGTTGCCCTCGCACCCTCCGCATTCCATTATCCCAAAAATTTCCGCACCTTCATCTTCGTATCTTTTGAATTCACCTTCTTTCCGGCTTAAAGCCACGAAGCATTTCGCATCTCCTGGACACATGTTGTTACTCCTGATCATGTGACAGGAGAGCAGGACTATCTTTTTCATTTGAGCACCTCCTTGTTTAAATTGTTTCCGTTAAATAATTCCCCGGATAATTAAATATATCCGGTCGGACTCAAAAAAATCAGAAACACATTCTTGACACCTAGTCAATTAAGATCATTCTTTAGACTATGATTGGCAACAAGAGAGTTTATTGAATTCAAGGTTCACAACTACTTAAAATGTAAAACAAACTAAATGGAGGGAGTG
>SKKD01000086.1 GCA_007121655.1 Desulfonatronovibrio sp. | reverse complement strand
TCTTGGTGGAAGCGTTCTCGCTGCCTTTCTCTTTGGCATCCCGGCAGGACAATGGATAATTATCGTTGGCAAAACCCTTCTTGACTTCAAACTCATTCTTCTGGCCCTGATTGTTATACTGATTATGATCCTGAGCAGGATCATGGAAAATACCGGGCAAAATAAAAGGCTCATGATGGAGCTTTCGGGGCTGCTCAGATGGCCAAGGTTCAGACTGGCTTTCTTTCCAGCCCTCATCGGTCTTTTACCTATGCCCGGGGGAGCCGTCTTTTCCGCACCCATGGTCAAAAGCGCTGCCGATGACCAGGATCTTGGCGATAAGGACAAGATACTTATAAACTACTGGTTCAGGCATATCTGGGAACTTATCTGGCCACTTTACCCGGGCCTTATTTTAACCGCACACCTTTCAGGCATTCCCCTTGTCAAACTACTTAGTTATACTTGGCCGGGCCTGGTGATATGTCTGATTCTCGGATGGGTTTTCTATCTATTGCCCCTGAAAACCAGGCTCTCTGAAGATAAAAATAAAATCAACAAATTCCAGCCCGGGATGGTTTTCCAGGAATCTCTTCCCTTGATCATCGCCATTTTCGGATCTCTCAGTCTTGAGGCTCTGGTCTGGTCATTCAGCACATCCCTGGATCCGGAGACCGGTCTTGTTGCAGGTCTGTTTCTGGCCATAGTCATCTGTTCCCGGCAGAACCGGGTTTCAGCAATGCAGGCTTTAACTTTTCTCAAGGAAAAGCATTTGTGGCGGATGGTTCTGGTTATCCTGGCAATTTTTGTTTTTAAGGGAACCCTGGATGAGGGAGGAATTATAGGGGAAATATCCGGATCAATTACCGGTCCATTCGCGCTTCTGGCAGCTACGGCTATACTGCCCATGCTGGTAGGTCTGATATCCGGTATCACAATAGCCTTTGTGGGAGCCACCTTTCCGCTTATTCTGGGTATTCTGGATCAGCTGGGAATCCAGGGAAAAATTCCTTATGTGGTCCTGGGCCTTTTTGCCGGTTTTGCCGGTGTCATGGTTTCGCCAATACATATCTGCTTCCTGTTGACCTGCGAATTTTTTCATACAAATGTGGCCAGAGTATGGCCAAGACTTTTTCTTCCATGCCTGATTCTGTTTCTCTCTGGCCTTGGGTATTTCTTTATTCTTTCCTGAATCAGTGATGATAAGGGTGTCCTTTCTGTATTGTCAGGGCGCGGTAGAGCTGCTCAACGAGGATAATGGCCGCCAGTTCATGGGGAAGGGTCATGGGACCAAAGCTCATTAACATATCTGCTCCGGATTTGACCCTTTCAGACAATCCGTAGGCACCCCCGACTATCAAACAGGTGCTACGTCCGGGATCTTCCTGCCATTTCCCCAGCCTGGCGGAAAAATCCACTGATGTTAAGGGTTTTCCCTTGTGATCCAGGGTTATGACAAGGTCTTTGGGCGCTATCTTTTCAAGAACCAAGTCAGCTTCCTTTTCCAGACGCAAAGGAATGTTGCTTTCTTTTATGTCTTTGACAACGGCAAGCTCCACCCGAGTATATTTTTTTACTTTTTGCAGGTAGTAGTCAAAAGCTTCTTTGCTGAATCCTCTTCTTATCCTGCCGACCAGGATGATTTTAATTCCGAGCATAACTATTGTTTGCCGCTTATGGTTTTGTGGATAATTTCAGAAATGGATGCCAGGTCGGGACAGATGATCATTCCGGACTCATGCATGGCTTGAAGCTTGGCCTTTATGCCTTCTCCTGCAGGATCCAGAATGGCTCCGGCATGGCCAAGTCTCTTGCCCGGAGGAGCAGTCTGTCCGGCAATAAATCCGAAGACCGGTCTGCCAAAGCCGGAATCCTTAAGCCTTCTGCCCAGATCTTCCTCGGTTGTTCCGCCGATTTCGCCAAGTATGAGCAAGGCTTTACAGGCAGGATCACTCTTCAGAAATTCGCAGATATCTGTAAAGTCCTGTCCGACGAATGGATCGCCTCCTATTCCCAAACATAAAGACTGACCGATTCCTGAGGCAGTCAGACTCTGCACGCATTCATAAGTCAGGGTGCCGCTTCTGGAAAGGACTGTTACCGGCCCCGGGGTAAATATCGATCCAGGCATAATGCCTATTTTGACCTGGCCGGGAACTATCAGACCGGGAGTATTGGGCCCGATGAGTCTGGAGCGTGAGTTTTTGATTATCGGAAGCACCTTGATCATTTCCTGCTGAGGAATGCCTTCGGTAATACAGACAATCCAGGGTATGGAGCAGGATACCGCCTCTAGAATGGCGTCTACTGCAAACCCGGCCGGAACAAAGATTATGCTTGCGTCAATATTATGGTCCCGGCACGCAGATTCCACACTGTTGTATACCGGAATTCCCAGGGCTTCAGTCCTTCCCTTGAAAGGAGTAACCCCTGCCAGGATATTGGTTCCGTAGCCAAGCATTTCCCTGGTATGCAGGAGTCCTTCCCTGCCGGTTATCCCTTGGACAAGGACTTTGGTGTTTTTGCTTATGGGAAAGGGTTTGCCTGCATTTAACAAAGGAAAAGCAGTGCTTTCAGATCGCGAAGAGAATTCAATTCGCTCAAAGCTGAGAGAGATTTCGGGCTCGGGATTGATTTCTTTCAGAATTTGAACAGCTCCGGACATATTATCCACTGCGTGAATGTTCCGGAGGTTCATGGAATGGATAATTTCCCGGGCTTCGCCTGATTTAAAGCCTGAAAACCTGACCACCATAGGTTTGGAGGGACTCTGTCCGTTTAATGCGCCGGAAAGGGCCAGGGCAACTTTTTCACAGGACAGTATTCCTCCGAAGATATTGATGAAGATTGTTTTTGCTGATTCATCATTAAACAGAATTTCAAGAGCCCTGCCCATTCTTTTCTGGTCGGCTCCACCTCCCAGATCCAGGAAATTGGCCACAGGCAGACCGGAAAAGTTCAAAAGATCCATGGTGGCCATGGCCAGGCCTGCGCCATTGACCATGAGGCCAACTGAGCCTTTGAGTTTGTGATAGCTCAGTCCGGCTTTCCTGGCATTGTTTTCCTCAGTTCCGTGATGTTCAGGCGTATAAAATTTCTCAAGTTCCGGGTTGATGTCCACAAAGTTGTCGTCGATTTCCACCTTTGCATCCAGGACGGTTAACTGGTCTTCAATCGTTACGGCTAAAGGGTTTATTTCAGCCAACAGCAGATGATACTTCCGGACAGCCTGAAATAAATTCAGGATCAGGCTGGACCAGGGCTTGAATAAATTCCTTTCAAGTCCAAGGTGAAAAAATCCCTGTCTAATCTGGTAATCGCAAAGCCCGAGCAGGGGATCGATCTCCATGATCATGAGATTGTCCGCTCCTGATGATTCGATGTCCACGCCGCCTTCTTTGCCGATGGTCAGGGCAAATTTACCGGTCCGGCGTACCAGGGAAATGGAAATATAGATCTCTTTCTTAATGCCGGCTGCGGGTTCAACGCGGATAAAGGGAATTTCTTCTCCCTTTATGGTCAGATTCAGGATTTGCTTTGCCACTGATTTCAGTTCTTCCGGATCGTTGACAACCTTGACTCCTCCGGCCTTGCCCCGTCCGCCGGTCAGGGCCTGGGCCTTGACTATAACCGGAAAAGGAAAGGGGGGGCTGTAACCATCAATCAGATGCCGGCTGACAAGGTCACCCTGGGGGACCGGGATGCCGGCTGTGGAAAAAAGGATTTTGCTGTTATGTTCATTGAGTTTCATTTTGGATTTCCTGATTTTCCAGAGAGGGGCCTGGTACGAACATAGACTGTTAAAAACATTGATCTTCCAGATCCACCAGATCAAAGTAGACTTCCCTGCGGCGGGCCAGTGTGATTTTATCTCCGTCTATGATGACTTCCGCTCCTCTGGGTCTGGAATTATATTGCGAAGACATGGTAAAACCATAAGCTCCGGCGGAAAACACGGCCAGAAGCTCATTTTGTTCAACCTCCCTGATCTCTCTGTCCTGGGCCAGAAAATCCCCGGTTTCGCAAATGGGGCCAACAACATCTGCAGTACTGGCAGGACCTTCCTTTTCATGCACGCAGGAAATACGGTGAAAAGAACCATATAACGACGGCCGCAGCAAATCATTCATGGCTGCATCAACAATAATGAAATTTTTGGAAGAAGTTTTTTTGGTATAAAGAACCCTGGTAACTAAAATTCCTGCGTTTCCGGCTATTACCCTGCCAGGCTCAAGGATCAGGGTCAGGTCCAGCCCTTTAAGGTTTTCTCTGATGGCCTTGCCGAGTTCAACGGGGTGGGGCGGTTGTTCCTCATCGTATGTTATGCCCAATCCTCCGCCAAGATCCAGGTACCTTATGTCTATACCCAGATCCTTAAGTTTGGAATGAAATTTTATAATTCTATTTAATGCCTCAATAAACGGTTCAATGGTAGTCAGCTGTGACCCTATATGACAGTCAATACCTATCGGTTCTATATTGGGAAGTTCTTTGGCAAGCTGGTAGGACTCAAGGGCCTGTTCCAGATCAAGACCGAACTTGTTTTTTTTGAGACCGGTGGAAATATAAGGATGAGTTTTGGGGTCGACATCAGGGTTAATTCGCAGGCTGATCCTGGCAACTGAATCCAATTCCTGAGCCACCTGATTTATTTTTTCCAATTCCTGTCTTGATTCTACATTAAACATCAGTATATTGGAGATGATGGCTTCCCTGATTTCATGTTCTCTTTTGCCTACGCCTGAATAAACAATCTTTTGAGGATCCACTCCTGCCTTAAGAGCACGGAAAAGTTCTCCGCCTGAAACTATGTCCATCCCTGATCCCATTTCCGACAAAAGTTTCAGGACGCAAAGATTGGAATTAGCTTTTACCGAATAGCACGTAAGATGCCTGATACCTTCAAAGGCTGAGTCAAAGGCCTTGAAGTGGCGGCGGAGAGTTTTGGCGGAATAAATGTACAAAGGGGTATTATATTCCCTGACCAGATCTTCTACACTAATATCTTCTGCAAATAATTTGCCGTTTTTGTATTCAAAGTAATGCATGTTTTCTCCATAAGGAAAGAAGAGTTTAATCTCTTATTTTAGTGCGAAATAATCACCACTCCGGATTTCACGTCCCGGATAATGGGGTAAACATTGCCGGCAATGATTCTTGCCCGGTAATATTTATCCGGGTCAAGTCCGCATCTGACTATTATCAGCCGATTTTCCACAAGGGTAAGCTCTGGAGAACCGGGCTCCAGGTATATTGAATCTGTAACCAGAAACGGGCATGTCGGACAAGGTTCTTCAGAAACCTCCAGTTCCAGAATAACTCTGCCCAGGTTGCGGTAATTTCCTGAAATTTCAACGTGTATTTCAAGACAATCATCCGGCATCCGGTGGTGGGGCACGGAGATACTGAACTTTTCATGGGAAGCATCAGGTTCAGGCCATACTTTTATGCCGCAACCCGCAAAACCAAATATTAATAAAAGAATCAGCAGGCGATTTAAATTATTCATTATGCTCCGATTCTGCCTTCCATTTATGAAGGATATTCAGGGCCTCAATCGGGGTCATGGAATCCAGATTGATGGATGAAAGTTTTTCAGACCATCCATTACTGAATTGACTGTATTGATGATTATTCTGTTTCTGGTTTGTTTCAGAAAGTAGCGATTTCCTTCTTTCAAAAAGGATGGATTTTTTGTCGCGCTGTTTTTCCAGATCAAGAAGAATTTCCCCGGCTCTTTTAACAACCCTTTGTGGCACACCGGCCAGTCTGGCCACTTCAATTCCGTAACTTTTATCCGCAGGTCCCGGAATAAGTCTTCTCAAGAAGATTATATCTCCCTTCCACTCCTTGACCGCGATATTGAAGTTTTTAAGACAGCTAATTTTTTGTTCCAGAGATGTCAATTCGTGGTAATGAGTGGCAAACAATGTTCTTATTCCGCCGTATTTGCCTGTCAATTCTTCCACCACTGCCCATGCCAGAGCCAGTCCGTCAAAGGTGCTGGTGCCCCGTCCAATTTCATCAAGGATAATCAGGCTTTTTCTGGTGGCCTGGCGAAGGATACGGGCTGTTTCGGTCATTTCCACCATAAATGTGCTCTGACCCTGGGCCAGGTTGTCTGAAGCCCCAACCCGGGAAAAAATCCGGTCGCAAATGCCGATGTCTGCGGATTTGGCCGGAACAAACGAACCCATCTGGCCCAGAATGCAGATTATTGCAGTCTGTCTTAGAATTGTTGATTTTCCGGCCATGTTTGGTCCGGTTATCAGGAGCATTCTGGATTTATCATTAATTTCCAGATCATTGGGTACATAATTGGATCTTCCCTGGATGGCC
>SKKD01000131.1 GCA_007121655.1 Desulfonatronovibrio sp. | reverse complement strand
GCTGGAATGATCATGTCTCAGGCTCAGGCTCAGGAAAGCCTGAAAATTGACATCTTTGGACCGGGTCAGGACAGGATCAACATATTTGTCGCGCCCCCGAGATCCATTGTTGACGAGCCTTTTGTCCAGGAGCAATACCCTGAACAGATTCGTTCCCTGCTCAACCAAAATCTGGCTCTGCTCCCATTTCTGCATGGCGCAAAGGATGGGGAAATTCTTGGCGGGCCAGGAGTGGATGGAGTGCGCGGCACTGATATTGATTTTCGCAAATTCAGTCTGTCCAGGGTGGATATGCTTTTGACTATCGGGGTGGATCAGCAGGCCGGCCTTCCAGGATCTGTAGAGATCAGGGCTTTCGAAATCTTCGGTCAGACCATGGTCCTGGGAAAAGCCTACACACTCCACGACGCAGACCAGATACCTCAGATGGTTCGCCGGTTCTGCGCTGATTTTATGGAATACCTGACAGGACATGGCGTTTTTTTTCGTTCCACCCTGGCCTTTGAACGTAAAATTGGGGAAGGAAAAGAAATCTGGGCTGTGAACGCTTTGGGTGCTGATCTAAGACAACTGACCAGCCTCGGGGCCATTGCCCTTAGTCCTGACTGGTCCAAGGACGGAGAAAAAGTCGCCTTTACACTGCTCCGGGACAACCAGCACTCTCTAGGAGTACTGAGTAAAAACACCCTGGATGTGCAGATATATGACATGCCGGGAAACACTGTAATATCTCCGACATTTTCACCCAACGGCCGTATAGCGGTAAGCATCGACCCCATGGGCCGCCCGGATATTTACTGGCTGGATTCCAATTTCCGCATGGATCGTCCGGTGATGGAGCACTGGGCCATAGACGTCTCTCCAAGCTTTGACCAGGCAGGCCGAAGAATGGCCTTTGCCTCCGGCAGGCTTGGAAACCCTCATGTTTTTGTTCTTGAATTTGATACCAATGAGGTCAGGCGGGTTTCCTATGAAGGCAGATACAATACCAATCCGACCATTAGTCCGGATGGCCGTTACATAGCATATACCAGACAGACTCCGGAAGGTCACAGGATATTTCTGACCGATCTTGATACAGGCAGGGAAAGGCAGATCAGTTTTGGTCCCGGCAACGATGAAGATCCCGGGTTTGCCCCTGATGGGTACTTTATCGCCTTTTCCTCCAGCCGGAGCGGAGAGTATAAACTCTACCTGACAACCCGAAACGGAGATAGTCCGGTCCTGATTCCTACCGGTGATGGTCATGCAACAGCTCCAGCCTGGGGAACAGGGGATTTTTGATTAAAACGAAACGGGCAATTACACTTCTTTCTTATTGGTTTCTCCGGTAAGAAATACTGTATCCCCCTGAAGTTCATATCTTTTCTCCTGCTTCAGGCTTTGCAAAATAAAATTGATGAAAGGAGTTCGGAAACTTTACGATTTAAAAGATAATATTCCCATTCTAGAAAAATTGAAAAAACCTTTGCCGTCAGCAAGAAAAATATTTTATAAAGCATACTTTCCATATTGAAATTTATTTCACGACCATATAAAAAGGCCTTGCATAAACAGTTATACAATTTCCAACAGGAGTAGATGATGAGCAAAAAAACATTCACGATTTTGCTGGTTTTGGTTTTTGCACTTATTTTCAGTTTTGGGTGCGCCAAAAAGGAAGTCGCCCCGCCCGGCGAACCTCAGGAGATAAGCGCTGAAGAAAGAGCGCGACTGGCTGAGGAAGAAAGAAAAAGGGAGATGGAAAGACAGGCTCTGGAAGAAAGAAGGCTTCAGGAAGAAAGAATGGCCAGAGAAAGGCAGCTCGAACAGGAGGAGAGAAAGGTCCAGGACGTGGTTGATAATATTCTGGCCACCAGAATCCATTTCGACTTTGATTCCTACGAGTTAAAACCGGCCGCAAGATCCGACCTGCAGCAGATTTCGGAACATATGAACAGTTTCAATAATCTGCGTCTTGTAATCGAAGGACATTGCGATGAACGCGGTACCGCGGAATACAATCTGGCCCTTGGCGAGAGACGCGCCAGGGCGGCATACGAATTTCTTATCCTGCTGGGCGTGCAATCAAACCGCATGCAGATCGTCAGCTACGGGGAAGAAAGACCTCTTGATCCCAGGTCCAATGAAACCGCCTGGGCCCAAAACCGCAGAGCTGAATTTAAGGTTCTGCAATAGTTTTATAATCAAAGACAGCCTGGGGATATGATATTATCCCCAGGCTTATTAAACAACCCAAACCTGATCCATGAATCTTTTTATAAATCCTTATTAGCTTTAAAAAGGCCCTCCATCCTGGGCAGGTTGACCTTGGGGCAGGAGCTGAACAGGTAACATGAATCACATCCATCCCTGAAGGGATAATAGGTCAGGGTAGAGTACTTATAATTAAGAGCTCCTTCATCGAATAATTCCAGGCCGACTTTAGACAGGGATTTTTTCAGGATCATTCCGGGTTTGGGAACCGGAGCGCACTGATTTTGTCCCACTTCAGGCATTAATTCCCTTAAAATGCCTATGATCATGGTCTGAACAAGGGCCTGAAATTTAAATCCTCTTGATGGCGACTCATCCCAGATGGCGTCAATTTCATCTTCAACTTCCCGCTCCATATAAACGGCCAGGTATCCTTTCTTTCTTCCAAAAAGATAAATTTTCAGATATGGACGCCATTTCGACCAATATTCCAACAGTTCAACTGTTTCCATGCCTTCCAAACCCTTGATCTGAGCCAGGCCCATAAAGGTTTCAATATCAAACCGTGACTGAACATCCAATTCCTTTGCTTCCAGAATTTTCAATTTATTCTCCTTATCAATTTTGTCGCTTACCGTGTTTATTTCAACATTGATTTCCGGTTCAGTCAATTTATGAAATGACTGCATGAGTATAGAAGGTTAATAAAGTCCATCTTTGCGCGGAACTCACCCGCCCCTTTTCTTAAAAAAAATGTATTGTTATTTCAAGTAGTTATTAAAGTTCTTGCTCTGGTGCGTGAAATTAGACTATACAGAAAGTTTCTTTTGCTGAGTTTCAGGAAATAATTGCTTTGAGTTCAGGATTTACGGATTTAACTCCGAGTCTTATATTTTTCTGAATCTCCTTCCTAAATTATTACGCAAGGATCGTTAATGAAAAAATACAAGCCAAGCTTAACGGATGAGCTTAAAGGCATAGACAAAAAAATCGCGACCCTGATTAATCAGAGATCAAGACTGATGAGCAGGGTTTCGCAGATAAGGCAGCATAAAAGCGAGAGTCTGGCTGATGTGGGACTGGAAAAAGAGCTTTGGGTGGTCTGGAAGGAAGAGCTTAAAAAATCAAATCAGGGACTTGTGCGTCAGCTTTACACTTTGCTCAACAGCCTGGGATATTCCATGGCTGAAAAATCCTCTTCAGATAAGCCTTTTTGCCTGTACCCTCCCACTACTCCAATAAAAATGAACATTTCCGGGCCCCGTTCCATCAATCAAACTCACTATACTGCATTTCTATGCGCTATGAGCAGGGAAAAACTTGAAATCGCCAACTTTTTAATCAATGACAACATCATCGAACTTATCAAGCTGGCCAATCAATGCGGTTCCAAACTATCATGGCATGACAACATCATGACGGGCCAGGGCGAGCCCAAGCCTGTCATGGATGGACAGAACCTGTTCATCAACCATAGTCTGTTCAATTTTTATCTTTTTTTATGTCTGTCCCTGGGATCGGCAAACAGGATCAAATTCAACAGCTCTTCTCTGCTCAAGGCGGTCAGTCTTAAAGATATTCAGGATTTTATGCCTCAGCTTGGCGCACGTTTATACTCTATTGAGCCCCAGAGTTACTCTTTGCCTGTCAGGATTGAGACAAGCGGTCAGATTCCATCAGAAATATATTTGCCCCGGGATATTGATCCGAACTTTGTCAAGGCGTTGATCCTGGCTGCGCCATTCTATGAAAAAAGCGTTGTCGTTAAATATCCCGGCCTGAACCAACAAGACTTTGCCGATCTTTTTACAGTAGTAAAAGATGCCGGAATCAATCTGGAAAGCGGAGAAGATCAGGTTTATATTCATCCTTCATTTCCTGTGCCGGGATCAATGGATATACCGGTTGACCCGTTTCTTTGCGGATTTTTGCTGGCCATGTCCCAGCTGAGTAATGGAGAGGTCACTCTTTCCGGAGAATGGCCTTCAAAATCCTTGCAAGGTGATAATATTCTTCAAATTCTGCGGCAATGCGGAATCAAGATCACAATTAAAGACAAGACCATCGCTGCTGAGTATGGATCAAAAAAACCGGCTCCCCTTTTTGACTTTTCAGAAACGCCCGAACTTGTCCCGCTGGCATTTCCTCTTGCTCTCAGCGTTTGTGATGCGGAAAATATCGAAATCATCATCCCGCCTGAAACTGAAAATTATGACATTGTCGCAGAGATACTCAGTCATATCGGCTATAATTTTTCCGTGCATTCCCAAGGTATCAGGATTTTTTCCAGGGAAAGATCCATGGAGAAAAGTTCTCCCTGGAACAGCCCCGATCCTTACTGGACCCTGGGGTATTGCCTGTTGTCATTTAAACACAAGGGGATATGTCTGGCCAACCCGGGGAATATCACAATACTCTGGCCAGGGTTCTGGAAAATATTCATGAATCTATCCGGAAAAATGCCTGAAAAAAAAGTTTTAAAAGGAGATATAGATGGAAAACCAGCCCGGAAAAGAATCCGTGTCTGAACAAATCGCGGAGCTGACCAGACAGTTGGAGGATTTAATACAAAAGAGGCATGAACGTATTCAATTGGCTAAAAAACTTATGTCCAGTGAGGACCCCGAAAAGGGAATATTTCACAACAAAGAGATATTCAACCTCAAGCAGGAAAGCCTGCAGCTCGAAGTTGAAGCCGAGTTTTGCCGCAAAAAAATTAATCGTTTGAACCTGGGATATCAGGTATAGAGATGATGCATATTTGCAAAGAGAGGGGAATATGGGCCTGAACCTTACTCAAAAAATCATAAAAGAGCATCTGGCTTATGGCAGTATTAACCCGGGTGATGAAATAGGCTTGAGAATCGATCAGACCCTGACCCAGGATGCAACCGGGACCATGGCCTATCTTCAGTGGGAGTCAATTGGACTGCCCAGGGTACAAACAGAGCTTTCAGTCAGCTATGTTGATCACAATACCCTGCAGATGGGCTTTAAAAACCCTGATGACCATAAGTATCTGCGAAGCGTGGCCGCAAAATACGGAATCGTCTTTTCTCCGGCAGGCACAGGCATCTGTCATCAATTGCATCTGGAAAACTTTGCAGTTCCCGGCAAAACCCTTATCGGTTCAGACAGCCATACCCCTACAGCAGGAGGATTAGGCTCTCTGGCCATAGGAGCCGGCGGGCTTTCCGTGGCTCTGGCCATGGCAGGAGAGCCATACGTTCTGAATATGCCCAGGATTGTCCGGGTTCTTCTGAAAGGACAACTTACCGGCCATGCCGGCGCCAAAGATGTAATTCTTTATATCCTGCAAAAGCTGAGTGTAAAGGGTGGCACAGGCAAAGTAATGGAGTATACCGGTCCGGGAGTCAGGGATCTGTCCGTACCTGAACGGGCCACCATAACCAATATGGGAGCCGAGCTGGGTGCGACTACTTCAATATTTCCTGCCGATGAAATTACCAGGAAATTTTTAGAGATTATGGGACGCGATCAGGATTTCGTAGAAATCGGTCCGGATCATGACGCTGCATATGATGAGGAGATAATTATTGATCTTGATAAAATTGTGCCCATGGCAGCCAGACCACACATGCCTGATCTTGCGGTTGAAGTCAGCGAGCTTGATGGACAGAGGGTGGATCAGGTGGCCATCGGCTCCTGCACCAATTCATCTTATTCAGACATGAAAATGACTGCCCGGATTCTCAAGGGCAAAAAAATTCACAGCGATGTTGAACTTTTGATCTCTCCAGGGTCAAAACAGGTTTTGAAAATGCTTACCAGGGAAAGTCTCCTGGGAGATATTCTGGACAGCGGAGCAAGGTTGCTGGAATGCGCCTGCGGTCCTTGCATTGGAATGGGCGGATCGCCAATTTCCAAAGGAATAAGCGCGCGCACCTTCAACCGCAATTTTGAAGGCAGAAGCGGAACCCAGGATGCCCGGGTATATCTGGTCAGTCCTGTTACCGCGTCTCACTGCGCGCTTTCAGGATGTTTTACTCATCCTGCAACCTGGGGGGAACCCCTTCCACGTCCCGAGCTTCCGGCTATTGCTCCGTCCATTAGAAATTTATTTGTATTTCCGGAACAAAACCCAGAAGTTGAAATTTATCGCGGACCCAATATT
>SKKD01000215.1 GCA_007121655.1 Desulfonatronovibrio sp. | reverse complement strand
TCCCCCATGTACAGTTTTATGCCCGGTCCTGACGATATTTATGTATCCCCTTCCCAGATCAGGAAATTTGGTCTGAGAACAGGAGATGTGGTGTCAGGGCAAATCCGCCCCCCAAAGGAGGGTGAGCGTTACTTCGCTTTGCTGCGAGTCAACGAGGTGGGTTATGGAGATCCATCAGAATCCAAAAGTCTGGTCCTCTTTGACAACCTGACCCCGATTTATCCCGACGAGCGTTATCTCATGGAACACGGGTCGGAAAAATATTCTACCAGGATCATTGACCTGCTCACCCCCATCGGCAAAGGCCAGCGCGGACTTATTGTCGCCCCTCCCAGAACAGGGAAAACCATCCTGCTGCAAAATATTGCCAACTCCATAAATGCCAATCATCAGGATGTTTACATGATAGTCCTGCTCATTGATGAACGTCCTGAAGAGGTCACCGATATGGAAAGGACGGTAAATGCTGAAGTGGTCAGTTCTACTTTCGACGAACCCCCGCAACGGCACGTCCAGGTTGCTGAAATGGTCCTTGAAAAAGCCAAGAGACTTGTCGAAAGAAAAAAGGACGTCGTTATTCTTCTGGATAGTATCACTCGTTTGGGCAGGGCCTACAACACCGTAACTCCTTCTTCGGGCAGAGTGCTTTCTGGCGGCCTTGATTCCAACGCTCTGCAAAGACCAAAAAGATTTTTCGGAGCCGCCAGAAACATTGAGGAAGGTGGAAGCCTGACCATCTTAGCCACTGCCCTTATTGACACAGGCTCCAGGATGGATGAGGTGATTTTTGAGGAATTCAAGGGTACCGGCAACATGGAAATATATCTTGACCGGCACCTGGCAGACAAGAGAATATATCCGGCTATCGACATGAATCGTTCCGGAACCCGTAAGGAAGACCTGCTTCTTGAGCCCGAGACCCTGAACAAGGTCTGGATACTTCGCAAAGTGCTTGCCCCGATGAATACTGTTGACAGTATGGAATTTCTGCTTGATAAGATGAAAGGAACAAAGAACAACAGGGAGTTTCTGGACATGATGAACAAATAGATTCGTTCGTGACCGGCAGAAACTTTTCTGATAAATACATTCATGGTCTCGAGTCCCGGGTGTAACCCTGATCTGCTGTCACCAGTCAATAATGAATATGTTATACAATATAACGAAACATTTACTGCTATTTTTAATTGCATTCTCTTTGATCGTTGCTCCGGCACCAGCCAATGCATCCGTCTTTGGAGAATTTACAATTTCTGATGAAGCCGAACTTGGAAAAAAGGTTCACAGGCTCATCCGGGCTCAGCTTGAGATAATTGAAGATCCTGAAGTATCTGAATATATTAAAGAAATTGCCTCCAGACTAGAAAAGGCGGCTCCTCCCCAGGCCTTTCCCCTCAATGTAGATGTAGTCAACCATAACGCAGTTAATGCATTCGCTACTGTGGCCGGATATATGGTGGTCTTCTCCGGCTTGATCCTGATTGTTGATACTGAATCCGAGCTTGCCTCCGTCATGGCTCACGAACTGGCTCACATAACGCAGCGCCACGTGGCCAGAAATATTGAACGTTCCAAACTTATCGGCATTGGTTCACTCATCGGCATTCTGGCCGGGGTTTTCATCGGTTCCGATGCCGGCAGCGCCGTTGCAATAGGTTCATTAGCCGGAGCCCAATCCGCTGTTCTCAAATATTCACGGGAAGATGAACGCGAAGCGGATCAGGTGGGCATGAACTACCTCATTAATGCCGGATTCAATCCCACAGCCATGCCCTCGGCCATGCAGAAAATTAGAAGAATGCAATGGTTTTCAGGAGGCGATATTCCTTCATACCTAAGCACCCACCCCGGCATGGACGAAAGAATCGGTTACCTGAGAGACCGGGTCAACAGACTTGACCCGGAACTGCTGAAACGCACTGACGACAATTCCAGGTTGAAGCGGGTTCAAACTTTGCTGCGGGCCAGGTATGTTGATCCTTCAACCGCCATAAGCCACTTTCAGGAAAACGAGCATGACTCATGCCTTGGGCAGCTCGGGAAGGGCATTGCCAACAGCCGCATGAACAGAGTGGGAGACGCAAAGCAAAATTTTGAAAAACTCATTCAATGCGATGGCAATGATCCCCTTTTTCTCAGGGAAGCCGGAATTTTTTATTTTCAGTTCGGCGACCTGAGCATGGCCGGTAAACTATTGCAGAAGGCAGTCATGCTCAGACCCCGTGATGCCCTGGCCATGCTTTACTACGGGAGAATACTCAGTGAAAAGGGTGATCCTTCAACAGCCATATCTTATCTTGAAAGAACTCTTGAAATCGTCCCGGAAGATCCCCGGACACATGAACATCTGGCCAGAGTATACGGCAAAAATGAGAACAATTTCATGGCTCATCTGCACATGGCCTACGCTCATATTTTTGATAATAACAAACGCCAGGCTTTGTTTCACCGCCAGAGAGCCAGAGAGCTGGCTATCAACGCCCAAATGAAGAACAAAATGGAAAGGTTGGATGAGGCCTACCAAGATCAGGCTGAATTCTGGAAATAGCTCCTCCCGTCTCCACCAAAAAACATGGACAACCATACTTTTTTCAGTTAAGTAACCCTTTTTTAAACGGTTCAGGAAATATCCATTTAATGAGACTTCATCTCCGGAACCGGTGAAAGCAAAAATGTCCTTTGCTCAACCCGGCAATGGATGTACAATAACGAATGTCAGGCGCTGATCACCAGGCGCCCCGGAAATTAATTAACTTCAGGAGGAACTATGTTTTTAGAAAATCTGATCTTTGCCATGGGTCAGGCTGATCCCCAGGGAGGGGCCGGTAACCCTTTCACAGCCTTTATTCCACTTATTTTAATGTTTGCAATATTCTATTTTCTGCTCATCAGGCCGCAGCAGAAAAAAGCAAAGGAACATCGCCAGGTACTGGCCAATCTCAAAAGAGGAGATACAGTTATCACCAATGGCGGAATATACGGGCGCATCATTGAGATTCAAAATGATGTACTGACCCTGGAGATCGGAGATAAACTCCAGGTCAAGACCAACCGCGCCTACATAGCCGGACTTTCGGATCCCACTCAGGATGCTGTCCAGAAAGCATAAACCGGTTCAACTCACAGGGCTTTACTCCCGGCCTGATGACTACCTGGTCTTCAGGCCCTTTTTCTGTTAATAACCGACTTAAACATACAGGTTCATCAATGCCTGAAACAAATACACCGCCTCAGGATTAAATATGAAAGGCAATCTGAAATGGAAAATACCGGTTATCTTGCTGGTTCTGATAATCAGTCTGCTGTATTTTTTACCATCGTTTACAGCAATAAAAGATTCCCCTCTGGGCAGAATCATGCCCGACAAGCAGGTCAACCTCGGGCTTGATCTCATGGGAGGAATCCATCTTGTTCTGGGAGTTGAAGTTGAAAGGGCGATGGAGAGATCCCTGTCGCAGGCAGGCCAGGATATCAGGGATGAAGCAAGGCAAAGCGATATTCTGGTCTTAAGGCCGAGAGTCAGCGACGCCGACAGACTTGAATTTACCCTGCTGCAACAAGAACAGCAAAGAGAACTGGAACAGATGCTCAGCAGCAGATATGATCATCTGCGCATCATTTCCAGACATTCAGAAGCTGACCAGAGAATTATATATACGCTTGATTTCATACCCGAATACAAGGAAAATATCAGAGACATGACTCTGGATCAGGCAGTTAAGACCATACGCAACAGAATTGACCAGTTTGGTGTTGCGGAGCCTGATATTCGCAGACAGCAGGAAGATCGCATCCAGGTTCAACTTCCCGGACTTGACGATCCCCAGAGAGCCATCGCTATTATCGGTCAGACGGCCCACCTGGAATTCAAGCTCGTGGATGAAGAAGCCGACATCGGCAGGGCCGAACAGGGAATCGTACCTCCCGGCAGCAGACTTTATTACCAGAATATAACCCTTCCGGACGGGTCCACAACTCAGGAGCCTGTTGTCCTGATGGCCGAAACGGTAATGACCGGCGAATATATCACCAATGCACATACAGCTTTTGATCAATACGGTCAGCCTTACGTTTCCATTACTTTTGACAGCCGGGGAGCCCGCATTTTTGAAAGGGTAACTGCTGAAAACATTCGTGAGAGACTGGCAATCGTCCTTGACGGCAACGTATATTCAACGCCTACCATCCAGGAAAGGATCTCCGGCGGGCGGGCCAGTATAACCGGCCGATTCACAGTGGACGAAGCTCATGACCTGGCTGTTGTTCTTCGGGCAGGATCACTTCCTGCTCCTGTTTATGTAATGGAAGAACGAACCGTGGGTCCATCATTGGGGCAGGAATCCATTGAACGAGGAGTAAGAGCAGCCCTGATCGGCGGAGCCCTGGTAGTAATTTTCATGATCTTTTATTTCGGTTTTGCCGGAGTGGTGGCCAATACGGTTCTGGCCTTTAATGTCATACTTATTCTGGCAGGCCTGGCCGGATTTGGAGCCGTTCTGACCCTGCCGGGCATAGCGGGCATAATCCTGACCATCGGCATAGCTGTTGACGCCAATGTGCTGATTTTTGAACGTATACGGGAAGAACTGCGGCGGGGCCTGTCGCCAAAGGCCGCCATAGAGGAGGGTTACAACCGGGCCACATTGACCATTCTGGATGCCAATGTAACCACCATTATAGCCGCGGTCATACTTTATCAGTTTGGAACAGGCCCCATCAGAGGGTTCGCCGTAACCCTGACTCTGGGAGTCCTGGCTTCCATGTTTACGGCGATTTTTGTTTCCAGGGTTTTCTTTGATTTATGGATTGCCAGGCGCAAGCCAGGAGCAGTTCTTAGTATTTAGTAATCATAAGTTAGTCTGTTGAACATGTTGTTGAGGATTTTTGGTTTTTTCGCGCACTATTATTTCTGATTCAGGCGCGGATGTTTGAATAATCTTTCATCACACAGACAAAGGCGATAATAAAATGGGTTTTCAGTTAATCAAACCAAATACTAATTTTGATTTTGTCGGCAAACGCAAGTTAGCTTACTTCCTGTCAATATCACTCATTCTCATAGGTCTGATATCTCTTGGCTTAAAGGGCGGACCCAGGCTTGGGATCGATTTTGCCGGAGGTGTGATCATCCAGGTAAAGTTTCACGACGAGGTTGAACTTGCGCAAATCACCTCAATCATGGGGGAGACGGATCTGCCGGCCCTTGTGGTGCAAAGATTCGGAGAAAGGGCCGATTACGAATTTCTTTTAAGAACTTCAGCTGAAGAACTCTCGCCATCAATGGTCAGAGAAACCGTAGACGACAAACTTGCCGAATACTTTCAGGAAAATCAGTATACCATTCAACGTTTGGAGATGGTTGGCCCAAGAGTAGGCGCGGATTTGCGGGAAAGCGCCCTGAACGCTCTGTTTTTTGCTGTTCTATTTATCGCCATTTATATATCGGGGAGATTTGAACACAAATGGTTCATAGCCGGCTTTATGGCTGCCGGCCTGGCCGGGGGGGTGTACCTCCTGAAGCTTGTCGGGATACCCCTGGGCTTCCTGGTCTTGGCGGCCATGATCATAACCCTGGTTCTCAGCTGGTATCTCAGGCTGAACTTTGCCCTTGGCGCGGTACTGGCGCTTATTCATGACGTAGTTATCGTGGTGGGAATTTTTTCCCTGCTCAACAAGGAATTCGACCTGACCATTATAGCAGCTCTCTTGACTATTCTCGGTTATTCCCTGAATGACACCATCATTGTATTTGACCGCATAAGGGAAAATCTGCGCAATAAGATTTCAACATCCCTTTCAGAAACCATTAATTTAAGCATTAACCAGACCCTTAGCCGCACAATTATTACCTCGGGCACAACCTTGATTGTTGTGCTCAGCCTGCTGTTTCTCGGCGGAGCCATAATTCATGACTTCGCCTTCGCGCTTACCGTGGGCGTAATCGTTGGAACGTATTCCTCCATATTTGTTGCCAGCCCCATTCTTTTAAACTTCAGGCCCGTGACTGAGGAAGAGGAAGAAGAACCTGCCCCGGCACCCAAAAAACCCAAGACCGCTTACCAGACCAGATAACAGTATCACTCTATTTTTCAACAGAAAAAGGCTTCCGGAGTTACCCGGAAGCCTTTTTTATTTCCCAATTTCACCATTAGAATTAAAACATCTCAGCTTCATTTTCTTCTATGGTTTTTTCTATGCTTTGTCTCAGTTCGTCGGGCAAACCCATAATATCCACATTCATAAACCCTCGAACAATAGTTGATGTTGCCTGATCTTCATCCATGCCTCTGGCCATCAGATATTCTATCTCCTCCTGGGCGATTTTGCCTACTGCCGCTTCATGGGAAAGCTCCACTCC
>SKKD01000038.1 GCA_007121655.1 Desulfonatronovibrio sp. | reverse complement strand
TTTCTTGCCTGATATATCTTCCGTATCGATAAATTTCATATTGCCTCCCATAGTTGAGAGTTTTAAATTTTTAAGCAAGGCTGACAAATGAAAGATTTTCCATGCCCTGCCCGGGCTGCACCATCACTTATCCCAGGTGCGCCTGTCTTCAATTTTTGGGTCTGTTTCAAGAAAATCCTTTTCATCCTGGGAAATTATTATTTCCGCCCGGAGTTTTATTTTATCCTGAAACGCTTTTGAAACAGTTACAACGTCCGTGTCCCTGGAACAAAAAAGATAAAGGCTGATCCTGTCCCTGCCGTCAGGATTGGCCGCAACCAGTTTCCATGAACTGATCCCGGAGAAATTTTTCAGGGCTTCACCCACCTGAGAAGGATAAATGAACTGACCCTTAACCTTGACTGTGTCGTCAACCCGGCCAAGAATCCCTTTTAAGCCGGGCGCGGTTCGTCCGCAGGGGCAATTCTGTTCCTGCATGGCTGACAAGTCTCCGGTTGCCAGCCTGATAAGAGGATAAGCCTTATTAAACGGAGTAACCACCACTTCTCCTGTTTCTCCAAACGGCAGGGGCTTTTTGCTTTCAGGATCACATATTTCAACGTAACATCTGCTGGATAGATGCATGCCGTTCTTTTCAGGGCATTCGTAGGCAATGCAGCCCAGATCGGCGGTTCCGTAACCCTGGCGAATGCGCATGCCGAATCGCTCCTCCAGTTCACTCCTGAGGGATTCGGCAAGTCTTTCCGCAGCCACAAAAGCAACCTTAAGCCTGAAGTCATTTTTAAGATTCAGGCCCTTGCTTTCCGCCTTATCCGCGATAATCTTCAAAAAGCTGGCCATGCCTACAAACCCAGTTACCCCAAGTCTGGTCATTACCTCGATCTGACCGTCGGTATTGCCCGGTCCGGCAGGAAACACAGAGCATCCAATCTCGTGAAGAGGTTCTTCCATCATCAATCCGGCCGGAGTAAAGTGATAACTGAAGGTCATCTGGACAATATCGGATTTTCGGAATCCAGCCGCATAAAAGGCTTCGGCAAAACCCCAATAGTCCTGCTGCCTGGCTTCAGGATCAACAATGGGTCCGGGGGACATATAAATGTGCCGAAGATCGCCCGGCTTACAGGTCAGCAGTCCGCCCAGATCAGGTTCTGAAAGCTGAACATGAACAAGATCTTTTTTAGGCAGAGCAGGAATAAGTGCCCAGTCTGCAGGACTCCTGATATCTGCTGGAGTAAGCCCTGCATCATTCATCCTTTTTTTGAAGGCCTTTGAATTGTCATAAGCAAAACCAAGAAGATCACTCATCCTGTTCCAGAGGTATTCGTCCCTCTGATTTCTGCTCATGGTTTCCAGATCATGAAAAAAACCCTTCTGTCTGCTTTGTTCCAAACTCATTACTTAGACCTTTGGTTTGTGATTTGTCAGTTGAAGAAACTCAGGAATCAGCAAGTTAAAAAGAAGATTTTTGACAGACAAAACCACCTACTGCGTTGAACAAGCGCTTAGTTGAATAAGCTAATCGTCAAAGATGAAAACGCAATACTTTAATCTTGTTTCCTGACTTCAGGACAGTGCTCTTTACTGAAAGAGCTTGTTAAGACATTGGATTCAGGCTTTTGACTGAACAAAGAAAAAAGCATCGACTTCTTGTGGCTACAGAGCATGAGGATTACTTCTGATTTCTGACTATACGCTCAACTACCCAAGCCACCTCTTTCGTCTCCTGTAATGCTTCACATTGCGGTAGCTTCTTTTTTCACCGGTACTGCCGATGCCAAGGTAAAATTCCTGAACATCCGGGTTGTTGAGCAGGCTTTCGGCCCGTCCGTCCAGAACAATGCGCCCGTTCTCCAGAATATATCCATGACTGGCAATATTCAGGGCGGCGCGGGCGTTTTGTTCAACAAGAAGAATGGTTACTCCTTCTTCACTATTGACTCTTTTAATAATTCCAAAGATTTCTTCAACCAGGAGAGGGGCAAGCCCCAGGGATGGCTCGTCCAGAAGAAGAAGCCGCGGTTTGGCCATGAGAGCTCTGCCGATAGCCAGCATCTGCTGTTCGCCCCCGGACAGGTACCCGGCCAGCTGTTTTCGCCGTTCCTTAAGCCTTGGGAAATATTCAAAAACAAGCTCCCTGGACTGGGAAAATTCTTTCCCGGGTCTGACAAATCCGCCGCACTTGAGGTTCTCCTCCACGGTAAGATCCTCAAATATGCGTCTGCCCTCCATGACCTGAAATATACCCAGACGCACAATCTTTTCCGGCCAGAGTTTATGAATGGGCTGGTCTTCGTAAAAGACGGACCCCTCGGTAATCTCTCCATCTTCAGTTGCCAGAAGGCCTGAAATTGACTTGAGAGTCGTGGATTTTCCGGCCCCGTTGGAACCCAGCAGGGCCGTGATGGATCCACGCTCCACCTTGATGGACAAACCTTTGAGCACCAGAACCACGTCATTGTAAACGACTTCAAGGTTCTCAACGCTGAGAATATTCAAATTCGCTCCTGAATTGTTGGGTGTTTATTTGCCCAGCCAGTCAGCCCTTCTTTCCAGGGTTTCGGTGCTGATAAGCTCCATCCCCTCCTGGCTGAGGCGGTATAATTTTACCGACATATTGGGCCGGTGATCATCAGGATAGAAGCTGATCGGAGGAGTCAGGCCCATAGGATCGAAATCCCGCAGGGTGCGGGCCGCGTCCCTGATTCCGGGACCGTTGAGCTCTCCCTTGTCCATGGCTATTCTGATGGCTTCGGCCATGACATACATGGAGGCAAAACCACGGACATAGTGAGTCATCTGGTGCCTTCCATTCGTCAATTCCTTGATGATTTCCATACCCGGAACATCCGCGCCGTAAATCACTGAAGTCTGCAGGCCGATGTGTCCGTTCACTGCTGAACCGGCCAGGGAGAGGAGCTGTTCGTCGCTTCCCCAGATATTGGTGATAAAGACGGAATCCATGTTCAGTCTCTGGGCGTCCTTAAGAATGACCGCTGTTGAGGAGATGGTCCCGCCAACCCAGACAAAGTCAGGTTTCTGTCGATTAAGCCTGAGGAGCTGAGTGGTTGCGTCCATGTCACCCAGGCCGACGTTTTCCTCGCCCACTATTTCAAAGCCGAGTTCTAGGGCATATTCCTTCCCGGCAGGAATAGGAGCAAGGCCGTAAGGATGATTCGGATATACTAAAGCAAACCTTGGCGCCCTGTCTTTATCCCATGTGCTGTATAGGTAATCAAGGGCTCCACGAAGCTGGGTGGAATAATCCGCTGCAATAAAAAAGTTGTACGGCGCCACCTCCGGATCTGTCAGGTGGGCTGAATAGGAAGCGGAAAAATTGGGGATCCGGTCCCTGGCCACCTGCCGCACCAAAGCTTCTGTATCCGCCGTGCCCCAGCCCTGAAGGGCGACCATGCCCCAGCTCTTCATCCTGTTGTACGCTGATAAGGCCTGCTGGACATTGTAGGCGTAATCGATCTGCATCATGTCAATCTTCTGGCCGTTGATTCCACCTTTTTCATTAATATACTTGATGCAGTCCTTGACTCCATCGGCATATGGCCTGCCCACATCGGACGTTGCACCGCTGAGATCGGAAATAATCCCGATTTTAATCTCGGCCTGGGCCATGCCGCCCAGAAAACTCATCGCCAAAAACAGTGAAACTATTTGAAATAAACGTTTCATTACCAAAACCCCCTGTTAAAACAGATTAAAAAACATTTAATGAGCAAAGGGATGCAGCTTAAAATACGACTTGGCCAATTGCCAGCGTCTGGCCAGTCCGTCCGGCTCAAAAATCAGAAAAAATACCAGTATCAGACCGAATATCCCGTCGCGCATGGCCAGAAAGTAGGTGCTGATATCCGGGAAAAAACCGCTCAATAGATTTGCAACAATGCCAAGCGCCTCAGGCAGAAGAGTCAGGAAAACCGCCCCGAATACGCTTCCGATGACACTGCCCAGGCCGCCGATAATGATCATGGCCAGGTATTGGATTGAAAGCCCGATTTCAAACTGTTCAGGATTAATGTACATGGTATAATGAGCCCAGAGACCGCCTGCGATGCCCGCCAGAAAAGAACTGACCCCGAATGCCTGCAGCTTGTACCGGAAAAGATTAATACCCACCGACTCGGCTGAAAGATGAAAGTCCCTGATGGCCACAAAGGCCCGGCCTGATTTTGTTCTAAGAATGTTTTTGACGATCAGTACCGCTGAAACCGCAAAAAACAGTGTAAGATAAAACATCTTCAGGTCGGTATCAAAGCTGTATCCCAGAATTACAGGGGGATCCAGGCCCATGCCGATGGCCCCGCCGGTAACGCTGGTCCAGTGCATGAAAATGTAGACCAGGATAAGTTGGGCGGCCAGAGTGGCGATAGCCAGATAAATACCCTTGAGTCTGAGCGACGGAATGCCGAAAATCATACCCACCAGCGCTGTGGTTGCACCTCCAAAAAGAAGTGCGGGCAAAAACGGCCAGCCGTTCAGGGTGCATATCCCGGTGGCGTATGCCCCCACCCCGATAAACGCCCCGTGGCCAAGGGATATCTGTCCGCAGGACCCGGTAAGCAGGTTAAGGGATACAGCCCCGATTACGGCAATATTTATCAGGTTCAGAAGAGAAACCTGATATGAACTCAGAAAAAAAGGTGCTGCCAGAAGAACCAGGAAGAACAAAGCCACAGTGGACTTTTGAAAATCCGTATGAAAAACCTGGCACTCCTTGGCATAAGTTGTGAAAAAAAGACCGCATTTGCCCTGCATTGCTAAACTCTCTCTATCTCAGGGGTTCCGAAAAGACCATAAGGTTTGATCATCAGGATAATGACCAGAATGAAATAAGCCGCCACTTCTCTGAATCCTGCCAGACCGAAGAACTGCTGGGCCAATCCGTCGGATAAATTCTCCAGGACTCCGATAATCAGCCCTCCCAAAGCCGCGCCAAGCAGACTGTCCAGACCTCCCAGGATAACAGCTGGGAAAACCTTTAATCCCAAATGTCCCAGCTGGGGAGTTATCCCGTTGATGTTGCCGAGAATTATCCCGCCAATGCTTGAAACAACCGCTGCTATGCACCAGGACATGGCAAATATATTTTTAACTCCGATGCCCATGGACTGAGCGGCCTGCTGATCAAAGGCCGTGGCCCGCATGGCTATACCCATGGTGGAATACTTGAAAAACAGGGAAAAAATCACGAACAGGACCACTGAAAGACAAAAAGCGGCAATATAAACCGGGGCCACGGGAAGACCAAGAATCCAGATCGGTTCAGAAGGAAGAACCTGGGGATACACCCTGACCTGGGTTCCCCAGAAAAGCTGAATGGCCGCCTTTAATACAGTGGACAAGCCTATAGTGACCATGATCACGCTGATTATGGGTTCGCCGATCATGGGCCGCAGTATTACCCTTTCCAGGCAGAGACCTAGAATCACCGAAAAAATCAGGGTCATGAAAAAGGATACAAGAAAAGGCAGGCCCATTTGTACAGTAAGGGCAAAACAGATATAGGCTCCAAACATGACCAGTTCACCCTGAGCAAAGTTTACAACCTTGGTCGCCTTGTAGATTATTACAAAACCAAGGGCCACCAGGCTGTAAATACTGCCGATAACCAGGCCGTTAAGTACCAGATGAAGATAATATTCCATGTATATCCTCTAGGTTATTGGATAAAAGATGTCTTCCTGTATATTGTTCAACCCTGAGGGTTAAAAGCGAAACGGCTTTATTGTCGTAACCCTGATCGTTGTCGTTCTTCGCCGAAATCGTAATGCCCGGCTCTTTTCATCACCCGGCGGAGGCCGGGGTACAGTCCCGTATCTACTGAGAAGCTGCTGACATCTCCGGCAGGTGCGGGAGGAGAATTTTGAGCCTCCTGTTAAGAAACATCCTTTATGGCAATCCTGCCCTTCATCTCCCTGGTGCTGCCGTCCTGATACTGAATCCTGGCCACAAGATCCACTTCCCGGTCATCTGTGTAAAGCCTCTCCATCAGGGCTGCATAGCGCTCTGCCACCACCTTTCGCCTGATCTTCCTTGTCCTGGTCAACTCACCGTCATCAGCGTCCAGTTCCTTGAATAACAGGGCAAAACGCCTGATCCTGGTATTTTCGGGAATGGTATCGTTGATTTTGCGAATTTCATCCGCTACCAGGTTGTAAACCTCTTTTTTGGAGGCCAGGTCCTGGTAAGTGGTATAAGTAAGCTGCTTGCTCTCACTCCACCTGCCGACTATTTCCTCGTCAATGCACACTATGGCTGCGATGTATTTTTTACCCTTGCCCACGACCACAGCTTCACGGATGTATGGTGAAAACTTAAGCTTGTTTTCCATGAATTGCGGAGAAAACTTCGTCCCATCAGCCAACTCCATAACATCCTTAAGCCGGTCTATGACCACCAGCTGCCCGTTGTCCTTAAAATATCCCGCGTCTCCGGAAAGCAGCCACCCGTCATCGGACAGAGTTTCTCCGGTGGCTTTCTCATCCTTGTAATAACCTTGAAATACCGCGGCTGACCTGGAAAGTATTTCGCCTTCACCGGAGATCATTATTTCAGTTTCAGGGATTGGTTC
The DNA here is from genome assembly GCA_007121655.1 of Desulfonatronovibrio sp. GTDB lineage: Bacteria > Desulfobacterota > Desulfovibrionia > Desulfovibrionales > Desulfonatronovibrionaceae > Desulfonatronovibrio. The sequence continues at coordinate 13,319 of SKKD01000038.1, read as the reverse complement.
TCCGACGGTGTCAAAATCAATATGGCCATCTCTGTGAATGCAGGATATCCCTGCAATCTCGGTTTGACCGTAAATCTGCTTCAAGTTCACGCCCATGGCATGGAAAAATTTGAACGTATCCGGACCGAGTGCGGCTCCACCGGTTGTGGCCGAGCGTATCCGGGAAAAACCAAGTCTGTCTCTTAAGGATCTGAACAGAAAAAACTGGGAGAGCAGATAAAGAGTGTTGAGCATGGTCCCGGGAGGTTTTCTGCTCAACCTGCACTCGGCCATTCTGATGCCTATGCCCATGCACTTATGATAGATCAGTCTTTTAAGCCTGGTTGTTTCCATAATACGGACCCGGATTCTGGCGGCCAGATTTTCCCATACCCTCGGGGGAGAAAAAATGATATGCGGACCGATGTCCCGGATGTCGTTCTGGACGGTTTCCTGTTCCTCCGGAAAATTAACGCAGAAGCCGAAAAGCAGTGACGAGGCCACGGCCATCATCTGCTCTCCCATCCAGGCCAGAGGCAAAAATGAGACAAACTCGTCAGCCTGATCTTTGGGATCAACCTGTCCCAGGTTATGGGCCATGGTAAGCAGGTTCTTATGGGAGAGCATGGCCAGCTTGGGTCTTCCCGTGGTCCCTGAGGTAGTGGCTATGAGGCAGGTGTCATCCTCAGACAGCTGATCCACCCAGCTCTCAAAAAGATTTCTGTCCGGACGGCCATACTCCCTGACCTGATCAAAATGAAGAAGGCCTTCGTCCTGGTATTTTATAAGCCCCTTGGAATCATGATAAACAATGTGCTCAAGGTGAGAAACCTTGCCCCTTAGGGAAAGCATTTTGTCCACCTGCTCCTGGTCTTCGGCAATAACCAGTCTGCAATCGGTCAGTTCAAAAATATATTCAATCTCACTGGCCTGAACATCCTGGTAAACTCCAAGGGCCATACCCCCAAGGCTTTGAATGGCGATTTCGGCCCAAAGCCATTCAGGACGGTTGTCCCCGATAAGGACGATTACATCTCCCTTTCCAAGTCCCAGTTTTTTCAAGCCTGCCGCAAACTCAGAAGTGATTTCAAGATAGTCCTGCCAGGAGTAGGTCTGCCATATCCCCCATTCCTTTTCACGCAAGGCGGTCCTGGAACCGTACTTTCCGGCATTCTCTATCAGCAGCCGGGGCAAAGTGGTGTTATGATCTGTCATATGGTTGTTTAAATATGGTTGAAATAAAAAGTTCAGGTGATCATAATTATAATGCCATGTTGATCAGGCATCAGGGGTGTTCAAAATTCCTTTTATGACAAAAAATCAGGAGCAGGTCTCATGTATTTAAACAGTATCGGATCCTGACCCGAAAATGGCGGATTATTACAGCCCGCGAATCATACCGTCTATTCTCGGTTTCGCAACCCGCAGCTGAAATAACTAAATTCCCAGAAATGAAGCATTTTCCCCTCCCAGATAAGCCGCGATGACATCCGGATTGGACTGGACTTCTTCAGGAGCACCTTCTGCCAGGAGCTGGCCAAAGTCCAGGACCACCACCCTGTCCGAGATGTCCATGACCACTCCCATGTCATGTTCCACAAGAAGCACGGTAATCTTCCATTCTTCATTTATATCAAGGATATATCTGGCCATTTCTTCGGTTTCCTCCAGGTTCATGCCGGCCATGGGTTCGTCCAGAAGAATAAGCTCCGGTTCAGCAGCCAGAGCCCGGCCCAGTTCAACAAGCTTCTGCACTCCATAGGGAAGGCTTCCCGCAACTTTATGTCTGTATGAGGAAAGGCCCAGAAAATCTATTACTTCTTCAACTCTTCTGCGGTGGATGTCTTCTTCTTTTCTGGCCCTGCCAAAATACAACAGGGAAGCCAGAAGCCCGTAAGTTATCCTGCTGTGCCTCCCTACCATGAGATTATCCAGCACACTCATTCCCTTAAACAGGGCGATATTCTGAAAAGTCCTGGACATACCCGTGCTCATCCTGGCATGCGCGGGAAGGGCAAGCAGGTTTTTGCCGTTCAGGGTGATCTCCCCACTGTCAGGGTGATAACGTCCGCTGATGCAGTTGAGCATGCTTGTCTTACCGGCCCCGTTAGGTCCGATCAGGGATACAATCTGGCCTTTTTCCACACTGAACCCCACATCCATAAGAGCGGCAATGCCCTTGAATGTCAGGGTCACGTTCCGGACTTCCAAAAGAGACATTTTTTTACAAACTCCATTCCGACCTGAAGTCTTCAGGCCCGACAACTTTATAACCCAGGCTGGTCAATTCCTTGACAATGGGACCCTGGTCATCGGTCTGGACCCTGAACACCACCATCCGGCTTTCTTTGTGAAAAAAAGTAGCAGTTGAGATAATGCTGATTCCCATCTTAAATATCAGGCTGGACACTTCGGCAATAACCCCCTTGCGGTCCTCGATTTCGAAGACAATCCTAGCCCCGCCCTGCTCCAGGCCCATCTCCTCCACCAGGACTTCAAGCATGATGTTCCGGTTAATATAACCTACCAGCCTGTCAGAAGAATCAAGAACGGGCAGCCCGGCCAGATTATGATCAAACATGATTTTGGCCGCGACTTCTATTTCAGCCTCAGGCATGACCGTGGGGATATTCTTTTTAACAATCTTTTTTACCGTCATCTTGTTAAGCAGATAGTTAAGCTCGTGCCTGCTGAGCGTGGTAGCCGGCGAAGGCAGAGTGCCGCGGACATCTTCCTTTATTACCGCTCCCAGAAACCTTTGCCCCTCCACAACCATCAGCATCCACAAGTTGGTCTCGGATAAAATCCTGTCAGCATCCATCATTAATGTTTCAGGAGTAATGGTGGCAAAATCTTTTAACATTTTCAGCCCAACAAACATTGTCTTATCCTCCTAAACAATCTGATAAAAGTTATCAAAAATTATAGCAAATTCATCTATTCTTCTGTTAACGGCTTATAACGGAGGTGAGTGGGGCTATATGCTCCTTAAATCGCTTGCGCTATTAAAAACATTGCGAAAACCATGCCCTTTAGTGCCTCTAAACACAAGCCCAAAATTTCCAAACCGGGCATAATTTGATAAGTTTCTCAATTCTTGCCAAGAAGATTCCAATGAACTATGCTTTGTTAAAAGCGGGATTATGGCAATTATCGGAGGAAGCGTGAAGATGTCATATCACAAAGCTCATGAACAGGATCTTTTGAGAAAAAGAACTGAGCAGGCCCGCAACATTGCCCGGGACTGCTCCCTTTGCCCGAGAAAATGCCGGGTAAACAGAATTGAGAATGAAACAGGTTTTTGCAACACTGGCCGCCTGGCCCAGGTGGCTTCTTATAATCTACATTTTGGCGAAGAAACTCCCCTTGTGGGACAGGGCGGTTCAGGTACGGTTTTTTTTGCTCATTGCAATTTGTGCTGTGTTTTTTGTCAGAACTATGACATCAGTCACAACCTTACCAGGCACCAGGAGTTCAGCCCGGATCAACTGGCAGAAATTTTTCTCGAACTGCAGTCCGCAGGGGCTGAAAACATAAACCTGGTCACTCCCTCCCATGTAGTTTTCCAGATCCTTGAGAGTTTGTCCGTTGCCGCCGGAAAAGGCCTGAACATCCCCCTCGTCTACAACACCAGCTCTTATGACGAGCTTGATACCTTGAGAATCCTGGACGGCATTGTAGACATATATCTCGCGGATTCAAAATTCTTCGGCACTGATGAGGCTGCGAAATACGCCCAGGCCCCGGACTATCCGGATAAAGCCAGGAAGGCCATCCTGGAAATGCACAGGCAGGTGGGCTCTCTAATGATCGATGAACAGGGAAGAGCAAAAAAGGGCCTGATGATCAGACACCTGGTCATGCCCGGAAACCTGGCAGGATCTGAAGACTGGCTTGATTTTTTTGCCGCCGAGCTGCCCGGGGACACTTATATAAATATTATGGATCAGTACAGACCTGCCGGAGATGCCTTCCGGTATCCGGAACTTAAGGCCAATGTCCCCGGATCAGTAATCATAGACCTCAAGAAAAAGGCCCGGTCCCTTGGTCTCAAACGCCTGGACGAGCGTTCTTCAGGGATATTCAGACAGATGTTTTAGCCGGGAGAAGATCCAGCCGGAATACCAGGGCGTCTTCAAGATTGTCCTGATAATATTTGATCCTCCTGGCAACCTGTTTAAATCCGAAACTCCGGTAAATATTCAATGCCGCAGTATTGGAAGGCCTTACCTCAAGAAAGATTTTTTTGACCCCTTCCTGTTCGCAGGTACGCAGGACTGCTGAAACAAGGCTTCCGGCCAGACCCATTTTTCTGCACTCCGGATGAACGGCCAGATTTATTATTTCTGCTTCATCAAGCATGAATGATATCGAAATATAGCCCTTAAGATTTTTATCCTGAAAAATGCCCAGTGCTTTAAAATTATCCTGGTCCAGGGCTTCCTGATATTGTTTTAAGTTCCAGTGCTGCGAAAAACAAAGCCTTTCCAGCAAAACAAGTTCAGCCAAGTGTTTTTTTTCTATGGGCAGGATTTGATACTGATTAATTGTCATGCCGGGAAATTTAACCCGTGTTGAAAAAGTCCGAATTCAAGAAGGCTGCTCAAAAATTCCAGGAAGAAAGAAACAATCCCGCATTTACATGAAGCCGTGATCCACATTAAACCCACTACCTGCAAAGACATGTTCAACAAAAAAATCAAAAAAGAAAGCCTCATCCCCTCAGAGTACGTCGAGGTGGTAGATTCAAAAAACAGGCCTTTGATGGTCCTGACCAGGGCGGAGGCTCACAGGCAGGGTCTTTTTCACCGCTCGGTCCTTGTTCTGGTCTATGACAGCGGCAACAGACTGCTTATTCAAAAAAGACATCACCTCAAAAAAATTTACCCGGGCCGCTGGGATCTGTCGGCAACCGGACATGTGCTTGCCGGAGAATCAGCTGTTGACGCTGCTTACAGGGAACTCGAGGAGGAAGTGGGAATCATTCCCTCAAGGATCAGACTTGTCACCACAATAAACGGGCGCAGGGAGACTAATTTTAAATATGTATACCTGTTCAGTGCTGGAAAAATAACCACTCATCCTGATCCCAACCCCTTGGAAGTGGAAGATATAAGGTTCATCGGCCGGGATGACATGGGTTCGCTGGTCAGTGAATTTCCGGACATTCTGACTCCGGGACTGGTGTATTTCTGGGAAAAACAACTTCTTTTCTAACCTTGCGGCAGTTCAGCTTCAATTAATGTAAACATTGCTGTACTTCTTCTCTTCCCCCAGGGTAATTCCCGCTCCTCTTACCACTGTAGTCAGGGGTTCATCATCAATGCACGCCTCAACCTGAACTTCCCTGGCAATCAGTTTATCCAGGCCTTTGAGCAAGGCGCCTCCGCCGGCCAGCAACAGGCCGTTGTCTGCTATATCCGCCACCAGTTCAGGCGGTGTCTTTTCCACGGCTCTTCTTACAGCCATAATGATGGCGTTTACCGGCTCCCTGATGGCTTCCCGGATCTCGCCGTCATTTATTATCAGGGCTTTGGGATTGCCGTTTACGATGTTTTTACCCATTATCTTTAAACTCATTGCTTCGCCCACGGGGTACGCGCTTCCAATGGTCATCTTGATCTTTTCAGCCGTGTTTTCACCTATCAAAAGCTGATGCTGATCCTGAACATAACGCTGAATTGCCTCATTCATCTCATCTCCGGCTATCCGGACTGACTCGGAATAGGCAACAGCAGAAAGAGCTATAACCGCCACCTCGGTGGTCCCTCCCCCGATATCCACCACAAGATTGCCCTGAGGCTCTTCAATGGGCATCCGCGCTCCGATGGCCGCGCCCATGGGCTCTTCAATTAACTTGACCTCTCTTGCGCCTGAGTGAAGCCCGGACTCGATCACCGCTCTTTTTTCCACCTGGGTAATGCCTGTGGGAACACAGATGACGAGCTTCGGCTTAAACAGATTCATACCCTTGATGACCTTCCTGATAAAAAAGGTAATCATGGCGTTGGTCACCTCGAAATCAGCAATCACTCCGTCCTTCAAAGGCCTGATCGCCACTATCTTTTTGGGTGTTCTTCCCAGGAACTCCTTGGCCTCCCTGCCCACGGCCAGCACTCTTCCGTCACGGGAATCCAGGGCAACCACTGAGGGCTCGTTAAGGACCACTCCATCCCTCTGAGTATAAATCAGAGTATTGGCCGTACCCAGATCCATTGCTATGCTTTTGCCCATAAAGCTGAATAGTTTTCTAAACATCATGAGTCCCGTTTTATAACCCGGTCATGGCCAAAACTGGACCACCGGGAGTTAAAGTTTACAGAGCCGTATTTAAGCGAACATCAGGCAGCGTGACTTTTAAGATACAGGTTCTCCAGAAAAAGGCAGAGATAATCTCCAACCACCTGGACAAAAGCCCTCATCTCGTCATTTATGTATATTGAACCGGAGTCTGCCAGGACCAGTACACCTCTGGTTTTGCGATGGACAACCAGGGGCAGACATATCACGGATTTAAAATTCAGGGACGAAAACTCCTTTCCAAAAAGAGGAAGGTCGGAAGGCCCATCCTGTTCACCGGAAAAAACCGGAGTTCCATGCTTGAATACCCAGCCTACAAGGCCTGAATCCATCCTGAATTTGTGTACGGAAAAATCCAGCTCAGGCAGAATATCCCTGCTTAATCCTTCCACAAAGTAACCCTGGCCCACTTCATCCCGGGCGGCCATGAAGCAATAGCGAAAACCGGTTGCCTGGGTCAAAACATCAAGGAGTTTTTCAAGAAAAATACGCCACTTGGGAAACTTCACCCTCAGACTGTGGACCAGGGTCAAGTACCTGTAATAGTCCATGCTTTTGGCGCTCATATCGACTTTATGGATATCTGCCCTGATGTCCTCAATGAGCTGGGCAAACTGATAGAGAATCTTCTGATCCTTATCGCTGAAGGAATAAGTTTTCTTGCTGTCAATACATAGAACCCCTGCCTTGAGCGGCAGGTGCACTCCCATGAAAGCCTTGATCTTGGATTCTCCCTCGGCGGGATAATAGCCAAGACAGCCTACATTTCTATCAAACTTGTTTATAAGAAGGGGTTGTTTGTTTTTGATTATCCAGCCCACCAGGCCCGCCCCCGGGGATATCATGGTACCGGGTTTAATGCTGTCCCCGAGACTGAAACTGGAGGCAAGAAAATGCTCCGGTCCCTTGCCCTTCAGAAAAAGAACTGAGGAATAACCGTCAAAAACGCTGCAAACCAGCGCCAGTATTCTATCCAACCAGTTATTTCCGTACATTTCTTTACAGCGACTATTTTCCAGGTGACAGGATTATCGACAAAATAGAGTATATTCCCTGAGGGCGACTATGCCTGCTAACTCCTTCTTTGACAATAAAATTCTATGGACCGGTTATACGTTTTTTCTTCCTCCGGGGAAAAATAACAGGCCGGTATTTCATCACGCAGACGATGATAGTGCATACACTCGCAACACAGGCCGTGCCTTGGACAAGAGAAGTATGTACAGGTGCAGTTAACGGCATTGACTTTCGACTTGGGACATTTATCGATTTTTTGCATAGCCGGAATCCTTTGTTATTGATAATTTTTTCAGATCGCATTCCGGAAGTACGGCTTAGTAGGTGATCATACTATGAAAATAATTAACCTTGTGTCAATTAAACCATTTAATTGATATTTTTTAAAAGATATGTAAAAAAAGCTGGAAAGAAATAGACTAACATCATAATAAGGATCGTTAATGAAGAAATGGGATAATTATTTTACAGGGTCAAAATCCTACGACTGGACTGATAAAAAATTACCTATCCCGAAATTCAAAATCAATAATATATTCGGATTGAAAAATTATCTGGATATTATTCATATAAGACAATGTCTTATAAGGCCCTTTCTGGAAACTAGAAAGTATCCCCTGGTTGAAGCCAGGGAACTTCTGCCTTCCTTTGAGTCAGACCTGTTTGAGTATGAAAATCTCCCCGGTTTCAGTCTGGTGGCATTTAACCGGCCCATCGATTATTTCAATGAAATTTTTCAATTTGATATTATTCATAATTGCTGGGAAGAAATAGCCTCGCACGAGGGAGATTACTCCCCACTTTTTGAAATCACCAACCGGAATAATATTTTCACGTGTCAAGCCAGACTGCCTAAAAATCTGCAGGAACCTTTCAAAGAATCTTTCTTGGGAAAAGACGTTTCCGAACTTACTAATTACCCTAAGATACTTGAATTCATTTTAAATATGGACCGGGGTCATGTCCTGGGCATGAATGCCAGAAATGATTTCTATCTGGCCGGCATGTATGCTTCCTTTCCGTCAGATCTTGACCAGGAACTCAAAAGATTCGGGCTCAAAATCAAAAAATTCAGGGCCAACGACAGCCTCAGATACGAACTTAACCGAAATTTTGTTTATCAGTTTTTTATGGAACTTTATGGATATCCCGTGGTATCGGAAAGAAGAACCTCTGCGGCACTCTTTGCCCGGCGACTTTTTAAAAGCGGAGAACATTTTCTTATCCGCGCCCTGGGCCAGACAGACCGGACTATTACCACCCTTTATTCAACCGGCGAACAGAAATTTTATCCCGCTCTGGAAAAACTGGCCCTTGTCAGTGTCGAAACCAGGAAAAAGGATGTATTGAATTTTTTAAAAGAAAATAATTATTTCATCGACGAGAAAAAAAAGGCGGTCATACTCAGGGTAAAATACATTCAGCATAAGTATGATCCCGATAATATCAGGGAAGAAAGGGCGCTTTCGGTTTATCGTCAGGAAATCATCCATCCCCTGACCGGTGAAATATGTTCGAATCTGAACATAATCAAGGACACATCGTATATGACCCTTAAGCTCAATGATATCGTTAAGGGTGAATATAGCGGAAGAATCAAGTATAAACGCGAAATTATCGAAAATACCGACACCCATGAAAAGAGGCTTAAATTCCTCTTTTCATGGCTTGGCAAACACCAGAGGAGAATAATCGGCTATTCTGACGAATTTTATGCCGGAGTGACAAAAGTTCTGGACAATTTTTTATTGAATCCCGACAATCAGGAGAAATTCAATGATCTGCATAAACTTTACCAGGAGGTCTGGAAGAAATACAGCTACATCAAGCAGGCCAGAAAAATCAGGATGCTGCAGGATCTTACCGGGAAAAAATATGCCGGAGAAAAGCTCAACTACCTGACTATGCTTGTACATATCAATAATATTTTAAGTGATTTCAAATTTGAACAGGCAAGCTATTTTGACGAAATAGTGGCCAAAATCATTTCCATGGTGGAAAAGATTGCCGGTGACGGGTACCTGGTCTCAACCTACATCAGGGATAAACGGGACGAGGATCTGACTCCTTATGGACATGAGGTCAAAAAGCATTATGGTCGAATGGTATCCCAGCTGGACGAGCTTAAATCACTCAGAAAGACCAAGATGAAAGACGCTTCTCGACCTTAAGCAGGCACGCCGAGGGTTGTTGATTATACTTTAAGTCAGTTAGAGGACAAACTTCCCCATACCCGGATCCGTCAACAAACACACTAAACAATTTTCATGAAGCAATCTGCCTGAAAACTTTTAATGCCCGCTATTCATGCCAGGAAAAACTATGGATCTTCTGACAACACCCCTTACGGAAACCCACAAAAGGCTTGGGGCCAGGCTGACGAACTTTGCCGGCTGGGAAATGCCCATCCAGTACCAGGGAATCATCGCGGAGCATTTGCACACAAGATCCAAAGCCTGCCTATTCGACATCTGCCATATGGGAGAGCTTCTGGTTACGGGCAGGGACGCCGCACCGGAGCTTGGCAGGCTGGTCACCCATGATCTGAATAACGCGGTCCCGGGAAAATGCTCCTACGGTTTCATCCTGACCTCATCAGGCACTGTCCAGGATGACCTTATCATTTATCCCCTGGAGCGGGACCAGTTCATGCTGGTGGTCAATGCCTCTCAGAAACAGGATGATCTGATACATCTTCAGGACAACCTCTCCTCAAGGGTCAAGGTGACTGATAATACCATGCTTACCGGCAAACTGGATCTTCAGGGGCCGGAATCCTTGAGTGTGCTGGAAAAATTTACCGGGCAGAACTTCAACGACCTTAAATATTTTCATTTCAGAAAGATCAGCCTTCCCGGACTTGATCTTATTGTCAGCCGGACCGGATACACGGGAGAGCTGGGATTTGAACTCTATGCTCCCTGGGGCGGGATTAAGGAATTATGGGATATGATCCTTGAAGACCCAAGGGTAAAACCGGCCGGTCTGGGAGCAAGGGATACCCTTCGCCTGGAAGCGGGTCTCCCCCTTTACGGACATGAGCTTGACCTGCATCATACCCCTGCTGAGGCCGGATACGGATTTGTTTTGAAATCCGGGGCATGCTATATGGGCAAAGACAAGGCATTCAACGTGAACGAGCGCCTGACCGGACTTGTCATTGAAGGACGCAGAACACCCAGAAAAAACGACCGGATCCTTGCCGGGGACAAAATGGCCGGAATGGTTACCAGTGGTTCCTTTGCCCCTTCACTGGGCCATTGTATAGCCATGGCCTATATAAACAAAGAATACTCTGATCAGTCCTCCTTTTCAATCCACAGGGACAAGGTCATTCTCAGGGCTGCCAAAGCCGGCCTGCCCTTTTATAAAGGTACGGCCAGGATGAATACTTCGGGGTAAGTGGTGCTCTAGTTGCAAATGACCGAACTAAAAAATAATTTTTTTCAAATAACTTAAAGACACTGAGCAGCCCGGCATTTTCATAAAATGTACGAAAAACATAACACTTTTTTTCTTGAACCAGGTAGTTGGCGTGAACCCTACATCCTGACCGGTACCGAGGCCCATCACCTGGCAAGAGTACTTCGGATTACTCCGGGTCAAAAAGTCAGGCTCATGGACGGCCGGGGAAGAACCGGCCTGTTTATCGTAAAGGACATTTCCAGAAAGGAAGTCTTATTGTCCGAAAAAGAAATCAGGTTATGGCCCAGGCCCCGAAGCAGGGTTTATCTGGCCCTGGCCTGGAACAAAAGCTTCAGGCGCTCCTGGCTCCTGGAAAAGGCTGTTGAGCTGGGGGCATGGAAGATTATTTTGTGGCAGGCCATGCACAGTCAGGGCAGGATAACAGATGCCCGGCAGGACAACTGGCAGGGAAAAATGATAGCCGGGGCCAAGCAGTGCGAAAACCCCTGGCTGCCCGAATTGATTTTTATGCATAACGGGGCAGAGGATATTATTAATTGCTTTGCGGACATGGAATCAAAGATGCTGCTCTGGGAAGAGGAGAAAGAAGCGGGATTTCTGGATCATTACCGGAAGAGCAGGCCCCTGGAAAAAATTATTGTCGTGGGACCCGAAGGGGGTCTGGCCAGGGAGGAAGTGGACGCCCTGACCGGCTCAGGCTTTGTCTCCCTGACCCTGGGACCAAGGGTTCTTCGCTGGGAAACAGCCGCCCTGGCGCCGTTGTACCTGGACATGCTTTTTTTTGCCGAATAAGACTTACAGGGTGTTCAATTCAAAAAAAAAAATTTCACCATGAAGGACATGAAGATCATGAAGTCAAGAAAAAAACACAGCCTTTCTTCTGAATTTAAACTTCATGCCCTTCATGCTCTTCATGGTGAAAAGATCTTAAAATAATTGATATTTTTGTAAAAATGCAACTAAGCCGTGTCAACCATTGGGAACATAATCAAAGTTTCGCTGTAGTGTTAATCCCTGAGTCACATAGGTTTTGAACGTTGAACCTTCTGCTTGTGAGCTGCGGACGCAGACAGGTGAATTTTGAACTCCTCCGGTAATGACACAAAAAATCCGGAGTTTGCGGGCATCCAGGCAAGTTCAGCTGACCCTGCTGCCCGGTTCAGCTCCGGGATCAGCCCTTAAGAGAGACATTTTATCACCCTGGCGAACGGCCAGGACCATTCCGCGGGATATTACCCCGCGAATCTTTTTAGGGGCAAGATTGGACAGCACTACAACCTCTCTGCCCAGAATCTCCCTGGGTGCAAAAAATTCCGCCAGTCCGGCCACGATCTGCCTGGGAGAATCCTCGCCGATTTCAACGCTAAGTTTGTAAAGCTTGTCCGCTCCATCAACCTTTTCAACTTCAATAATTTTGCCGGTAACAATTTTAAGCTTCTGAAAATCTTCAAACCCGATTTCAGGCTCTTTGCCGGCATTCTTTCTCTTATTTTTCAGATCCTTATTGCCTTCAGGCTTTTCAGGGCCTAAATCAACCCGGGGAAAAAGATTGGATTTTTCGGCCACCATGGTCCCCGGGGAAAGTCCCTGCCAGTGGCTTGTTTCTCCGGCCAAATCAGTTGATCCGGGATCAAAACCGAGCCCCAGCTGATCAAGCATTTTTTCAGCAGCTACGGGCATCACCGGCCACAGGTGCAGGGCAATCTTTCGCAGGCCCTCCAGGAGCACATACATAACCGTTTGCAGACGTTCTGTTTCTTGTTCCTTGTAGAGAACCCAGGGAGCGCTCTGATCCACGTACTTATTCAAATGGCTCACCAGTACCCAGAGTCTTGACAGGGCCTTGGCAAAATCAAAATCTCCAAAGAGCCTGACATATTCCTGCAGCGATTTCAGGCCAAGTTCAATAGCTTCCCTGTCTCCATCCAGGACGTTTCCCATAACAGGAACCCGGCCTTCGAAATATTTATGGGTCATGGCCAGGACACGGTTGGACAGGTTGCCAAGGTCATTGGCCAGATCGGCATTCAATCTGCCCACCAGGGCATCTTCGGAAAATGAAGCGTCCAGACCGAACTGCATTTCCCGTAACAAAAAATATCTGAAAGCCGACGCCCCGTATTTATCCTTCATGGACATAGGCTCCACCACATTCCCCAGACTCTTGGACATCTTGGTCTCCTTGATGGTCCAGTAGCCGTGAACCCGGAGGCTTTTGAACAGAGGGACTCCGGCTGCCATGAGCATAGTCGGCCAGAAAACAGCATGAGGCTTAAGGATATCCTTGGCCACCAGATGGTGGGCTCCGCTCCAGTATTTTTTAAAATCAGAGCCCTCCGGCCAGTCAAGAGCGGAGATATAGTTAATGAGTGCGTCAAACCAGACGTAGGTTACATAATCCTGGTCAAAAGGGAGTTCTATTCCCCAGGATAGCCTGGTTTTGGGCCTTGATATGCACAGATCGCTGAGTTCATCGCCAAGCATGCCCAAAACCTCATTACGATATCTTTCCGGTTTGATGAAATCCGGGTTGGCCAGGATATGATCTCTGAGAGGCTCCAGATACCTGGTCATCCTGAAAAAATAATTCTTTTCCT
>SKKD01000148.1 GCA_007121655.1 Desulfonatronovibrio sp. | reverse complement strand
TGAGACGAATTCTGAATTTTTGTCGTGGGGAAACTAAAAGCCTTTTTTGCAGAAAATTCACAAGATCCCAAAAGTCCATTTTGGGAGAGAGATCCCTTCCAAAAAGCCTGAGATTGATACCCCCAAGAGTAATCTCACTGAATCCCCTGCTTAAAAGCCTGATAATTTCATCCAGGATTACTTCAGGTGATCTGCTCCTTGATTTACCTCTGGTTAAAGGAACTATGCAGTAAGAACATTTGTGGGTGCAGCCGTCCTGAACCTTGACTACAGCCCTGGACCGGAAATAATCAGAGATGGAATATTCAGGAATGTTTTCCATGACTTCGAAAGGATTCAGGCCATTCAGCAAAAGGCTTTTATGCTTCTGGGGAATGACCCTGTGAACTTCCGGGAGCGCGGACAGTTCCGGTTCCAGAACCTGAGCCGCGCAGCCTGTAATGCTGATTCTGGCATGGGGGTTTATCCTGCCGGTCTGCCTGCATATTTTTTTCAGATCCCGCACGGCCCTCGATGTTACCGCGCAACTGTTGATGATTATTTCCCGGGCCAGTTCCGGCCGGTCAACAAGTTCCAGTCCATTGCCCTGCAAGGCCTCGGCAATGGCCTGGGATTCGTATTGATTGATTTTGCAGCCTAAGGTTATGATGTGAAATTGCATTTTATTAGCAGGGCGTGAAAATGTTACAATATAGGGGCATTGCCGCGAAAACTCAAGCTCTCACTTGGAAAAGCAGCTCATTACATTGAAATTTTTAAAACGTCCTTCTATGTAACTTGAATCGTTTAAGCAATAAATTCAGAATGTTAAAGGTTTGCCATAAAGATTGCTTCGGTCGCTACGCTCCCTCGCAATGACAGGTGATGCGTAACCAGGGCTGTGAATATCAGGTGTCATTGCGAGCGAGTCTTCGAGTGCGGCAATCCTTGTTGCGAGCAAAGCGAAGCATCCAGGCGCATAGGTCATTTTAAAGTTATTTCTCAGGTTTGATCCCGGTCCGCCTGGCTGGTGCGCTCATGTATAAGTTTCGGTGGGCGAACTTTTACCCGGTAAGCCATGATTCCTGATCCATATCGGTTATCATTCCGGCCCCGAGCACATGTTCCTCTTCCGAATATACCGCCGCCACCTGTCCGGGGGCGGGAATGTCCCGGGGATGGTGGAAGAACACTTGCATCCGGGTGCCTTCAATTTTTACCGATGCTTCGCCTGCCTTCTGACGGTATCTTGTCTGGACAAAAACCTTGTCCGGCCACAGATCCGGATTTTTATGAACATTGACCAGTTCGGTCAGGCAGCTCCGGGTCTTAAGTTCTTCTCTCCCCCCCACCAGCAGGCTATTTGTTTTAAAATCTTTTCCCAACACATACAGGGGATGCTCATAAGCAATGTTAAGCCCTCTTCTCTGTCCCTGGGTATAGCGCCAGAGGCCTTTATGCCTGCCAAGCTCCACACCATGCCTGTTTTTAATCGGTCCCGGGTTTTTAAGGACTCTGTCAGTAACATTTTCTAATATAAATTCCCGGTAATCATCCTTGATAAAGCATATTTCATTGCTTTCGTTTCTGACCGGGGGGGCAATATTTCTTTTTGCGAGAAACTCTATGGCCTCTGTTTTTGACATTCCGTGCAGGGGAAAGATCACCTGTTCAAAAATATTTCCCGGAACCAGGGATAAAAAATAGCTTTGATCTTTTGATTTGTCTGCCGCGCGTCTGAGAGAAGGACCGTCGGCATCCCGGGATATTCCCGCGTAATGACCAGTGGCCATGAGCTGTGCCCCCTTAGCCTTAACATGGTCAAGTATCAGTCCGAACTTGATTTGTCTGTTGCAAAGGGCGCAAGGGTTGGGAGTCAGTCCGCTCAGGTAGGATTTTACAAAAGGTTTTATAACCATCTTTTCAAAATCCCGGACCAGGTCCAGAACGTAAAAAGGCAATCCCAGTTCCCGGCAGACGCGGTCCAGCTCCTGTTCAATCCTGTAATTCTGATCAGATTCCTTGATAAACCTGGCATGAAAGGGCAATAATTCGCGGCCGGACTCTTTCAGAAGTACAAGGGAAGCCAGGCTGTCGGCTCCTCCGCTGAGAGCTACTGCTATCTTCATGAATCGTTATCAGCCGAGCCCTGTCGGAGTGCCCACACCCGGCAAGGCGTTTTCCATTACCTGCCCGGCCTGCAGGGTAAGAGCTTCCTCAAAGGCAGGAGCAATGAGCTGGACGCCAACAGGCAGGCCGGTGTCCCTGCCGAGGCCCACTGGAATAGTCATACCCGGCATGCCGGCCAGATTCAGGGAAGTGGTAAAAATGTCAGTAAGATACATCTGTAAAGGATCGTCAATAATCTCACCGATTTTAAAAGCCGGGGAAGGCGTAACCGGTGCGCACACAAGGTCGCAGGATTCAAAGACCCGCAGATAATCCTGCTGTATCAGCCTTCTTATCTGGGCGGCTTTTTTATAATAAGCGTCGTAATATCCGGCAGAAAGAACATAAGTCCCGATCATAATCCTTCTCTGTACTTCTTCTCCCAGAGCCCGGGACCTTGTTTTACGGTACATTTCCTGAAGATCGGCACTGGATTTGTCACGAACACCATATTTTACGCCGTCATACCTGGCAAGATTGGAAGAAGCCTCGGCCATGGCGATGATATAGTAGGCTGCAATACCGAAGCGGGCATGAGGCATTTCCACGTCAACTATAACCGCTCCGGCGTCACGGGCGGCATCAACAGCGTTCCGGCAGCTTTCAAGAGTTTCGGGACTGAGTCCTTCCATCCAGTATTGCGTGGGCAGACCGATACGCATACCCTTCAAGTCTTGGCGTTTTTCGAGAGCTGCTAAAAAGTCGGGTACAGGTCTGGAAGCTGAAGTGGAATCTTTGGGATCATGCCCGGAGATAACATTCATAATCAGGGCGGAATCAGCAACCGTCCTGGTCATGGGACCTGCCTGATCCAGGGATGAGCCGAAGGCCACCAGGCCGAATCTCGATACACGGCCATAGGTCGGTTTGAGCCCTGTAATTCCACAAAAAGCGGCAGGCTGGCGAATTGAGCCTCCGGTATCAGTTCCAACAGACGCAAAGCATTGGCCTGCGGCAACCGAGGCGGCTGATCCGCCGCTTGAACCTCCGGGAACACATTCCAGGTTCCAGGGGTTTCTGGAGTTTTTATAGGCTGAATTTTCAGTGGAAGAGCCCATGGCAAATTCATCCATATTGTTTTTGCCCAGAATGACGGCTCCGGCATTCTTAAGCTTTTCCACCAGGGTCGCCTCATAACAGGGTTGGAAATTCTCAAGGATTTTTGATCCGCAGGTGGTGGGAAATTCTTTGGTGCAGAATACATCCTTGACGGTAATGGGCACGCCCCATAAGGGTTTGTCCGGGTCAGGCCCGGACTTGTCCATTTCCAAAGCCCTGGACAGGCATGATTCTTTGTCCATGCACAACAGCGCGTTGATTTTTGGTTCGGTCTGATCAATCCGGTCAAAACAGGCTTCAACAACCTCCCGGACCTTGATCTGACGCATCTGCAGGGATTTGCTTATTTCAAGCAAAGATTTGTTAATGATATCTTTCATGATCAGATCCGGTATTACAGGATTTTTGGAACTATGAGATACTCTTCGTCATGATCAGGAGCACTGGAAAGGAGATCTTTGCGCCGGTAATCCTTTTTTGCCTTGTCTTCACGCATGACGGATCTGTTTTCCGAAGGGGAATAAAGAGGCTCCACGCCGCTTGTATCCAATGAATTCATTTTATCCATATAGCCTATGATATCGCTGAACTGAAAGGCAAATTTTTCAACCTTTTCTTCCTTCAGCTCCAGTCTGGCCAAATCGGCGATCCTGGCCACCTCTTCCCTGGTTATTTTCATGAATCGTTATCTCCGGCATTAATTATGATTGTTTTATGTCTTCAACCTGGACATGGATTATTGAACCTTGAGCCCAACCCTCAAGTCAATCATGGCTGATCAATGTTTTTCAACTTTTTCTCTTTTTCCATGAACGTCTCTATCCATTGAGCTTTTCGGGCTTCCCTGATCAGGACCAGGGAATTGAGATAGTCCATGTCCGCCAGGGAAAGACTGGACCGGCTCATCTGAAAGACATACAGATCCTGGAAAGCCTCGCCCTGATCATTCCACCAGATGGGAGCCATGCTCCAGTCACGAAAGTCCGCCTTGGCCAGCTGTTCATTTATCAGCTCATAATGACCCGGTGAAGGAAGATCGCCCAGGCCGGATGCAAATTTTACAAAATCATATCCCAGAGCCACCCAAAAATCCGGTTCGCCCTGAATTGTCTCATTCAATCTTGATTTGAGTTTCCCGGATCCGGAAGAGGGGTTGTCATCCAGCCAGGCTCCCGAAGTCATGGTCAGGGAAAAATATTGCTGCTCCAGGGTGCCTGGCGAATATGCCTGGGACCAAAGCATGGGCCCCATGAATACTAATTGGTTCTGATCAAAATAAAAGAACTGGGGAATAAGCCCTTTTACCCTTGAGAGGCTGTCAGGAATGAAAACGGCCTGAAATTCAGGTGAAGGGTTTTTATTTGGAGAGTTCATGTCTTCAACACCAAGAAATGATGCCACAATATTATTCCAACGCTCAGGTTCATTTCCGGGATAGCTTTGAAGACCGCTGACGCGAACCCCTTTCCGAGTGGCTTCTTCCCAGAAAACCTGTGCGTAAGATCTTCCAAAATCATCTTCCGGATAAAAAACAGCAAAGTCGGTAAAACCCAGTTCATTAACACTTCTGTCTATCATGGCCCGAACCTGATCCCTGGGGCTGGCGAAAAATCTCCATCCCGAGATTCCTTCGTCATTAATGGAGGGCAAAAAGGTAAAGAAAATTTTATCACTGTTCAGTCCGGATGAAGTGATTTTCTCCCAGACATCTCTTGATACCGGACCTCCAACTATGGCTGCCGACTCCATTTCCTTAAGCCTGCTCAGCCATCCTTCATCATCAGTATTTATGGTTCTGACATTGATTTTGAGCCCGTTCCTGAGCATTTCCCAGTGGGCGACCCCTGCCCCGCGGAGAATCTTCCAGCCGGTTGATGAAAATTGTCCGCTTAAGGGGAGGAGCAGGGCGATCTCCGTCACCGGCGTTCCGAATTTTTCCAGCCACATTTCAACGTCCATGATGTATGGATTCGGGTCGATGAACATGCCCTGGCGACTCAGGGTGCTGAGTCTGGGCCACAGGGTCTTCCACATGGAAGGATCATCTTCAAGCTGCCTTGAATAAAGGGTCCAGAAGAAAATATTGGAAGGGAAATAGTTGATCTTTTCCTGGTCCATAAACGGGACAGCAGGGTTGAGCTGTTCAAGGGAAAGCCTGCTCAGATATTCATGAAAACCTTTTTCCAGGTATTCCATTTGAGCATCAGTGCCTGCCTGGGCGTAAATTCTCTCCAGTGCCGACATGGCCTCATGATAATTTTCCCGTTCAAAATAAAATTCGGCCAGGGCGAGGACGGCATTCTTTCTGATCTCAAAGGAAAGCATTATGTCCTGGCTGAGACTGCTTATATATTCCAGATAAATATCTTCCCCCAGGGTCTCCTTGAGGGAAAGGGAATACATTTGGTGCCACAACCAGAATTGTCCGGCCCGGGGTACAAGCTCAGCCCATTTTTTCAAAGCTGGAAGAGCAGTTTTAAAATCCCGGTTATGAAAAGCGCTTATTCCCAATCTCTCCCAGACGATTGCCTGCTGTCGCGGGGTAAGATCAGGCTGTAGGGAAAGTGTCCGGTATAACTTCTGACTGGTGGAATAATCCTCCATGTCCCAGTATCTCCCGGCTTCAGACATGAGAGCGGTTTCAGGGGAAACCGGTTCCGGAATGATCCTTTTTTCCGCGCAGGCAGAGAGAAGAAACAGACACAGCAATAAGACAAGTATTCTGGTTGAGGACATATTTATGACGATTCTCCGGGTGTTGATACTTCTCAATAAGCTCGGGTTATATATCCGAATACCAGCCGTAACGGCATGATGAAACAGGGCCACGCCGGTCTTTTTTTCTTTCCGTCACCGAGGCCTTGCCGTGTTTCCGGCCAGACGCAGGCGAGGCCCGGATCCGGAAACAATATCTGACTTATTGAGAATTCAGGTAATTGTTGAAATTTAATCCTGCGGGCCGGAAAAACAAAAGGCCCGGATCAGGTACCTGATCCGGGCCAGAATAGAAACGGTATCAAGGCGCTGTCAAGAGATTATTTAACCTCGGTATAATCCGCGTCTACAACATCCTCATCACCGGAGCCCTTTTGTTCTGTTTCAGGACCTTGCTCCTGTCCTTCCTGGGGCTGAGGTCCGGCTTGTCCTTCCTGGGACTTCTGAGAATAGAGTTTTTCAGCAAGTTTGTGTGAAGCCTGAGACAATTCGTCGGTAGCCGTGCGGATCGCCTGTTCGTCATCACCTTCCATGGCTTTCTTCAGGGTTTCAGTCTTGGCTTCAATATCGGACTTGAGCTCGGCGTCTATATTGTCTCCCAGGTCACGCAGAGATTTTTCAGTGGTATATATGAGGGTATCCGCGTGGTTGCGGGCCTCGATAAGCTTCTGCTTCTTCTTGTCTTCCTCGGCGTGGGATTCAGCTTCCTTGACCAGCTTGTTGATTTCTTCTTCGGAAAGACCGCTGGATGATGTGATTCTGATGGACTGCTCTTTGCCTGTGCCTGTGTCCTTGGCTGAAACATTTACGATCCCGTTGGCGTCAATATCAAATGTAACCTCTATCTGAGGCACACCTCTTTGAGCTGCCGGGATGCCTGTCAGTTCAAACCGTCCAAGGGTCATATTGTCTCCGGCCATGGGTCTTTCGCCCTGGAGCACATGAATGGACACTGATGGCTGATTATCCGCGGCTGTGGTAAATATCTGGCTTTTGCGCGTGGGTATTGTGGTATTTCTGTCAATGAGCCTGGTGAATACTCCGCCCATGGTTTCAATGCCCAGGGACAGGGGGGTGACATCCAACAGCAGAACGTCCTTGACGTCGCCCGAGAATATTCCGCCCTGAATGGCTGCGCCCATGGCTACGACTTCGTCAGGATTGACGCTCTTATTGGGTTCCTGACCGAAAAATTCTGCTACCTTCTTCTGAACCAGAGGCATTCTGGTCATCCCTCCGACCAACAGGACCTGGTTTATTTCAGAAGCCTTCAAACCTGCATCGGCCAGGGCTTTCTTGCAAGGCTCGATTGTCCTGTCCACAAGGTCTCCAACCATGTTTTCCAGTTTGCTCCTGGTGAGCTTGATGTTCATGTGTTTTGGACCATGCTGATCCGCAGTGATGAAGGGGAGATTGACGTCGGTTTCCATTGTGGTGGAGAGTTCCTTTTTAGCCTTTTCCGCAGATTCCTTTAGTCTTTGAAGGGCCATGCGATCCTTTGAAAGATCAATTCCGTTTTCCTTTTTAAATTCGCTGACCAGGTAATCAATCACCCGGTGATCAAAATCTTCACCGCCAAGGAAGGTGTCTCCATTGGTGGATCTTACCTCGACCAGATTGTCTCCTACCTCGAGGATGGATATATCAAAAGTCCCGCCGCCAAGATCAAACACCGCTATCTTTTCATTCTCCTTTTTGTCGGCGCCGTAGGCCAGAGAGGCTGCGGTGGGTTCATTGATTATTCTTTTCACTTCAAGACCGGCTATTTTGCCGGCGTCTTTGGTGGCCTGACGCTGATTGTCGTTGAAATAAGCAGGTGTGGTAATGACTGCTTCGGAAACTTTTTCCCCAAGATATGCTTCAGCGTCACTTTTTAGTTTTTGAAGAAGCATGGCGGAAATTTCAGCAGGACTGTAAGTTTTGTCTCCAACCTGTATATGAGCGTCTCCGGCTGTTCCTTCGACTATTTTATAAGGACAGCTTTTAATCCAGTTTTGAATGACAGGGTCATTGAATTTCCTTCCCATGAGCCTTTTAAATGCGAAAATTGTTTTTTCCGAGTTGGTAACAGCCTGTCTTTTGGCGATTTCGCCCACATGGCGCTCTTTGTCGGTAAAGGCCACTATGGAAGGAGTGGTTCTGCCGCCCTCAGGATTACTAATGCATTTGGCTTCCTTGCCTTCCATCACATAAACACAGCTATTGGTGGTGCCCAGGTCGATCCCGATTATTTTTCCCATATTAGAAAGCCTCCTTAAAATTGATCAAATTAATTTTCTCTTCATAATTATTAAATTCAGGATGTAAAGATGGTTCAGCTTATTTTTTAATTCTCGCATTTTTTGCTGACCATGACTTTGGCGGGTCTGACCAGACGACCATTCAATACATAACCTTTCTGTAAGACCTGGCAGACCGTGTTGTGCTGCATATCATCGCGCTCCTCCTGACCAAGGGCCTCATGTATGCTGGGGTCAAATTCTTCACCAGCACTGCCCACCTGAGACAGGTTGTTGTTTTCAAGAGTCTGCCTGAAAAGAGAGAGAGTCATCTCAACTCCCTGAACCAGGTCCTTGCAGGCTTTGTTTTTGCGGCCATGTTCAAGGGCCAGTTCCAGGTTGTCCAATACCGGAATGATTTCTTCAGCAAATGAAGAAACTGCAAATCTGCAAAACTCTTCTTTCTCCCTGATCAGCCTTTTTTTAAAATTGTCAGTGTCAGCCAGGGCTCTGAGGGTTTTTTCCTTTTCTTCCAACAGAAGTTCGCATTGAGGACAAACCTGATCCCGGCAAGCCTGCCTGAGTTCATCCTCAGACAATTCAAATCTGAACTCCTCATCCTGCTCCGTTCCCTCATCCTGCTCCGTTTCCTCATCCTGTGCAGTATGCTCTTCGTCTACAGGCTTGGATTTTTCATTTTCAGGCTTCTCTTTTTCAAAGGACATTTATAAAGACCTCCGTATGAACTTTTATAATTATGTTCAGCCCTATTCAGTCTGTTCCGTCAAACCCGAGGCTGTTTTCATATATTTCCTGGAATAGTTGACTAAGAATTTTCGCGGTCAAGTCAACTGCCGGAACAATTTTTGAGTAATTCATCCTGGTTGGACCGATTATGCTGACCGAGCCGATATTTTCGTCCCTGAGGGTGTACGGGCAGGAAATCACGGTAAAGTCGCTTAACTCATCCATTTTTTGTTCCTGACCCAGGATTATGCTCAGATTCTTGCTTTCAATTGTTTTATCCAGCAGTTTAAGAAGTTTGGACTTTTCTTCCAGCATTTTGAATAATTCGCGCATCTTGTTAAGATCGGAAAAATCCGTGCCTTGAAAGAGGTAATGGGTTCCCTCAACATAAACCTGCCTGTTGGGCTGATCAAAGGATTCATGAGCCAGTCTGAAAGCGTTTTCATACAGGTTTTCAAATTGTTTCCTGGCATTCTGCATCTGGGCCAGGATCGCGGCCCGGACATGGAGCAGTGTTTTACCCTGAAAATGCTCGTTAAGATAGTTGCTGAACCTTACAAGATCATCACCGGTGATTTCCTGATCCACCTTTATGACCTTGTTGTTGATCATCCCACCTTCCATGACGAGAATGGACATGACCAATCCGGGCCGCAGGAGAACGAAGTCTATCTGTTGCCAGCGGATAAGCTGATGACTTGGTGTTATGACCAGGCTGATCTGGCCGGACAGGGAGGAAAGCACTTTACAGGTCTGGCTCAGGGTCTGGGAAAGATCAGGCCCGACACTGGTCAGAGATGATTTGATTTTTTCCTGTATTTCCCTGGACAAAGGTTCGATTTCAAGGTTGGAATCCAGGTAAAATCTGATGCCTTTGGCTGTAGGAATCCTGCCGGCGGATGTATGGGGCTGCTCTATGTACCCATCTTCACTGAGATCAGCCATTATATTCCTGATGGATGCCGGGCTCAATTTAAGGCTTGAATCCCTGGAAACCGTTCTTGAGCCTACCGGCTGGCCTGTCAGAATATAATTGTTGACAATTGTCAGGAGAACATGGGTTTTTCTTTTGTCCAGAGTCATGATTACACCTCATTAGCACTCTGATTTTCAGAGTGCTAATGAGGTAACAATGCTTGTGCCATCTGTCAAGACGGGGAGTCGATTTGCAGGTGAATCGCTGATTCGGTTAGTCGTTTGTTTTTTCTAATTTCCCTTCCGAACCATTTCACTGCTGATAATTATAGACATATTCACGCAGTGATTGAATCCAGGGTCTGGGGATTGATCCCGTGACCATGGAGTATTTGGAGCAGTCCAGGACTGAATAGGCCGGCCTTGCGGCTTTCTGGGGATATTCAGCGGAGGTGATCGGATTGATTTTACAATATAAACCAGCGTATCTGATGGCTTCAAAAGCCAGTTCGCACCATGTTGCCTGACCTGAGTTTGTCAGGTGAAAAAGGCCGGAAGTTTCCCTGTCCACAAGTTTCAGGGAATATTTTGCAAGGTCAATAGTATAGGTAGGAGAGCCCACCTGGTCGTGAACAATGTCAAGGTTATCCTTCCGGCGGGCCAGGCTGATGATCTTATCCACAAAATTTGTCTTGAAAGGGCCGAATAGCCAGGCTGTCCTGATGACTATCAGTTTGTCCCTGGGGTTTGACAAAAGAATCTTTTCTCCTTCAAGCTTGCTCCTGCCATACACAGATTGGGAACAAGGGACATCCTGTGTAGTGTACGGGGTGTTTTTCTTGCCGTCGAACACAAAATCCGTGCTGTAATGAATAAGATATATGTTCCGGAGACTACAGACCTTTTCCAGGACCGAGGGTAGTTTTTTGTTAAGTTTCAGTGCGGATTCCTGTTCATCCTCGGCCTGATCCACCTGTGTATAGGCAACAGTATTGAAGATGAATTCAATTTTATTGTCCCGGATAAATTCATCCAGCTGAGCCGCGTTGAATACATCGATGTCATTTCTGCCGGGACAGATAGCGTCCCAGTCTTTGTTCATTTCATGGGCCAGGGCCTGTCCGACAAGTCCGGTTTTTCCCCCCAGAATCAGGGCTTTTCTTTTTTCCATCTTGTTACCTCATTCAAGGGGCGGTCTGCCGTAAATTAAAAAAAGAAGTTGCATCGAGGATCAGTTTTACCTAATTTAATGTATATCAGCGTGTTGAAAAAATCCTAATTCAGAAGGCTGTTCAAAAATTCCAAGTGCAAGGAACAAAAAAAGTTCAAGATCGCAGCGTATTTAGATATACGTAAGAGTTTGAACTTTTTGCAGTGACGAAGCAATTGGGAGATTTTCAACAGCCTGACATGGGCGGTTAACTCAGCGGTGAGAGTGCCATCTTCACACGGTGGAAGTCCGGAGTTCAAATCTCCGACCGCCCACCATATCAGAATACAGAAAACAGACGAAAGTGATCAGGGAACAGGTCTCAGGGGCTGAAGACAATCCGTTCTCCTCATCAGACAATTTATTTCAGCTTGTTCATTTGTCTGCATCCCTCATACAGCACCACTGCCACAGCGTTAGCCAGGTTCAGGCTGCGCACCTGCCCCCAGATAGGTATCCTGATGAGAGCATGTCCCCGGCTTATGATGTTTTCGGTCAGACCCCATGTTTCCGGCCCGAAAACCAGGTAATCGTTTTCCTGGAAAGAATGATCCACATAACACACTCCCTGTCTGGCGCTGGTCATAACCAGCCTGGCTTCGGAGTTTAATTCTGCTGAAAAGGCATCCCAGTTATCCCAGACATTTACAGTGACGTGTGACCAGTAATCAAGGCCCGCCCTTTTGAGATGTTTGTTGTCCAGACTGAATCCAAGGGGGCCTACCAGATTGAGCGGGGTTTGCGTGGCTGCGCACAGCCTGGCGATTGACCCTGTGTTCGGGGGGATTCTTGGCTGATAGAGAACTATTTGCATTGCTGCCGGCCTAAGCCTTGTCTAAATTTCAAAGAGCATCTCCAGATCGGCCTTGCTCAGTCCCTTCCAGGCGTTTTGTCCGGGTATCACCGAATCGGCCACTCCTTTCTTCATTTCCTGCAGTTTAAGTATCTTCTCTTCAACCGTGTTTTCGCAGATCATTTTATATGCAAATACCTGTCTGGTCTGACCTATGCGATGTGTCCGGTCGGTAGCCTGATTTTCCACCGCGGGATTCCACCATGGATCATAATGAATTACATAATCGGCAGAGGTGAGGTTGAGACCAGTACCTCCGGCCTTTAAAGAGATAAGGAAGATGGGGATGTCCGGGTTGTTGTTGAACCGGTCCACTTCATCAAGTCTGTTTTTGCTGGAGCCGTCAAGGTACGCAAAGGGGGTCTTGTTCATTGAGAGCCAGGACCTGATGATGTGCAACATCTGTACAAACTGGGAAAACACGAGGACCTTGTGACCGTCCTCGACTATAGTATTGATCAGATCCTTAAACGCTTCAAACTTGCCCGAGGGCAGGTTATTGCTGAAACCGGGCATGTCCAGCTTAAGAAGTCTCGGATGGCAGCAGATCTGGCGCAACTTCAAAAGGGCGTCCAGGATAGACATCTGGCTGGCCGCAATGCCTTTTTCTTCCACCCGTTCCATGACCTGGTCCTTAAGTTTTTTGGCCAGGGCGGTATAGAGGTCCATCTGGTCGTCCATAAGGGCGCTGTAGTATACACTTTCTATCTTGGGCGGCAGGTCTTTGGCCACCTCGGACTTTTTCCTGCGCAGGATAAACGGTTTGACCCTGGCCTTTAGGTAGCCGAGACTCTCCTCGTCGCCATCTTTAATAGGCTTGACAAAACCTTTTTGAAAAGCGTGCTGGGAACCCAGGAAGCCGGGCATAAGGAATTCAAACAGGGACCATAGTTCCAGCAGGTTGTTTTCAATGGGGGTGCCTGAGAGACAAAGCCTGAAGTCTGATTTGAGCCTGCGAACTGAACGGGCCGTGATTGTATTGGGATTTTTTATGTTTTGAGCTTCATCCAGGATGATTCCATTGTATTCATGAGCCAGGAGTTCATCCAAGTCCCTTCTGAGCAGTGCGTAAGTGGTCAAAACCAGGTCTGAATCCTTGATCTTGTTGAACATTCCCGAACGTCTGGCCCCATATATAACCAGTCTTGACATGGACGGGACAAATTTCTGGGCTTCACGTTCCCAGTTGGGCAATACCGAGGTGGGCACAATTATAAGTGTGGGGCCCTTTTTGCCCTGCTCCTTCATCAGCTGGATATAAGCAAGGGTCTGGACTGTTTTTCCAAGTCCCATTTCATCGGCAAGTATTCCTCCGAACCGGTAATCTTTTAGGAAGTTCAGATAGCTCAGCCCCTGCTGTTGGTAAGGCCGCAGCTGGGCGTCCAGTCCTTCTGGCGGCTCCACCTGCTTGATCTGATCAAAAGAATGAATTTTTTCCCGAAGCTCAGTCCAGAAAGTATCGGACTGGACTTGTTCAATATCATCCAGAATGTTGTCCAGCACCGGAACTTCATGGTTTTGAAATTTCTTTTTGGGAGGTTTTTGCGGGTCATATCCCATGGCCTGGAGTTTATGCCCCAGTTTTTTGATCCAGGATTCCGGGAGGCTGGTGTAGGAACCGTCCCTGAGCTGAACATATCTTTTACCCTGGGTCCAGGCCTTCCATATTTTTTCAATGGGCACCCGGATGTCGTCATATTCAACGGAAATATCAAGATTGAACCATTTTTCATTCTCGTCGGCTTGCACATTGGCTACAACATTGGGAGGAGTCAGTCTTACCCGGTAACGCGTCAGGTTTTTCTCGCCATAGACCCGGAATTTTTCAACAAGTTTCGGGTATGCATCCAAAAGAAAGTTAATGGCTTCTTCGGGTTCCAGAAACCACATAGCCTTGTTCCTGGGCTGAAAACCCATTTCCACAAGGCTGGTAAGAAGCTCCTCTTCCCTGGCTTGCTCCCTGCGCACTAAAAAAGACTTGCCTTCAAACTGATAGCTTCCGGTCTGAAGGTCTTGATCAGGGCCGGACAGGGTGATTTCCCCATGTTCCGTGTCATAAACATTTTGGACCTGAAGGGTTAAAAGACTTCCTTCCTCGTTCAGGTAGAGTTTCGGGTTGAAGCTGGCCGGCATAAAAACAGGAGACATTCTTTCCAGGAACTCATCCTGTCCGAAAAGGTCTGACGTATGCAATTTAGTCCATACGCGGTCCAGAAATTCGGATATCTCATTATGAGGAATAATGGGCGATTCGGAGACCAATTCCTGAACCAGATTGGGATTAAGTCCGGTCTGGACGGGATAAAAGCTGTTTTTCCAGCAGACCCATAAGGGAAGTTGACCGTAGAAGTATACTTTTTCGCCGGATATGGAAAAGGGCAGTTTGCCTTCGCGTCCAAGCATGATGTCAAAGTTCAGCCCGTCCTCAGACATGCCCGGACTGAGTTGGAGCCTCATGGGCGTTGTTTCGATCCGGACCGGTTGTTCCGAATCTTCCCAGAACAGGAAATATTCATTTCGGATTGACCAGAAAAACCAGGTCATAAGTCCGAAAGGTATCTCCACCCTCTGGCCGTAATAATCCAATGAATGTCCAATCTGGGTTATGACATGCGGAAGCTGGGGTGAAATTTCGCACCAGTTGGGGTTGCGGATAATCTGCTCAAGGGTTACAGGATTGAGCACTGTTGAGAGGCCTGATTTGTTTTGCCTTGCCCGGTAAAATTCAACCTGCAGCCTTCCGGGTTCAGGAAAAAATCTGTATACCAGGTAATGCTGGCCGGGCTCGGGTTCAAGTTCGGTGGAGAAAAATACCCTGAAGTTGTGGCGCCAGTCGGTTCTGGTTTTGGGCAATTCCTCATCGTCATCCTCGCTAAGTGATGCCAGAAACTTCAAGGCTGTGGCACCCACATGTTTGCATACCCCGGAAAATGAATCCGGACAGTTGCAATAAAAATTTATCGCTTCATTTTCCAGGTTGAGACCGAGTTCTGAATTGTAGACCTGGAAGTCATCACCCTGTATCCTGCCTTCAATATCCCAGAAATGATCATGTTTTTTGATGCTGACTTTATGAATCCCGTTTTCAGAAAAAAAACTTTTAGCGTTTTCAAGGATATATTCAGGTATATTATGATTAACAAATCTCTGGACAATTTCCTTGATTTTTTTTTCTTGTGTGTTGAGCATTAAGTTACCTTTACTGAGAATTCTCACCGGGCTGATGATTTTGACACTCACCCGGGTGAAATGTAATTGAGTCATTTAAACAAAGTTTATATGTTTTTCAAGTGAAAATTTTTTTTTTGTCTAAATGGATTTATTTATTGCGGCTGAACCGTTGACCGGGTGTAGAAACAAATAAGCCGGGTATAAGGAAAATAATTATGTGCTTGAAATATTTTACTCATTTAATAATTGTATTGACTCTATCAGCTTTTTTAGGTTGTGACAATAGCAATCCCCAATCAATCGGGAAAGAAAAGAAACAATCTGAAATGTCTGCCCAAGGGGAATTCATGAACAATGATCCGGTACCCGGAGGCAGAATCATAATGGGAACCACCGGGGAACCCAGCAACCTGATTCCTCCCCTTGCGACAGACTCGGCATCCAGCGATATTAACAACAATTTGTATGTGGCTCCCCTGAGGTATAACAAAGACATTGAACTGGAGAAGTGGGCGGCTGAAGAGCTTGAGATTAGAGATGAGGGCAAAAGCATATTCATCAGGTTGCTGCCGGGAATAAAATGGACCGACGGGGAAGAGCTGACCGCGGATGACGTGCTTTTTACCTACCAGCTTATGATTGATCCGGAAACGCCTACTGCATACGCTCAGGACTATCTGGCCATCAGCGATTTTAAAGTCCTGGACAGGTATTCTTTCGAAGTCACCTATGATCAGCCCTTTGCCCGTTCTCTTGTCACCTGGGCTCTGCCTGTTCTTCCCAGGCATGTCCTTGAAAATGAGGATCTTCTTAATACTCCATACAGCAGAAATCCGGTAGGCGCGGGAGCTTACCGTCTCCATCGCTGGGATGCCGGCCGTCAGGTAATCCTGCGGGCCAATGAAGATTATTTTGGAGGCAGACCGAATATTGATGAATTAGTCTACAGGGTGGTGCCGGACCTGGCCACAATGTTTCTGGAACTCAAGGCCGGCAATCTGGACATGATGAGCCTTACCCCGCAACAGCATCTGTTTCAGACCGAGGGTGAATACTGGCAGGATAATTTTCAGAAATTCAGCTACCTGGCCACGGGATATACTTACCTCGGCTATAATCTGAAGCATCCTTTTTTTTCCAGTGTCCGGGTCAGACAGGCCATGGCTCTGGCAATCGACAAGGAGGAACTTATTAAGGGGGTTCTATTGGGCGAGGGGGTTCCCACAATAGGGCCTTACGTCCCGGGAACCTGGGTGTATAATGAAGATATCGAAGATTATCCGTATGATCCTGAACTGGCTCTGGAAATCCTGAGGCAACAGGGCTGGGAGATGAACAGAAACGGTGTCCTGGAGAAAGACGGCATCCCCTTTGAGTTCACTATTCTGACCAACCAGGGTAACGACCTGCGGGTCCGGGCCGCCACAATCCTTCAATATCGCCTGGCCCAGGTGGGAATTAAGATCAGAATAAGAACCGTGGAATGGGCTACTTTTATAAGGGAATTTGTTGACAAGGGACGCTTTGACGCGGTTCTTCTGGGATGGAGTACTGCCCAGGACCCGGATATATACAATGTATGGCATTCTTCCCAGGCCAAAGAAAACGGTCTTAATTTTGTCCATTACAAAAATGAACGGGTGGATGAACTTTTGGAGACAGGAAGAAGAAATTTTGACCGGGAAGTGCGCAAAAAAGCTTATCATGAACTGCAGGAAATCCTGCACCACGACCAGCCGTATATGTTTTTATTTACCTCCAATGCACTTCCTGTCGTACACAAAAGGTTTATGGGAATCGAACCGGCCCCTGCCGGGATAATGCATAATTTTTATGACTGGTGGGTGCCGGTGCAGAAGCAGAAGTTTTCATTGCAGAGGTAGTTTGAGAAAGAAGCAGACAAATTCGGGGAGTCACGCATCAGCAGGATAAGACCCGGAAGACAGCGGACAGGAATTCAGGCAGTCCGCGCATTTGGTCCTTGCTCCTGTCTCAATGCAACCGTTAAACATTAACGGAAAATACACATGCACACAAAATTACAGGACCTTCCGCCCAAATGGGCCAGATTCTGTCTGGATATCCAGTCTTTTATCGAAGATCTGACAGGGGAGGGCATTAAGGGCAGGAAATTTCTTGTGGCTTTTTCCGGAGGTCCTGATTCACTGGCTCTGCTGCGGGTGATGGATTTTATCAAGGCGAGATCCGGGATAAGCATAGCGGCAGTTCATCTCAATCATATGCTGAGAGATGAAGCGGATACTGAAAAGGACTTTGTGCTGAAAGTATGCACAGGGCTTGGCATTTCCTTAAAAATGGGCAAAAGCAATGTAAAGTCCTTTGCCCGGGCCACAAATACGGGTATTGAAGAGGCTGCCAGAATAATCAGGTATAATTTTGTCCGGGCTGTAGCGGCAAGGCAAAGGGCGGATTATATCCTGACCGGCCATCACCTTAATGACCTGGCCGAGGACGTACTCATGAGGATGGTGCGCGGTACAGGCTGGCCGGGGCTCTCGGGAATGACCGGTTATGACCGGGATAGAAAGCTTGTCCGTCCGCTTCTTTTGACCCCCAAAAAAACGATTCTGGATTTTCTTGGCGCGGTCGGGCAGGAGTATATGATTGATAAGTCCAATGAAGACAAATCTTTTTCCCGTAACAAGGTCAGGCTTGAACTTGTGCCCCTTCTTGAGGAGATCAACCCTGGATTTCTAAAGTCTGTTGCTAACCTCTGGAAACTTGGCAGGATTGACGGGGAACACTGGGAATCTACTTTAAAGGCGATTCCCGGAATCAGCGGGGACGGAGCAAGATACCTTTCCCGCAAAACTCTGGAGCATCTTTCAAGGGCGACCCGGCTCAGGCTGTACAAAAAAATACTGGATGAACTTGGTCCCGGGCAGGGTTTATTTGACAATCTGATGGAACTTGACGAGCTCTGGCAACAGGGAACAGGAAATAAAATGATCAGGTTTCCAGGTGAAAAGTTCGGCAAGATTATAAAAAAAGGAATTATGTTCGGGACATCAAAAAATATGACTTAAACCAGGCGATTTGTGTATAACTGTCCAACATCACGTTAATTGCGAGCCCGGCACCTGCATGAGCAGTATTTTTTTAAGCAGCTTATTTTTATATACCACAACGATAGCGGAGGATGAATACTAATGGAAATGGATCTGCAGCTGGCTGAAGAGAAAGGAACGATTCTCGGAAGGGATTTTCTGACCTGGCTCTGGTTTAAAAGTGAACAACAAGGCGGCATCTTCAAGACAAAAAGCGGAGAGGACTTTGCCCTTTATCTTGAACAGAAGGTTGTTGTGGAAGGCGGTGAAGGCGAAAGCCTTGAAAAAGCCGTATGTACCGGCATAATGTCCGAGCTCAGGGAGGCCAAGCTCGGGCTGCGTACAGGTAAAAAGGTGGTGAAGGCCAAGATAAAGCTGGAACAGGACGCCAATGACTGGATTATGGAGCTGGATGCCTCGAACTTTACCTTTTCAGGATTAAAAACTCCAAAAGTGGACACAAAGGTTGAGGAGGGCGACGATCCTGACAGTATTTTTCTCGAAAAAATATTTCTGGTGGAAAAGGCTGCGGGATTTATTGATGATGTGTTCAGCCACTTTGTGGAGCGAAGGTTTTCCATTCACTGGCAGGGTGAAGTAGAGGCGTTTAAGAAGTGGCTTTATGAGGAAGGAGATTGAGGTCAGAGGATTAGAGATCAGAAAATTAGAAGGTTAGAAGTTCAGAAGTTCAGAAGATCAGAGGGTCAGAGGTCAGAGGTCAGAAGGTCAGAGGGTCAGAGGTCAGAGGTCAGAAGGTCAGAGGGTAGGAGGGTCAGAGGTCAGAGGTCAGAGATCAGAGGGTGAGAAGATCAGAAAATTAGAAGGTTAGAAGCGTCTTACCAGGGCGTACCCGGGACCAGACCGATAAATAACTTGAAATGATCTGTGCGCCTGGATTGCTTCGCTTTGTTCGCAACCTTCTGTGCCAGTGAGATTGCCGCGCTCGAAGACTCGCTCGCAATGACAGTCAGAATTCAGGAATTGAGGAATTGAGGAATTGAGGAATTGAAGAGGAAGAAAAAAGCAGGGAGCATCACCACACCTGTCATTGCGAGGGAGCGTAGCGACCGAAGCAATCTGCATGGCATACCTTTAAGTTGCTGAATTTGCTGCTTAAATAATTAAAGTTGTTTGTAAAATCAGAAGGTTAGAAGCCTCCCATCGGAGAGGCCCGGGACCAGACCGATAAGTAACTTGAAATGATCTGTGCGCCTGAATTGCTTCGCTCTGTTCGCAACCTTCTGTGCCAGTGAGATTGCCGCGCTCGAAGACTCGCTCGCAATGACAGTCAGAATTCAGGAATTGAGTTGAGGGATTGAGGTTTGAGAAATTGAGGAATTGAGGAATTGAAGAGGAAGAAAAAAGCAGGGAGCATCACCACACCTGTCATTGCGAGGGAGCGAAGCGACCGAAGCAATCTGCATGGCAAACATATAAAATTGCTTAATCCGCTTTAAAGCTTATATTATTGAATATTTTTCCAATCATTAAACCGGATATTTTAATGATGAGCGATACTTATTTTGACTTAATCATGATCTTCGGCGAGGTCTTGTTTGATGTTTTTCCAGACCAGAGCAGGTTCATCGGAGGTGCTCCGTTCAATGTTGCCTGCCACCTGAAGGGGTTCGGACTGGATCCTCTGTTCATTTCCAGAATTGGCAATGATGATCCCGGCAGGGAAGTTCTTGAGGCCATGAATTCAAGATCTCTGAGGGTTTCCGGTATTCAGAAGGATGAAAAAAGAAAGACAGGAGAGGTCAGGGTAAGAATCGATAATGACGAGCCATCGTATGATATTATGGAAGACGTGGCTTACGATCATATTGAAGTGCCGGATCCTGAAATGATGGAGTCCGAGCAAGGTAGATTATTATACCATGGAACCCTGGCAGCACGAAACG
>SKKD01000059.1 GCA_007121655.1 Desulfonatronovibrio sp. | reverse complement strand
TCTGGGATACTTATCTGGATAAAACCAATGACCATGAAATGCTGGAGGTGATTGCTCCCTTCTATGTATTCCGGGGGCTGGTCATTGCCTCTCCTGAGTGGTATCCGGGACATCCCCTGGAGGTCAGACAAGCCTTATTCAGATTCCTGGAAAATATTCTGGAGGATGATATTTTTGATTATAAGAATATAAATAAGTATCTTGCAGGGCAATGATGTTGCCGGTCAGTATTATGAAAAACTCAAGCCCGAGCAAAGGGCGGGCGGTCTGGTTCACAGGACTTCCCGGGTCAGGAAAGAGCAGCATCAGTAAAAAAGTTTTCCAGACACTCAAGGACAAGGGTTTTGACGTCAAATACCTGCAAATGGATCAGAGACGCAAAGTTTACTTTCCCAAGCCTTCCTATACCTCTGAAGAAAGAAAAGAGGCATACAGGCTGTTTGCAGAGGAAGGGGCCGGGCTTGCTTCCCAGGGTTACTTTGTAATTATGGACGCTACGGCACCCGAAAAATCAATGCGCGACCGAGCCAGAAAACTAATCCAAGACTTTGCCGAGATTCATATAGACTGTTCCCTGGAGACAGCCATGAAGCGTGAAGGCGAAAGGCCGGAAGGCCTGGTGATGGCTGATCTTTACTCCAAGGCACTGGAAAGAAAAACCAGTGGAAAAAACTTTCCGGGCCTAGGACAGGTCATCGGGGTGGACGTGGAGTTTGAAAAAGATCCAGGAGCTGAGCTGACCATTGAAAACGACAAACTGTCACTGGATGAGGCAGTGAACAGAGCCATGAAATTTATTCTTAATAATTTAGCAGCCGATTGACTCTTATCCCTGACGGATTTAGATTTTTATCAGGTTGAAAAAATCCCCATCGGCACGCCATGACTTGTTTTTTACTTCCTGAATAGTCGGGCTTTTTCAACAGGTTTTTTAAATGAAATATCATATGCAGACTTTTGGTTGTCAGATGAACGTCTCAGATTCTGACTGGCTTGATCGTTCCCTGAATTCTCTGGGCTTTGAAAAAACATTCATTGAAGGGGAGGCTGATTTTTTTATAATCAACACTTGCAGTGTTCGGGAAAAACCTGAACAAAAGGTATACAGTCTCCTTGGGCGGCTCAATGCCTTCCACGAAAAGAAATCTTCAGTTTTTGCCTGTGTAGGCGGCTGCGTAGCACAACAGGTGGGCAAGGGTTTTTTTGAACGGTTCCCCTTTGTCCGTCTGGTTTTCGGGCCTGACGGCCTCGCTATGGTTCCCCGGGCATTGCAAAGGCTGGAGCACGAACTTCGATTAAAGATCAGCCTGTTGGATTTTGAGGATTATTATCCGGAAAGAGGTGAAAACTGGCCGGACAAAATGCCGCCCCAGGCTTTTGTCAATATTATGCAGGGATGTGATAATTTCTGTGCCTATTGCGTGGTTCCCTTTACCCGGGGCAGACAAAAGTCCAGACCTTCCGAAGACGTCATCAAAGAATGCCGGCAGCTTATTTCTCTAGGCGTCAAAGAGATTACTTTGCTTGGGCAAAACGTTAACAGTTACGGTCTGGATAAACAGGGACTTGAAATAAATTTTGTCCGGTTGCTCAGGGAAATAAACCGCCTGACGGGCTTAAAACGGCTTCGTTTTACCACTTCCCATCCCAAGGACATGAGTCCGGAAGCGGTAAAGGCCTTTGGTGAACTGGAAACTCTGTGTCCACACCTTCATCTGCCCTTGCAGTCCGGTTCAAATAAAATACTGATGGAAATGGGGCGAAAGTACACCAGGGAAAGATATCTGGAGCTGGTGACAGGATTAAGGGATGCGTGTTCGGAAATCACCCTGACCACGGATCTTATAGTAGGTTTTCCGGGTGAAACAGATACTGATTTTCAAGAAACCCTGGATATCATGAATATGGTGGGATTTGATTCCAGCTTTTCCTTTAAATATTCGGATCGCCCCGGTGTTCGTGCAGAACTTATGGCGCCGAAGATTTCAGAAGAAATCAAGTCCCTCAGACTGGACATCCTGCAAAAATTGCAGGAAGAATGGACTTTGAAAAAATTATCGCAAAGAGTCGGCACTACAGACCAGGTTCTAATTGAAGGCCCCAGCAAAAGGCAAAGGCCGGACGTATGGTCCTGGAAAGGAAGAGACAGCGGCGGTCGGATAGTTAATATCGAGTTTAAAACCCGGGAAGATTTTACAGGCAGGATTTTTAAAGTAATTTTCACCCGGTCCAAAAAACATTCCCTGGAGGGAAAGGTGGTGATATGATGATTAAAATGGAAATTTTCGGCCTGGCAATGGACGAGAAAACCAACATGCCCCTGGTAATTCTCAAAGACAAGGAAGACAAGTACATCCTGCCCATCTGGATCGGAGCCCTGGAGGCCATGTCTATATCCATGCCTCTAAAAGGCATGACCATGCCCCGGCCCATGACGCATGATCTCTTTCTGGACACCATTACCAAGCTCGGCGCAAAACTCATTCACATCGAAATCAGCGAACTCAAGGACTCAACTTATTACGCCATATTGGTCATGAATCATAATGATGCGGAACTACGCATTGACAGCAGACCATCGGATGCCATAGCCATGGCTGTTCGAGCCAAGGTGACCATCCTGGTTAACGAGGAAGTTCTCGAAAAGGTCATGAAAGAACAGGACGGCGAATATCAGGTGGTATTGAATGACGAGGAAGGTAAAAAATGGACGGAAATTCTTGAGAAATACAGGGTCGATGATATCAAATACAAAATGTAGGGATATTGCTGAGAACCACGATAGAATAACTGGAGTAAAATCTTGATAGACCTGCACATGCATACTGTTTACAGCGATGGTGAGCTTATTCCGGCTGAACTGGCCAGGAGGGCCAGGACAGCCGGATACCAGGCCATGGCTTTTACCGATCATGCCGATCATTCAAATATTGAGCATATTCTTAAGAGTCTGCTTAAAATAGTTAACGAGTATTCACTGTACCAGGAAATTGAATTGCTGGCCGGGGTTGAGCTGACCCATGTCCCACCGCCTCTGATTCCGGACCTGGTGAAGAAGGCAAGAGATCTTGGAGCCCAGATTGTTCTGGTTCATGGAGAAACAATAGTCGAACCCGTGGCAACCGGAACCAATCACGCGGCAATCATGGGGGGGGTTGATATCCTGGCCCACCCGGGGCTTATTACAGCCCAGGATGCAGCTTTGGCCGCCCAAAAAAACGTATGCCTGGAGATAACAACCAGAAAAGGCCACAGTCTGACCAACGGCCATGTCCTGAATCTGGCGAGAGAGCACGGGGCCAGACTGCTCATCAACAATGACGCCCACGCTCCGGAAGACCTGGTTGGGAAAGATTTCCGCAGAAATGTCGCGATAGGCGCAGGAATGAGTGTATCGGAATATGTTCAGGCGGAGCAAAACTCAGTGGATGTTATTGCCGGGATAAGAGCAGGTCTTCAGAGGAGTGAGTTCAGTAGAAAGTGATCAGACTTCAGAAGATGGAAATCAGGTTACATTCGGCAGGCAGAAAATCAGAAGCCTAACGTCAGAAGCCAGATGAAAGTGATGAAGCAATCAGTATCGGCCCTCCTCCTTATTTATCGGAGAAAACATGAACAATGCCCGGATTGACCTTTGCGTTTCAGCAGCAAAGACGTTAAAAGAATCCAACTTTGCCATTGCCATGACTGGTGCCGGAATCTCAGTGCCAAGCGGCATTCCGGATTTTCGAAGTCCCGGAGGCCTGTGGTCCAGGTTTGATCCTCAGTCGGTCTGTTCAGAGTGGGCTCTTCGCAACAATCCGGCTGGAGTGTGGGAGTTTTTATTTGAAGCTCTGAACATGTTTGCTTCGGCCAGACCCAATCCTGCCCATATGGCTCTGGTCAGATTGGAGAAAATGGCGATCCTTAAATCAATCATCACCCAGAATATCGACAATCTGCACCAGGCGGCAGGTTCAAAAGAAGTTATTGAATTTCATGGAGGGTGCGGATCATTTTATTGCAATAAATGTAAAAAAGACTTTGAGCTGTCTACAGCTCTGGGATTAACCATGAAGGATATTCCATGGTTTTGTAATGATTGCGGGGTAATAATCAGGCCTTCAGTCGTCTTTTTCGGGGAGCAAATTCCAGAGCCGGCCATGGTCAGAAGTCAGGAAATGGCTGAAAAAGCTGACCTTGTTCTGATAGTGGGCACCTCGGGGGAAGTCGCCCCTGCCAATATATTGCCCCAGTGGGTTAAAAGGCGCGGTGGAAAAATAATTGAGATAAATCTGGGTTCAACTGCCTATGACGAATATTCAGATCTGAAACTGGATATGCCCGCAGAAATCGCTTTACCGCGGATTGTTGATGAATTAAACTTCTTCTGAAATACATCTTATCCAGACGTTCACAAAATAAGGTTAAATCAATATGAATATTTTTATGACCGAGCAGGGGCTCTGGTCCATGCTGATTCAGTCCTCTCTGCTGAACCAGATTATAATGCTGGTCCTTTTGGGGATGTCGCTTTCCTGCTGGACGATAATTATTTCCAAGTTCATTTCCTACAGACGTTTCAGGGCTCTTGTTCAGGACCAGATTGAAAATTTTGAGCGGGCAGCGGACCTGGCCGAAGCAATGAAGGCTTCAAGGCTAAGCGCCCAGTCTCCTCTTTATTCAATCGGGCTTGCCGCCATCAAGGAAATTCAGAAGCTTGAACAGAGCCAGCTTTCGGCCAGCGTCAAGTTCAGGATAGCCGAGGATAACGTGCGCAGGGTGCTCAGGCAGGGTGTAAGCGCTCACCTGAAGAAGCTCTCCGCATCACTGTCCTTCCTGGCTATCTGCGCTAATTCCGCCCTGCTCATCGGCCTTCTGGGTACTGTATGGGGGATCATGAATTCCTTTCATTCCATCGGCGTGCAGCGGGGAGCAACTCTGGCTACTGTGGCTCCCGGTATTTCCGAAGCCCTGATCACCACGGCCTTCGGGCTGGTGGTGGCGATTCCAGCCACTATTTTCTACAATATTCTGTGGGAACGTTTAAACACCATCCAATCGGATCTGATTGATTTCGCCGGTTCTTTTTTGAACAGAGCCCAGCGTGAACTTCCGTGGATGGAGAAGAAATAGAGGATTAGCCGTGGATTTTGATCCTTTGGGAAAAGGCTTTGTAACACAGACCAATGTTACGCCCATTGTGGACGTCATGCTGGTCCTGCTTATCATTTTCATGATCACCGCACCCATGCTGACTCAGGGAATCGAGGTGGATCTTCCCCAGACTTCAACGGTTGAGAACCTGCCTGAGGATCATGATAACCTGGTCATCAATATTGACCGGGAAAGCAAAATACATATTGATGAATACGAGGTAGATATCCGAGACATTGCCGGACACCTGGACCGAATGCTTCAAGGCAGGGACAGGCTGGTTTACCTGAGGGCTGATGAGGTTGTGCCTTACGGCCTGGTAGTAAAAGTAATGTCCAGAGTTAAAGAAGCCGGCATAGACAGGCTGGGTGTTGTGGCTGAACCTGAGGCGGACTGATTTTCATGCAGTTTAGAGCCTTCCTGACATCATTTGTCCTGCACCTGATAATTATTGTTTTTTCGGCCACATACACCGGAATCAACAGACCCATACCCATAGACCTGAGCAGAGAGGTCCACATGGTGGAACTGGTCTACATGGCTCAGCCGCAACCGGAACCTGCTCCTCAGACTCCTGAACCTCAGGCTCCGGAGCCGCCGGCGCCTCCTCCTCCTCCTCCACCAGAACCTGTGGTGGAAATACCTGTTAAGCCCGAGCCTAAACCTGAACCTAAGCCCGAGCCTAAGCCCGAGCCTAAGCCCGAGCCTAAGCCCGAGCCAAAGCCTGAACCTAAGCCGGAACCAAAACCCGAACCTCCAAAAGAGAAAAAGCCTACTCCCGAGGAAATAATGGCTCAGGAGCTGGCAGCCTTAAGAAAAGATGTACAAGAATCCACAAAAGGTCAGGCCCCCAGAAAACCGGCAGGTCTGCTCGAGGTATATTCGGCCATAGTCGAGGAGCATATTAAGAGAAACTGGAGGTTTGCAAGGATAGGCGGTACTCAGAATCTGGTTGCCACGGTCGAGGTGAAAATAGATCCCACCGGCAGGATAACAAATTCAAGAGTATTAAGAACTTCGGGCCGGGATGACTTTGATCATTCAGCCCTCAGGGCCATCGAAGATACAGGACAGTTGCCCGCGCCCCCAAGCGTAGAAACAAGAACCCTGATAATTGATTTCAATCTGCACGATCTGGCATCTTAAAAGTTCAAGGCTTTTATGGGGTAAAGGAAGATACTATACGATCATTCTTGCCCGGGATGATTAACCTTTTAAACAATTTTGAAAAAGTTCTATTGGTAATCAAAAAGGATAGATATGATATACGTTAGAAAATTATTTGCAGCATCCTTGTTTATCATCTTTTTAGCTGGAATGATCAT
>SKKD01000173.1 GCA_007121655.1 Desulfonatronovibrio sp. | reverse complement strand
GGGATGTGACGAGAATCATTACCCTGAGCAGGGCCAGTAATCGCAAAATGATTCAAAACCTCTGGTTTGCGGCAGGCTATAACATTGTGGCCATTCCCCTCGCCGCGGGCGTTCTGGCCTGGGCGGGAATTCTGCTTATTCCCGCGGCAGGGGCCATTCTCATGTCTGCCAGCACTGTGGTGGTCACGATTAACGCTCAGTTGTTAAGGAGATTAAAAATATAATCCATGACCCGGCACCGGCTTTTCCGCCTTTATCAGCCCTCGCTGCCGGGTCTCGTGTTGTCATCCGAACTTGTGCCGCACCCCGTAACCGCCTCTGGGAAAATTCCATTCTATATTCATTTCCGGGCATCCTATGCGGCATGAGCCGCATTCCAGGCACCCTTCATAGGCGACATTGATCCGGCCGTCTTCTTCGCGGGTATAGACCCTGGCCGGGCAAAGATAGAGGCAGGGCTGATCCCGGCAATCCTTGAGACAAAGGTCAGTATTGATGATTTCCAGATGCGGAACTTCATCCACATTAAACCGATCAAGAAACAACTTGTCTTCAATGGCCATCACTTCACGCTCCTCCAGGCATTGAACAGAATGCGCAGCAGTCTTAACCGGGATGTTTTACTCCTGATCATCTTCCAGGATCTTGACTGTTTGGTTTTCTTGTCCACCCCGTCCACCGTGAGCATGTCTCTGGCAGCCATGCTCAGAGAATCGGGGAGGGTATTGAATATATCCTCGTGCTTCTGCAGAAAACCGGGAAATCTTCTATATTTTTTCAGATCCTTCATAATGAAAGAATCTTTTAACCTCTGCGCGTACACCCCAAGACTTTCCGAACTGAAATCGGATTTCTGTATCGCCTGAATAATGGTTTCAGCAGCGATCTTTCCCGAAACCATGGCCATGTTTGATCCTTCCCGGTGCAGGGCATTGAAAAGCATGCCTGAATCGCCGGCTATCAGGTAACCATCGCCGTAAAGACGAGGCACATGATCATATCCGCCCTCAGGCAGCCAGTGAGCAAGGTATTCCCTGGGCTTGCCGCCCTTGATCAACGGGGCGACCATGGGATGTGTCTTGAAGTCCTCTATCAGCTCATAGGGTTTGAGCCTGAGCCTGGCAAAATCCTTAAGGTTGCCCCCTATTACCAGAGAAAGGCTGTTTTTGTTGGTATACAAGACTCCCACTCCGTTCATTCCCCGGGTTACTGACCCAAGGATCTCTATGCTCACCCCGTCTTCAGGAGCCACATTAAACCGCTCGCTGATGGTTTCCTCGGGCAGCCCGATTATCTCTTTAACTGCAAGGGCCACATGCTCCGGGTCAGGCTCGGGTCGAAAACCTGTTTTGGCGGCAAGCAGGGAGTTGATCCCATCCGCCAGCAGGACAACCTTGGCCTCCAGCTCACCCTGCTCCCGATCAGTTCGTACTCCGCGCACCTTTCCGGACTCATCTTTTAAAAGATCGGTAACTACTGTTCCGCAGACTACCAAAACTCCCTTCTGACCGGCCTGTTCCGCGAACCAGCGGTCGAATCTGGCCCTGCCGACCGTAAAGACGTTGTGGCGCCTTTGTTCCTCAAAAATACGGTCTCTGTAGGCCAGGCTGTATCCACCTTCTTTTGAAGTGAACCAGATCCTGGATTCCACTATGTTGCGTTCAATGGGACAGTTACGTTCGGCAAAATCAGGAATAATCCTGGCCAGATCATGGCCGTAAAGCACTCCCCCGGACATGTTTTTGGATCCGGGAAATTCCCCTCTTTCAAGAACGATTGTTTCCACCCCGTGGTCGGCAAGTATGCAGGCGGCGGAGATTCCGGCAGGACCTGCTCCGACTATGACTACATCGCAGCACTCACTCATGATTTTTGACCTTTGCTTTCAGCCTGGAAATAAGTTCGGGCAGAACCTGTGCGTAATCCCCGACAATCCCGGCGTCGGCGACCTGAAAAATTGGCGCATCCGGATCGTTGTTCACGGCCAGGATCCGCTCGGCACCCTGTATAGCAACCCTGTGCTGAATGGCTCCGGAAACTCCCACTCCTATGTACAGTTTTGGAGCTACTGTCTTTCCGGTCTGCCCCACCTGACGTTCGTAGGGCATGAGCCCTGATTCGACTACCGGCCTGGAGCAGGCCACCACTCCTCCCAGCAATCCCGCCAGTTCTTCAAGCAATGGAAAGGAATCTTTTGAACAGGCCCCTTTCCCGGCTACGATCAGAACCGGATACTCGGTGATGTCTATACCCAGGAGAGACTTATCCTCGATAAAAGCGATCAGTTCCGGCACTGAGCTTTCCGGCGGTCTCCAGGCATGGCGGATAAGTTTCCATTTCTTCTCGTTCAGACCGGGCATGGGAAACACTTTTGGTCTTACCGTGGACATCTGAGGCCGGTGGTTTTCACAGAAAATGGTAGCCATGATATTTCCGCCGAAAGTAGGCCTGGTCATCAGCAGCAGTCCCGAATCTTCCTCGATGTCCAGGCCGGTGCAGTCCGCCGTAAGCCCTGTCTTCAGATGAGTGGCCACTACTCCCGCCAGATCCCTGCCATGGCTGGTGGCTCCCATGAGCAGAATCTCAGGCTGGACCTTATGCGCCAGCTCGCTCAGGGCATGTCCATACAGGCTTGAAACATATCTTTTCAGGGTGTCGTGTTCCAGGAGATGAACTTCATCGCAGCCCAGGGAACCTGCCCGGGCGCAAAATTCTTCGACATCCGATCCCAGCACAAAAGCTGCCAGCCTGGCCTCAAGTTTGTCTGCCAGCTCTCGTGCCTTGCCCACCAGTTCCCAGGAAACATCCGCCGCCTTCCCATTCCGTATCTCTATATAGACGGAAACAACCTGTCCTGAAACAGGCGTGAAAGGTTTGTCCCGCAACCTTTTCCCGGCTTTTATTCTTTCGGTCCTGTCAAGGTCCACTGCTTCAACCGGACAAACCTCTGCGCATTGTCCGCAGCCTTCGCAGATCTCGGGATCAATCCATGCCTTTCCATCGGGTGTAAGTTTTATTGCCTCCACCGGACACTTGGAAATGCAGATCTGACAGCCGATGCATTTATCCGGAATGAT
This sequence comes from Desulfonatronovibrio sp., assembly GCA_007121655.1. Classification (GTDB taxonomy): domain Bacteria; phylum Desulfobacterota; class Desulfovibrionia; order Desulfovibrionales; family Desulfonatronovibrionaceae; genus Desulfonatronovibrio. The sequence goes on along the minus strand of SKKD01000173.1, from coordinate 3,405 downwards.
TTCCGGAATTTCAATTCCCGCGGGAGTCTTTGCCATGATGAACACCTGTTGGAATACCCAGTTCTTCAGCCATGAAGCCGTCTGCAAAGATAATGTCCAGACTCTGGTCCACAGCTTCCCGCAAACCTTTTGCAGCCTCAAAACGTGGACCGCTGGTCCTGGGAGGCGGGGCTCCCATTTTCCTGACCCAGGTGGGTGAACCTTTTATGCCCAGTTGATTTGCATCTCCTTCAATTTTCTTTTTGTCCCAAACCTCGATATCCTTGCGCATGGAGGCAATCAGTTCCGGCAGCGAAGCCCTGCGCGGTCTGGCCGACTCCAGTTCCACGGTGAGCAAGGCAGGCAGTTCTGCTTCCAGGATTTCCTGTCCTTCTTCTATCCTGCGCTTTATCCGGATAAGTTTATTTTTGGGATCAAAAGACTCCACTGCGGTTACATAGGTAAGTTGCGTATAATCCAGCCTTGTGGCCAAACCTGGGCCGGTCTGGGCGGTATCTCCGTCTATGGCCTGTTTTCCGCAGATAATCAGGTTGACCGGAGTTTTCCGGTTCAGGATCAACACCGCCTGAGCCAGTGTGTAGCTGGTAGCCAGAGTATCGGCCCCTGCAAAGGCCCGGTCGGAAAGAAGTATGCCGGCATCCGCGCCCAGAGACATGGCCTGGCGCAGAACACTTTGCGCCTGGGGGGGACCCATGCATAAGGCACTGATCCTTCCTCCATGCTTTTCTTTCAGGCGCACAGCCATTTCCACGGCTACAAGATCATAGGGATTGAGAATGGATTCAAGGCCTTCCCTGACCAGAGTATTGGTTTCCGGATCAATCTTCACGTCGGCTGTATCAGGAACCTGCTTCAGACAACAGACTATATGCATGGCCGCTCTCCTTGTATCTCATGGATTCTCCGAATGGATAAATCCCGGCCACGGACAGGCGGTTTCACTTTTCCAGCTCCGCAATAATGGTCGGCTGACCATTTTTTTTGATCGCCCTCCACCTTTTTTCTCCGTCTGTGATTTTAAAACTCATGTTCTGCTGGTGGATCAGAATTGGTTCACGCTGGCCGTGCCTGGAGATACTGAGACAAAGTTCTTCAATGACCCTGCCATCGATCACCAGCCTCAGGTTCGGTTCAATTGCTTCAAGTCTGAACATTGTTTTCACGGTCTTCTCCCCGAGGGTAATTATCCTCTGGAATGATCTTTATTTTCCTGCTTTTTCTTTTTTAATGCTTTCTTACATCATTAAGATAAAAAAAGACGATTGTAACAGTGAGGAAATGGTGATTTTTTCCAGGCCTGAAACAAGCTTTGGATCCTCCCACTGAACGCGGAGGAGCCGAAAGCCTGTGACAATTCCTGCTGTGCCGGCCTGCCGGGACTAAATCAGGATATGGACAATGAAATCATGCGGGTTGCTTGACTGAAGGCAGGAGCTGGATATTGATAGTTTAAAACAGTGATGACCACTTCAGGAAATCATGCCCGGGGCGGACCGCTGAAGCCGTCTGACAAGTTTACAGCTGCAACCCGGGTCTGATAAGTTTTTAATTCAAATCCCGGGAAGGCTTGTCATGAAGTACGGATTAGTGATCATATCGGCGATTTTTATCGTTATTGGAATGGGATCAGTCCTCCAGGCTGAAGAAGAAGTCCGCGAAATTTCAACCCAGTATCAGCCCGTAACGCTTATTAAGCAAGTCGGCAATCTGGAGCATCCCTGGGCGGTTGCTTTCCTGGAGGATGGTCGAATGCTGGTGAGTGAACGACCGGGCCGGATCCAGCTGATCGAAAATGGCAATAAAACCAGGGTCGCGGGAGTGCCGGATGATCTCTACTCCGAAAACCAGGGAGGTATGCTCGATCTTGTCGTCCATCCGGATTACGAAAACAACGGCTGGATCTATATGACCTATTCCCGGGGAGATGCCGAAGCAACTGTTCCGGCCCTGATGCGGGCCCGGCTGGATGGTGATACACTGCTGGATGCGGAGCTTCTGTTCGAATCCAACACCTATACCGAACCCGGCCGGCACTATGGATCAAGAATTCTGTTTCTGGACGACGGAACCCTGCTGATGACCATCGGCGACCGTGGATTGGAACCCCCCAGGGCTCAGGATACACTGGATCATTCCGGCAGCATAGTCCGCCTCAATGATGACGGCAGCATACCGGAGGACAATCCTTTTGTGGATCAGGACGGGTATCTGCCGGAGATCTATACCTACGGTCATCGCAATATTCAGGCGATCACCCTGCATCCGGAAACCGGGGAAATCTGGGTTGCCGAACACGGCCCCAGGGGCGGCGACGAACTGAACCTGATTGAGCCGGGAAATAACTATGGCTGGCCGGTGCAGACCCTGGGCCTGGATTATGGTACGGAAGGTCCTTTTCCCGATGCCCAAACACGCGACCATCCGGATATGGTCAATCCTGTGTTCGAGTTCCTGCCTACTCTGGCTCCTTCGGGGTTGACCGTGGTCAGGGGGAATTTCGATGCATGGGAAGGCAACCTGCTTGTAGGCGGCCTCCCCTCGGAACGAATTCTGCGCCTTCTGATTGAAGACCAGGAGGTGATTCATGCTGAAGAACTTTTTGTAAAAGAGCTCGGACGCATCCGTGACGTCCGGCAGGGTCCGGACGGAAATATCTACATCCTCAGCGATGAACCCGACGGAGCTTTATACCGGGTTGAGCCTGGATGAAAAATCCGCTTGTTGATCTACAATCAGCGGCACAAAGGAAGAAAGCTTTCGTAATGCCTGGCCTTATTAAGCCGCCTGCTCCAATGATTTACCCATTAATATAATTTACATTTGAATGATCATTTACCCGGCTTCAAGCCGCCACGGCCCCTTCTAACTTCCCTTCTTGCCAGCCTCTCTGTTCCTGTTTAATTTAAAATGATAATAGTTCCAATGGGGAGGTTAGTTATGCATGAGAACATGGGAAGTAAAGATCGAACTGTTAGAGGGGTGCTGGGGCCTGCCTTACTAAGTCTGGGTTATTTTTGCCTGGAAGGACGGAAAGGCCGCCCTCTGGGCCTGCTGTCCATGATGGCCGGAGTGGCTCTGATCGAAAGCGCCATAACCCGCGTTTGCCCTCTGAGCGCGGAGCTTGGGATCGACACACGCTCAACCCTGGAAAAACTCCGGGACAGAAACCGGCTGTTATAAGAAGACTCCCTCGCGACTGCACCTGATAGTCATAAGTCCAGGTCACGCTTGACCTGTTATTGCGAGGTAAGATTTTTTTTCTCTGGTCTTTAAGAGTGTCATAGCCCGGGGCAAGCTTCATCTATCAATTGCGAGGGAGCGAAGCGACAGTAGCAATCTGTGCGGCAAAAGTAAATTATACCGGATTAGTGGAAGATTGAATCCGTTGATTTATCTGAAGACCTC
>SKKD01000128.1 GCA_007121655.1 Desulfonatronovibrio sp. | reverse complement strand
TCTGTTCAGGTCTCAGGTACTGCATAAATTCGGCAGCGCTTAAGTTTATTCCAAAGGAAAGAATGGAACAGGAGGGTTACGGCGAGTATCTAACCAGCAGGTAAGGGATCTGTGCCGGGCAAGTGGGAATGATTACAATTTCGAGCAGGGCCGGAATTACAACGTAATTACAGTTTCTGAATGTTAAACCCTTGAACCCGTTTCGTCACACGCTGTGCGTGATTGAACATTGAACGTTGAACATTGAACTTCTCTTAAACCATTTGCGCGGGAATAAACCCCCGAACGGAATTAATCAGAAAAATATCAGGGCAGGCCTTCAGGTCTTCCTTCAGGATGATTTTCTCCCGGATCATTCCGCAACCAAGCAAATACCGCCTGTAAGTCCCTGCCAGAAGACCGCACCTGACAGGAGGAGTGTAAAGGTCTCCGTCAATTGCCAACGTGATGTTGGCTGTTGTTGATTCGGTCACCTGACCTTGTTCGTTCCAGAGTATTACGCTGTCCGCCCCGGAATTCTCGGGCAACGCGCTATTGTAGATTTCCCTGAAGGTTGTTTTATGGAATAAAAAAGGATTTGCGCGGTCCACGGGCTTTTGGGCCAGGCTCAGGCTGACCGGCTCAGGCAAGGGATCGAGGGCCATTTTTTCTATATTGATCCGCCCCTTCCTGTCGGCCAGAAGCCTGACCTTCCAGCATGCAGAAGAAAGATCGCGGGAAAATTCATCCAGCCTCCATTTTATCTCCCGGATATCAATCATAAAATCAAAGTACCCGGCTGAGGACTTAAGCCTGTCCAGATGAGCCGGGAGCAGGTGATAGCCTTCTTCCGGTGTCCAGAGCATGGTCTCCAGAAGAGAAAAAGAAGGGTTTTGCCTGTGCAGGGATTTCGCCTTGGTTGCGCATTCATCCCATTCACCCCGGGGTGTCGAATCCCAGACAATTCCTCCTCCCACCCCGTATTCGGCTCTTTCAGCGCCTTTGTCCACCAGCACCGTCCTTATGGCCACGTTAAACTGACTCTGGCGGTTTGGTCCCAGATACCCGATAGTGCCCGTGTATATGCGCCTGGGAGAAATCTCCAGGCTGGAAATTATATTCATGGTTGAAGCCTTGGGGGCTCCGGTTATGGAAGAAGGAGGAAACAAGGCCCTCAGGACAGGCTGGATCCGGGCTCTTGTCCGGCATCTGACCTCCGAAGTCATCTGCCAGAGCGTGGGATACTTTTCAGCGTCAAAGAGGCGAGTCACCTCAACGCTTCCCGGGTCAGCGACGCGGGCCAGATCGTTTCGGACCATATCCGTGATCATGACATTCTCGGCTCTGCTCTTTGGACACCTTTTCAAGATTAAGCTTTGCATCTGATCATCCAGAGCCGGGCATTTTCTTGGAAGTGTGCCCTTCATGGGCCTGGATAACAGGATCTCCCGGTCCATCCTGAAAAAAAGTTCCGGAGAAAAGCTGCAGACTGAATAATTAACCGTGTTTACAAAAGCGGCATAGGGAGGATCGTGATTAAGGGCAAGGATGTTGAAAAACGGCCAGGGATCAGATTTAAAATCCGATCTCAGACGGAAAGTATAGTTGACCTGATAGGTGTCACCCTTTTCTATATTTTTTTTAATCGCCCGGAGATCTTCCAGGTACCTGCTGTAATTCAGTTCAGGAATCCAGTTGAGTTTCGGGATGTCTTCTTCAGACTCAGAAATAATTCCTGTTTCCGTGGCGGATTTGTACAGCCCAAACCAGAGCAGTGGAAAGTCATTGCCGGATTTAACTTTCAGGGCATCATCAAAGGCCGCTCCTGCCTCGTAAGAGAGAAAACCTGCCGCGTACAAACCTTCTGAATCGACCCGGTCATCGATCATGTAAAGAGCATTATGCAGCTTCGAAGGGCGATAAACTTCGAATACTTCAAGGGGATTTTCAAATAAAAGCCATTTGTTCCCTGGCTGAACCTTTAGAAGGACGCTGTTTGTTGAAGGACAATTTTTCACTGGGATACTGAGATAATTTTTTTAAAAAAAGTTTATCCTGTCAGTTAAGGACTATAATGCCCAGGTTGAGATAGGCCGCAAAACCAACCCATAGGGCGTACGGTACAAACAGCATTGATGAAGCCCTGCTGACCGGCCAGGCATAGCGGATAAATCCAATTATAATGATCAGCAAAATTGTAATGTCGATCAATGCCAGGCCGGGTCTTTGCAGTCCAAAAAACAACCATGACCAGAGAGCGTTGAAAACAAGCTGGATTCCCCAGCAGATCATGGCCGGATTTTTCAGGCTGTACGTTTTTTTCCATATCAGCCATCCGGAAACGGCAATCATCAGGTAAAGGGTCAGCCAGACCGGTGTGAATATCCAGCCGGGAGGGGTCAGGGCGGGCTTGATAAGTTCATCATACCAGGGTCCGGGCCTGAAGACAGCCCCGAACATGGAGGTCAAAATAACCAGGATCAAAAAAATTATTAAAGCCGGCATGTTAAACGTTCTCCATTTAAAGGCAAATTTAATGGTTGATGTCTTTGAAGATTTTGCAGCTTGTGCGCAGTAAAAAACTAAAAGGCGGGCGCAAGGCTTTCTATCCGGAGGCGGGCAGATAAAATCCTCCACCCGACCTGGGCCTTGTCCATTCGCCCGAGATGGATCTGGCCAGGGTTTTGCCCAGGCGGGTACAAGCCATTATAATATCGGGGTTGTCTTCGAACTGTTGGAACATTTCTTTTTTGACTCTGTTGAACGCCTTAAAATCATTTTGGGACCATTTAAGAGCGGGTATGCCCACAGGACATTCTGTTCCCTTTCCGCATGAAAAGCATGGAGGCGTGTCTGAAGTGAAAAGGGCCATGCCAACCACATCAAAGAAATATATATCCCTGAGGTATCCGGCCATGTCCAGGGCTGCTTTTTCCGGCTCTTCACTTCCCGTGGCCACAATCGCAGCGGGCATGTCTCTGAAGACCGGCTCCTGATGATAAAGGGGAAACAATCGTTCCATGAATACATGGGCTATGGAGTTGACCCGGCCGTTGTAGTTGGCTCCGCCCAGGATAAGACCGTCAGCTTTTTCGAGCTTTGGATAAAGAAAGCGCATATCGTCTTTTTGAATGCATCGCTTGGTTGCGGCGCACTTTGCGCAGCCGGTGCATGAAGAGATGGTCAAATCCGACAACCTGATCAGTTCGTATTCATGACCGCATGAAATGGCTGTTTTTATTGCCATTCTTTCAAGGTTGCCGTTTTCCTGCGGGCTGGAATGAATTACAAGAATCATTTAAATTTACTCCTCTTAACTGATCATTTTAATAATGTCCGGGAGGAAGTGAAGATCGCTCAGATCAGGAACCTGTAAGGTTGACAGACTGATTAAAAGCCTTGACCTTCAGCTCCGGCACATGTTCTTCCATGTATTTATCAGCCCATTGGTAGAACCGTCATGACTTTTTACTACAGAGTCGTCTTCCAGCTCAGGTTCGATGGCCTGGGCCATTTTTTTGCCCAGCTCCACACCCCACTGATCAAAGGAATTAATATTCCAGACTGTTCCCTGCACAAAGATCTTATGTTCATAAAGAGCTATCAGCGAGCCAAGACTCTCTGGAGTCAATTCAGTCAGCATAATGGAGTTGGCGGGCCTGTTGCCGGGAAAAACTTTATGGGGCAAAATATCTTCAATCTCATCCGGTGATTTCCCCTGTTGCAGCAGTTCCTGTCTAACTTCGGCAGGTGTCTTGCCTGTCATCAGGGCCTGGCTCTGTGCCAGATAATTGGCCAATAAAAGCCTGTGCTGCGGGGAATCATGATCCGGCTGCCGGGCAAAAATGATGAAGTCACAGGGCACCAGTCTGGTACCCTGATGCAGGAGTTGAAAAAAGGCATGCTGGCCATTGGTCCCGGGAGCTCCCCAGATAACCGGTCCTGTGTCGTAGTCCACTTCCTGTCCATCCAGGGTGACCCTTTTGCCGTTACTTTCCATCTCCGCCTGCTGCATATAAGCGGGAAAATCTTCCAGATACTGACTGTAAGGCAGGAGCGCATGGCTCTCAGCCTGAAAAAAATTATTGTACCAGATGCCCAGAAGCCCCATGATCACGGGCAGATTTCTTTCCAGAGGAGTGTTTTGGAAGTGTTCGTCCATTTCGTGGGCCCCCTGCAAAAGCTGCTCAAAGGACTCCATACCTGTGGACAAGGCTATGGGCAGGCCAATGGCGGACCATAACGAGTATCTTCCTCCCACCCACTTCCAGAAACCGAACATGTTTTCGGGATCAATGCCGAACTCCCGGACCTCAGGCGTATTTGTAGATACTGCTACGAAATGTTTGGAGATATTTTTCTTATCACCCGCGCTTTGCAAAAACCACTCTTTAGCCCTTGCCGCATTGAACATGGTTTCCTGTGTTTTAAAGGTCTTGGAGGCCACTATGAACAGAGTTGTCTGGGGATCCAGTTCAGCCAGCGTGTTTTCCAGATGGGCAGGGTCAACATTTGATACGAAATGCACGCGCAGGCCGGATTTGTTGAACCGGGCCAGGGCTCTGGTGACCATTTTGGGACCCAGATCAGAACCCCCGATGCCGATGTTGACCACATCGCGCACAGGCTTGCCTGTCCAGCCCAGCCATAAACCCTGCCGGACCCGCCGGACAAAGGAGCGCATCCTGTTCAGGACCTGGTTCACATCCGGCATGACATCACGGCCGTCAACCAGGATGGGGCGGTTGGACCTGTTGCGCAGAGCTATGTGCAGGACACTTCTCTTCTCGGTAGTATTTATTTTTTCTCCGGAAAACATGGCCTGGATTTTCCCCTCCAGGCCCGTGTCCCTGGCAAGGCCGAATAAAAGTTTCATGGCCTGCCGATCAATTCTGTTTTTGGAATAGTCCAGAAAAATTCCTGCGGAATGTATGGAAAAATCCGAAAAACGTCCCGGATCATCAGCGAACATGTCCCGCATATGTATATCTCTGATTCTGGAATAATGTTTTTTCAGCTCTGTCCAGTGCGAGGCTTCAGTGAGTCCGGACATTTCTTTCTCCTGCTGGTTGCTGTGGTGAATGATTGTAATGAAAAAAATACCTTGCTGATTGCGCGACAATGCTGCTTATCCCGCACCTGTATAAGTGGAAGATCTCCGGGATCAGCAGATCTGTTCTCTCATATTTGCGTGGGACAGCGGCCTGTCAGGGAGCTGCCTTGTAAAAACAATAAGGATCACGGTCCATGGAAGGATCCAGGCCTCTGCTGTATACCACGGCCTGGCAGCCGCCGCAGGCAGGCAGAAGTAAGCATCCCCGGCAGGAGGCGCTCCCGGCCCGGTACTTCCGTCCGGCAGGGGAATCATAAACCGGCACCAATCCCTCCTGGAAAATATTTCCCATGTAAGAGGGAAATTTGCGGCATGCATGGATTTCACCGTCCGAGAGCAGGGTCAGGAAGTTGAACCCGGCTCCGCAACCGAACCCGGTGCATCCCCCAAAAGGCTTGCACCGGTTTTCATCCCTGATGGTATTGATCAGGTTGTCCTTGAGGCCCAGGACCGGATTTTTTTCCGTCTCGCGCATGTACTCCCTGAGAAAGGCCTGGTAGTCATCAGGGTCGGGCATCAGCAGATTTGCCCCTTCACCCACTGCCGACAGCCTGTTGAAGGTGAAGATATCAGTTTTTCCCCGCAGGATTTCACCCAGGGGCAGGACCTGGTCCATATTTTCTCTGGTCAGGGTGAGCATGATCTGTGATCTTATGCCCAGATCCTTCAGAATGGGCAAAAAGTCCATGACCCTGTCAAAGTATCCCTGTTGCCGGACAAAATCGTTGTGCTCGGGCAGGCCTTCCAGGCTTAACTGATAAAAGGAAGGTGTCTGAATCGCAGCCAGCTCTTCCATGCGCTGTCTGGAAGCCGGATTGCCCAGAATACTCACGGGAAATCCCCGCCTGACCGTTTCCAGGTATAGATCGTTGAACCGGGGATACAGCAAGGGATTGCCACCGGTGAAGGTTACCTTTGCCCGGACATTTTTGGAGCTGCAGAACTGCTCCAGTTCGTCCAGAACAGTGAACGCCTGCTCGAAAGGCATATGTTTGCGGGAGCTGCGATCGTAGCAATGCTTGCAGTTCAGGTCGCAGGCCTGAGTGATATGCCACTGCAGGGTAAATACCCCGGGCTGGAGGAATCTCTGAAAAGCCTTTTCCCGGACCTTGAATATGCCTTGATCCCTGGCAAGCAGGGTTTCAGGCCCAAGGATAAGCCCCTTGATCTGGGCCTGATCCATAGCCCGGTGCATGCCGGCGACATTCGCCCCGTGTTCCAGGGCGGTGCGGCCGATGTGCAGGCCCTCTGAGGCAATCTTCAAGGCAAGCAGGTTCTGGTTTGTGGCACGTTGAGCCCTGGCTTTTTCCCTGCCGGGGTCAAACCATATCAGGATTGTTTCAGCTCCCTTTCGGGGCACTGATTCTTCGCCGTTATTGCTGTTAATGATTCTTGTAAGTCCCTGCCAGTTGAGATTTAGAATCCGCAAAGACG